>JAJYFB010000092.1 GCA_021785495.1 Acidobacteriota bacterium | reverse complement strand
CCTTCCTTGCGCAGGCCGTGGAACAGCTTGGAAAGGGCACGGCTTCAGCCGTGCCCTTTCCAAACAAAATCATCCCGCAAGCTGAAATGCATTTGCCCTGGATAAGACGCCCTTTCCCGCAAAATTTCCCGCCCCCGACTCAACCAGACCGACAAACTGCCAGTGAGACATGCGGGCTAGCGAATCGTCTTGAGCGCCCCGCGGAAGAGCCCGTCGAAGTCGGCGGCGAGCGCCTTGTCTTTGGCGACGGCCTGCTCGACGGCTTTTTCCGCCGCGGCCCGCTGGTAGCCCAGGTTGACGAGCGCCGAGAGCACGTCGTCCACAGCCGGGCCCTGCACGGCCTGCGGCGTGGGCGCCACGGCAAAGTCGTCGAGCTTGTCCTTGAGTTCGACCACCAGCCGCTCGGCCAGTTTTTTGCCGACTCCGGGAATGCGCGTCAACTGCGCATGATCCTGTGCGCGGATGGCCTGCACGGTGCGCTCCGGCGAAAGACCGCTCAGCATCTTGATGGCCAGCTTCGGCCCCACGCCGCCCACGGTGATCAGCCGCTCGAAGAGCCGCTTTTCCTCGCGGTCGTGAAAACCGAAGAGCGCAATCTGGCTGTCGCTGACCTGGGTGTGAATATGCAGCGAGGTTTCCGCCCCCAGCGAAGGCAGCGCCGTAAACGTGGGCACGGAGATGGCCACATCGTAGCCCACGCCGCCAGCCTCAACAACGGCCTGGCCAGGCTGCTTGAAGATGAGTTTGCCGCGCAGGTGAGCGATCATGAGGGCTTTTAGACCGCGATCTTGTCGAGGTAAGTGAGGGCCTGTAAATACCGGCGATCGTCGGAGACCGTCTTAGGATTTTCAGCGAGATTCAGTAACTCTTTGATATCGCGGTACACAATGCTTTCGGGACTAATCTGCTCGCTCTTTCCAAAAGAATGAGGCAACAACACTTGCACAGCTAACTGTTTTTCTCCGCTCGGCGATACTCCTAATAGCTCAAAGCCCACTTGTTCTGTGTCTTCACCGACAATTGCTTCCAGATCCGACTCGAGAGGTGCTTTGAAGTAGCGGCAAGGGGTACTATCAGTCCCGAAAAAGTTTTGGAACATTTCGCGCTCAGAAAAGTGTTTCCATTGGACCCTGCCCTCGCGCGTGCGGAGCAGGAGCTTCGCAATGAGAAGTGCGGCTTTGTTCAGTTCTGCGTCGCTCATAATCTCTCTACCTCCGCGTCAAAGGTCCCAGAAATCTCATTCAGCCTGCGGAAGATCACCTCGCAATGTTCCGCGATTTTGGCCCGCTTTCCCTCAAAGACTGCCTCTTCCGTCAGATATTTGCTGACCAGACTCAAAAGCCGGATTATCTCGTCCACTTCGAGGACGAAACTCTCACGTTTGAGTCCGGCCTGCCATCCTCTATTTTTCGCCAAAACGCCGAGCAATTCGGTCGCTGCGCGACGAGCGTTCTCTAAGTGCAACTGCCACACCGCGCCGAGCAATTCCCGCGCTATTACAGACCACCGAGTGAATTCGTGGGATAAATTGCGTGTGCGAACCGCATCGGCGGCTTCCTTCGCGGCTACTTTCGCTTTGGCTGCCTGAACCCAGGCCATCCAACTGAAGACGAGCCCCACTACGCTTGCGACGGTCCCGGCAATGGAAATCCAATCACTTGCAGTCATGTCGGCAGCTTTCCGTCTGGCCGTTAGCTGGATTTTACCCCAAAATCCCCATCCGCCTGGCCACGCGCTCGATGGTTTCGAGGGCGCGGTCGAGCTGGGCCGGGGTGTGTTCGCTGGTGACGATGGCGCGGATGCGCGCCTTGCCTTCGGGAACCGTGGGGAAGGCGATGCCGGTGGCCATCACGCCCGCGTCGAAGAGCGATTGCGAGAACTCCATGGCCGCGCGGCCCTCGCCGACGAGGATCGGCGTAATGGGCGTCTCCGTGGCCGGCGTGGTGACGCCGCCGAGGTTGAAGCCCAGGCGCCGGAGTTCGCCCTGAAAGCGGCGCGTGTTGGCCCAGAGCCGCTCGATGCGCTCCGGCTCCCGCTCCAGAAGATCGAAGGCCGCGATGCACGTAGCCGCCACCGACGGCGGATGCGAGGTGGAGAAGAGAAACGGCCGCGCGCGATGGTAGAGATAATCGATCAGGTCGCGCGAGCCGCAGACGTAGCCGCCCAGCGCGCCAATCGCCTTCGAGAGCGTGCCCACCTGCACATCGACCTTGCCGTGCATGCCGAAGTGATCGACCGACCCGCGCCCGTTGCGGCCCAGAACGCCCGAGGCGTGCGCATCGTCCACCATCAGGATGGCGCCGTACTGCTCGGCCAGGCGGGCAAGCCGGTCCACCGGGCCGATGTCGCCGTCCATCGAGAAGACGCCGTCGGTAATGATCAGCTTGCGCCCCGGAGTTTTTTCGAGCTCCTGGAGAAGCTGCTCGCAGTGGGCCACGTCCTTGTGCCGAAAGACCTTGATCGTGGCCCGCGAAAGCCGTGCGCCGTCGATGATCGAGGCGTGGTTCAACTCATCGGAGAGAATGAAGTCCTCTTTGCCGAGCAGGCTGCCGACCGTACCGGCGTTGGCCGTAAATCCGCTTTGAAAAACCACGCAGGCCTCGACGTTTTTGAAGCGGGCGATCTTTTCTTCGAGGTCCATGTGGATGCGCATGGTGCCGGCGATGGTGCGCACAGCCCCCGATCCGACCCCGAAGGCGCGCGTGGCGGCAACGGCGGCCTCGATCAGCCGGGGGTGGTTGGCCAGGCCCAAATAATTGTTGCTGGCCAGATTGACGACCTCGCGTCCGTCGTAGTGGCAGACCGGGGCCTGCTGGTCGTCAAGCACGCGCAGGCGGACGTGCGTGCCCTTGGCGCGGAGTTCGTCGAGCGCGGCAGTCAGATGGGCGAGCTGGGGCCGTCGAGCGGTGGAACACATGGCCAGGCACCTCACGCTGCAAGCATAGCGCGCAGGGCGGGTGGCGTTCCTGCCGGTCGAGCGTCTAATCAGGGTTAGGAGAGCAATTTTCATCCTCGGAGAGCGCGGGCGAGGACAAAGCGCAGAGGGTTGGCTGGCTAGCGCCCCCGGCGGATACAATAGAGGCTTACGCGGAGTCAAACCGGCGCGCCGCCGCGGGGCGTGGCGCGATCTTCTTGAAGAGTTGGAGCAGGTGCACGTGATAGGCAAACAGTGCCGCGGTTTGCGGCTTTCTTGGATTGCGGGGTTGGGCGTGGCGCTGGCGGTGTTGCCTGCGGCGCGCGTCCTGGGCCAGACCTCGACCACCACCACGCTGACGGCGCAGTCGAGCACGCAGAGCTGCTCGGCCTCGACCACCGCCAACCCGATGACCACGACGCTGACCACGCTGACGGTCGGCGTCTCCAGCGCGAGCGGAACGCCTTCGGGCACGGTGAACATCGAGGATGCGACCAGCCCCACGGCCACGCCCACAACGATCGCCAGCGCCTCGCTCGACGCGACGGGACATGCGACGGTGACTCTGTTCCTGGCCAACGGTTCGCACACGCTGTCGGCCGTCTATACCGGCAGTACGAGTGATGCGGCTTCGACTTCATCGTCCGCGTCTGAATCCATCTCTGCGCAATGTTCGTCGGATTTCGTGGTTTCGGTTTCAAACATTTCGCCGATCAACTCCGGCGCAATGGTACTCACAGCGGGACAATCCGGAACGGCGACGATCACCGTGACGCCCTCCCAGGAGTTCGTGGCCTCGCTTTCGACCACCGGGGCGCCGACCTTCGTCACGGTTTCCTGCGCGGGGCTGCCCAGCGAGTCCAGTTGCTCGTTCACGCCAACGAACGTCGAGATTCAGCCGGGACAGGACGAAGGCGTCACCAGCGATATGGTGATTCAAACGACCTCGGCGACCGTCCGCTCGACGCCGCCTGCCGCGCCTGTCGGCCCCGGAAACTCGCCCGTCGCCTGGGCCATCCTGCTGCCCGGCCTGCTGGGACTGGGCGGGCTGGGCTGGGGAGCGCGCCGCCGCCGCTGGCTCCATCGGCTTGCGCTGGTTCTGCTCGTGGGGCTTGTGACCCTGCTCGGAACCACCGGCTGCAATCCGCTCTACTATTATCACAACTACCCGGTGACCAACCCGCACCAGACGTCCTTGGGCACATTCAACATCGCCATCACCGGGCAATCGACGGACGGCGTCGTCGCCGTCACGAACAGCACCACGATGGTGCTCACCGTCCAACCGTAGTTTCCTTTGTCTGCTGCAACGATGAGCCGGCACCCGCTACCCGCTGAAGTTTGCGAACTGGTGGAGCGAATGCCGGCCTCCGTGCTTCTGGAGAGCGGGCGGCAAAGCCGCTCGGAAGACAAGCCGTGGACGCGCCTGTTCGTTGCTCCGGAGCGTCTCTGCGTGGCGCGCCGGCCGGAAGAGATTCCCGCGCTCTTTCGCGAGATCGAAAACGCCGTGGCCCAAGGCTGGTGCGCGGCAGGTTTTTTCAGCTACGAATGCGGGATCTGCTTCGAGCCAAAGGCCGCGATGCGCCCCGGCCGCGAAGACCAGCCGCTGGCCTGGTTCGGCCTCTACGAACGCGGCCATGTGTTCGACCACACAACGGGAAGATTCGTCGACGGCCAGCCGCCGGAGCTGGCGACACTTGGCGGCAGCGCGAACGCAGACGACGATGATTCCGCGCCGGCGCAGGAAATTTGCGCCCGGTTTGCTCTGGATGCGAGCGACTACGCTGGGTGTATCGCCGCGATACACGAGCTGATCCGCGCCGGCGACATCTATCAACTCAACTTGACCGCGCCTTTTCGTCTGCATCTCCACGAAAGCGCGGCCACGCTCTATGCGCGCCTGCGCGCCCGCCAGCCGGTGGACTACGGCGCATTTTTGCACTGGGAGCGGGGCCGCTACGTGCAATCCTTTTCGCCGGAGCTGTTCTTTCGCCTCGAAAGCGAGGGCGCCACCCGGCGCATCGTCACCCGGCCGATGAAAGGCACCGCGCCACGCGGCCGCAACGCGCAGGAAGACCGCGCGATCGCCGAGTGGCTGCGCAGCGACCCGAAGAATCGCAGTGAAAACGTGATGATCGTCGATTTGCTGCGCAGCGATCTGGGCCGCGTGGCGCAGACAGGCAGCGTGCGCGCCGGGCAGCTCTTCGCAGTCGAGCGCTACCGCACGCTCTGGCAGATGACCTCGACCGTAAGCGCTGAGCTGCGCCCTGAGTCCGGTTTCCACGAGGTCTTTCGCGCCCTTTTCCCGTCGGGATCAGTGACGGGCGCACCCAAAGTACGGGCCATGCAGGCGATCGCCCAGCTTGAAAGTGAGCCGCGCGGCGTCTACACGGGCGCAATCGGCTTTTTTTCCCCGCGCGAGACCGTCTTCAACGTCGCCATCCGTACGCTCGCGCTCGATGCCGCTCCCGCGGGCTTGCGTGGCGCGATGGGCGTCGGCAGCGGCATCGTCATGGACTCCGAGCCGGCGGCCGAGTACCGCGAGTGCCTGCTCAAGGCCGAGTTCCTCACCGGCGGTCAGCAGGAGCGGCCGGAACGATTTTCGCTCGTCGAGTCGCTGCTCTGGAAGGGCGCGTATTCCTTCGTCGAGCTGCATCTCGACCGGCTGACGGACTCGGCCGACTACTTCGATTTTCCCTGCGAACGAAAGGCCCTCCAAGCGGCGCTCGATCAGTACGCGCGGCGATTCACGGATGAATTGCCCCGAAAAGTGCGTTTGCTGCTCGACGCTGAGGGCTTTTTCTCGATCCGAGACGAAATGCTTCCCGCGCAGGATGAGAATCCGCCCACGATTCGCGTGCGCATCGCCTCCGAGCGCACCGATCCCGCCGATCCGATGCTTTTTCACAAAACCACGCATCGTCCGCTCTACGCGCGCGCCTTGGCGCAGGCCACGCAGGAGGGATGCGCCGATGCGCTGTTTTTCAATCGGCGCGGCGAACTGACCGAAGGCGCGATCAGCAACGTCTTTCTTGAAAAAGACGGCCGCTGGTACACGCCGCCCATCGCCTGCGGGCTGCTGGCCGGCGTTTACCGGCGGCATCTGCTGGCCACGCGGCCGGAGATCGAAGAGCGCGTGCTCACGCGCGACGATCTGCTTCAAGCCGACGCCATCTATCTGGCCAACGCGGTGCGTGGATTGCGCCGGGCCATGCTTGCCGATTGATCTGCGAAGAATTCGTGCGGGCGCGCTTGGTTGCCGGCCCTCAAAGGTGATAGAACGTTCGAGAGGGCGGAACGATGGCGAGCGGGCGCTTTACGACATTCAAGAAAAGCGATTTTCTTGCAATCCTGGCCAGTGTATGGATCGGTGCGGCGGGAGCGGCGGGAGCGGCGGCACAAACGGCAGTGGCGAACCGGACCTGGCTGAGTCGCGGCGATCTTCACGGCGCGTTGCCGGTTTCGGCGGCTGTGCGGGCGCTTGGCCACAACGCGCTCGAAGAAACTGCGGCCAAGGAACTCTCCGAAGGCATCGCCCGCCTCTACGGCTCGTCACCTGCTGCGCACAAAGCCGGCAGCCAAGGGGCAATCGTTGTCGGCACGCTCGACGAAATCCATCGGGCATTTCCCGGTCTCGCCCTGCCCGCACAGCAGCCGGGGCCGGATGGCTTCTGGCTCGAGCGGATCACCTGGCGCGGACGGCCGCTTGTGATCGTCGCCGGTTCGGACCCGCGCGGCGCTCTCTACGGAGCCTTTGCCCTCCTGCGGCTTTTGGCGGACGGCCAGAGTCTCACGCGCCTCGATACAGTCGAAACGCCCGCCCTGCCCATCCGCTGGGTGGATGAGTGGGACAACGCCGACGGCACGGTCGAGCGCGGTTACGGCGGGCGATCGATCTTCTTCGAGGGCGGCAAGGTGCGCGCAGATCTGGGCCTCGTCCGCGAATATGCGCGGCTGCTGGCCTCGGTTGGCATCGACGGCTGCAATGTGAACAACGTGAACGGAGCGGCGCAGTTTCTCGATCCGCAAATGCTTGCCGGCCTCAAGCGCATCGCCGACGCAATGCGGCCGTGGGGCGTTCGGCTGGCCATCAGCGTGGACATCGCAAGCCCGGAAAAGATCGGCGGCCTCAAAACCTTCGATCCGCTCGACCCTGCCGTCGCGGCCTGGTGGCAAGCGAAGGTCGACGCAATTTACGCGCAGATTCCCGACTTCGCCGGCTTCACCGTCAAGGCCGACTCCGAAGGCCAGCCCGGACCGGCGAGCTACGGGCGTACAGCCGCCGATGCCGCCAACGTGCTGGCCCACGCGCTTGCGCCCCACGGCGGCGTGGTGCTCTATCGCGCCTTCGTCTATAACAATCACCTCGACTACAACGATCTCAAGGCCGATCGCGCCCGCGCCGCCTACGAGATTTTTCATCCTCTCGATGGCAAGTTCGCCGCGAACGTCCTCGTGCAGATTAAATATGGTCCGATCGACTTCCAGGCCCGTGAGCCGGTCTCGCCGCTCTTTGCCGGCCTCGAAAAGACCAGCGAAGCCATGGAAGTGGAGATTACGCAGGAGTACACGGGCCAACAGCGCCATCTGGTCTATCTCGCGCCCATGTGGAAATTGATGCTCGACTTCGATCTTCGCGCCGAAAATCGTTCCACCCCGGTGAAAGAAATCATCGAAGGCAAGAGCTTTCACCAGCCGCTGGGCGGCATCGTCGGCGTCTCCTGCGTGGGGCGCGACGGCTGGCTGGGCGCGCCGCTGGCGATGGCCAATCTCTACGCCTTCGGCCGCCTGGCCTGGAACCCGAACCTCACGGCCCAACAGATCGCCGAGGAGTGGACGCGACAGACCGTCGGCACGGACCCCGCGGTCGTCGCGACCGTCCCGAAGATGCTCATGCAGTCCTGGCCCGCCTACGTGGATTACACCGGCCCGCTGGGCGCACAGACGCTCACCGACGTAACCGGCAACCACTACGGGCCGAACATCGAGTCCAGCGAGCGTAACGGCTGGGGCCAGTGGCATCGCGATGACGCCAAAGGCATCGGCATGGACCGCACCGTCGCGACAGGAACGGGCTTCGTGGGCCAGTATCCGCCGGAGGTGGCGAAGATCTACGAATCGGCTGCAACCACCCCCGACGATCTGCTGCTCTTCTTTCACCACGTTCCGTACACGTACAAGCTGCACTCGGGCGAAATCGTCATTCAGTCGATTTACGACAGCCACTACCGGGGCGCACAAGAGGCAGCGCAACTTGGCCGCGAGTGGGCGACGCTCCAGGGCAGGGTCGATCCCGCGCTCTTCGGCGACGAGCAGGCGCGGCTCGCCTACCAGGCCGGTCACGCCATCGTCTGGCGCGACGCCATTGTGCAGTACTTCCTCAAAGAAAGCGGCATTGCCGACGCGCAAGGACGCGCCGGTCACTTCCCCGGCCGTCTCGAAGCCGAAGAGGCGCGGCTCAGCGGCTATCAAATCATCGCCGTAACGCCGTGGGAGGACGCCTCGCGCGGCAAGGCCGTTACCTGCAATGCCGATGAGGCGTCGCGCGTCTGCTCGGCCACATGGACGTATTCCGGTCCGACGGGCCGCTTCGCGATCGCCGTGCAATACTTCGACCTGCCGGGCGGCGTGGCGCGCTTTACGCTCGATGTGAACGGCCGGACGGTGGCCGCCTGGGCTGCCGATGCCAAGCTGCCCTCATCCCGTCCCGATGGCGACAACTCGACGCGCTTCACCGCGCGTGGAGCCGGCAATCGCGGCTTCGCACTCAAGCCCGGCGACACGCTGCGCGTCACCGGTCAGCCCAACGGCGCGGATCCGGCCGATCTCGACTACATTGAGATTGAGCCAACGGCCAACGGGCAATAGCAAAGAAATCTCGCGCGCCCGAATCGTGACCCAGCCGCTCGTTCAGCGGCTTTCGCCTGGAGGTTTGGCGGCGGACGGTGCGCCAGCTTCCGGCGGCGTCTCCGCGCGCATCTCCTCCATCTCGTCGATCAGTTCCTGAACCTGCTGACGCTTGCGCTCGCTCAGATCGAGAAAGCGAATGCCCACGGTATTTCGGTTGTGGATGGCCTGAATCACGCCACCCAGCCGGAAGGGCAAGCCCTGCAAATGAAACTCCGTCTCGACGCGCGTATAAATGCCCACGGGAAACCGTTCGTCCGTAAGAATGCGGCAGCCGCTCAGGCTCAGATCGACAATGCGTCCCCGCAGCGCCGACCCGACGTTGACAAGAAGGATCGTGGCCGAGGTGTCCACGGCGTGGCGCGACTGTGCGCGGCGATTGCGGCGCGGCGCGGCCGGTAGTGCTGCCCCTGTCGACGCTCCCGGCGGCTTGATGTCTTTGGATACGAGCGACAGGCCCGCCGGAGGGATTCCCGCGCGCGGCGTCCCCGAACCGGGAGGAACAGGCAGCCCCTCCCGCGTTCCCATCTGCGCATCGATGCGCGCCTCTTGTGCCGCTCGGACGGCAGCCGGTGCGGCGGAGGCAGTGCCGTCTGCGCCCGCTGGGCCATCAGAACTCGCCTGCTTCACCTGGGTTGCCGCGAGTTCCTCGATCACTTCCGTCAGTTCGGATTTGCGGCGGGCAAGGATGTTCTCAAAATGGATGCCGAGCCGGTTTTTGCCGTCGGTCCATCGCACTACGCCGCCGAACCGGAAGGAAACTCCCTGCGCCTTGAAGGAAACCTCGACGAACCGTCCGGGCTTGCACACAAAGCGTTCCGCCGTACAAAGCCGGCAGCCTTCCTGGCTCAGATCCTCGATGCGCGCCCTGGTGGGCAGCCCATGCTCCACCAGCGTCACCACGCAATCGTCGTCGACAAGGTAACGCGGATGGAGGCGCTTCTCCTGTTCTTGGCCGTCGCTGCTTTGCGCGTCTTCTCGTCCACTCATTGCCGCTTCGCCCACCGGTCGATCCCGTCTGTATCCGCTCCGGTCTTGTCCGCAAGACTCTGGTCAGCTCCACAGCCAGGGGCCGATCGCACAGCCACGGGAAGCGTCCCTTGGCACAGAAAGCGATCAATGTCCGCCCACTGCACCCGCTGGTTCCCACGGCCGCGCTGGCGCTGGCTCCGAAGCGGCGCGGCCCACCGGCCGGTCGTAGCGATACACATCGCTGGTTGTGCCCATCGACTCGTTATAGAAGCTGATGCCGCCGGTCAACTGGCTCAACTCCTCGCCAAACGCGTGAATGGCGTGCAATTGGCTGGCCGAAGCGGGAATCTCGAATTGGGAAGTTCTCAGAAATTTCTGGTAGCCGCGATCCACCAACCGCGACAACTCGCCCCGCACGAGCACTCCCGGAGCGATGGCATAGGCCGCCGCGCCGTTTTCGCCCCCGGCCGGAGCCGCAACGAGCACCGCGCCCACGTCGCTTTTGCGCACGAGAAAGCCTCCGGCGACGCCGGCGTGCGCGGCCACGTCGAAGCCCTGCCTGCGCAGCAAATCGAGCGCCTGATCGAAAGAAAAACGGCTGGACTTCGGTTTCATCGCGCGGTTCCCTCCAGAAACGTCCACAAAAAATGGAGAAACGATCTACATCCAATCTCGCATACCCGCGCCGGGCGCGCAATTGTCCAACGGCCGCCCCGGCCCGGCCCGTTCCCGCACAGCTCCTGCCTGTCGGCGCGCCTGGAGCATAATGAATGGATGCACGATTGGTCCGTCTTTCGTCTTCTCTTTCTAGGTCTTGCAGGTTTCGCCTTCGTGTTGCCAGTGGGAGCGCAATCGGTCACGCCGGTTACAGATTCCATGATGCTCTTCAGCGATCCGGCCTACGGCGTCAGCTTTCGTTTTCCGGCCGGCTGGAGCTTTGCCCGCATCGCGCCGGACACGCGCGGCAACGCGCCCGATCTGTCGATCGCGTACAAGGAGGATCGCTCCGTCTTCACCGGTCTGCGCGGTCTGGTCGCCAACGAAACCCTCCACGGCGTCCCGTCCTGGCCGAAAACCGTCTTCAGCGGCGTCGAATTTGCCTACGATGCGCGCCCCACGGATTCGGCCGAGAGCTGCCGGCAGCTTGCCGAAGAGGACTGGAAAACAGAATCTGGCTCCGTCCCTCTCAACGGCGTCGTTTTCTGGCGCGGAACCGCGCGGAATGCCGACGTCAGCACGGAGCTCGACGAAGAGATTTACGCCGCCTTCGTTCCGGCGTCCGGCGCCTGCCTGCGTTTCGATCTTGCCGTGGCCACCTCGCATCTGGTTGGCAAGCGATTTCCCCGCGAACTGATGTCCAAAGAAAAGGCGCGAATTCAGGCAAGCCTCGACGCCATTCTGCACTCGGTCCAGATCGCATCCCCGGCGCCGTCCACCGGGCAGTAGCACAAAGACGCGGCTCCCCTTCGGCGCTACTGTCCGTTCTCGTCGATTTTGCCGAAGATCATCTTGCCGCTGGCGGTTTGCAGCACGCTGGTGACGGAGATCTGCACCGGGCGGCCGATCAGCTTGCGCGCATGATCGACCACGACCATCGTGCCGTCGTCCAGATAGCCCACACCCTGGTTGTACTCCTTGCCTTCCTTCAGGATGGTCACGTTCATGCGCTCGCCGGGCAGCACCACCGGCTTGAGCGCGTTGGCCAGATCGTTGATGTTCAGCACTTCCACGTGGTGCAGATGGGCCACCTTGTTCAGGTTGAAATCGTTGGTCACCACCTTGGCTTCCCACTTTTTGGCCAGTTCCAGCAGCTTC
>JAJYFB010000091.1 GCA_021785495.1 Acidobacteriota bacterium | reverse complement strand
GCGATGCAAACAGCCCTCGCTCTGGGTGCCGACGGTTTATTTTGCCAAGGGCCTGCCCTTTTACGTGGTCAATGTTGTCGCGCTCTTCTTTTTTCAGCAGATGCACGTGCCGAACGCGGTGAACACGCTGGTCGTCGCCCTGCTGGCTCTGCCGTGGACGCTCAAGCCCATCTGGAGCCCGCTGCTGGAGATGTACCGCACGAAAAAATTCTTCGTTCTCGCCATGGAGGCGGCCGGCGGGCTCAGCCTGGTGCTGCTGGCGCTGAGTCTGCATCTGCCGGGCTACTTCAGCTACGCGGTGGCGCTGCTGGCGGTGCTTGGTTTCTGCTCGGCCACGCACGACATTGCCGCCGATGGCATCTACATCGCCGCGCTTTCGCCGAAGGAGCAGGCCGAGTACGTGGGCTGGCAGGGAAGTTTCTACAACGTCGCCCGCATCTTCTCGACCGGCGCATTGCTCTGGCTGCTGGGCGTGCTGACGGATCGTTTTGCGCGCGCACACGGCGGCCGCGCGACGCAGGCCGTCTCGCTCGCCGCCTGGACGATCGTCTTCGCGCTAGCCGGCGTTCTTCTCATCGCCTTCGCGCTGTATCACGCGCGGGCGCTGCCGGCGGGCGGCGAGGAGCGCGGCCAGCAGAGCCTGCGCCAGGCCGCGGCCACTTTCTGGGACGTGGTCGCCAGTTTCTTCGCCAAGCCGAATGTGCTTTTGCTGCTGCTCTTCATCCTGCTGTACCGCGCTGGCGAGGGGCAGATCATCAAGGTCGGCCAACTGTTTCTTCTGGCCCCGCGCGCGACCGGCGGCCTGGGTCTCGATCCCCAGGCATTCAGCGTCATCTACGGCGTCTTCGGCAGTATTTCGTTCGTCGTCGGCAGCGTGCTGGGCGGCTACTTCACGGCGCGGCTCTCGCTCCGGCGCGCCCTGCCCTGGCTGATTTTGATCTTGAATCTGCCCATGGCGTCCTATTGGTACCTGAGTGTGACGCTGCCGTCGAATCCGGTTCTGGTGACGGCTGCGGTCTCGGTGCAACTGTTCGGCAACGGCTTTGGATTCGTGGGCGTGATTCTGCTGATGATGCAGGAGATTGCGCCCGGAAAATATCAAACGGCGCATTACGCCTTCGCCAATGCCTTCATGAACCTTGGCATGATCCTGCCGGGCGCGGTCAGCGGATGGATCGAAACGCGCCTTGGCTATCCGCGATTTTTTATCTGGGTTTTGCTGTCGGCCCTGCCGGCGCTGCTGATGGCGCGGCTGATCCCGCTGCGCGGCGGCGACGCCAGCGCGATGGCGGCGCAGGAATCGCCCAATGAACAGCGAGAGGAGTAGGTGATGATCGACCATGCGGAAGTGGAGACAAAAGACGAACAGGCGCACGCGCATCGCGCGGGATTGAAGGCCGTCATCCTGGCCGCGGGCGAGGAGGCGATCGCCGCCAACGGCCAGCCGTTGATTCTGGAAACTCTCGGCGAAAGCACGGTTCTCGAGTGCGTCGTGCGCAATGCGCTTGAAGTGGTCGCGCCCAAAGATGTGTATCTCGTCGTGGGCGAGCACGAAGAGCAGGTGCGCGCGCTGCTTGGCGAGCGTTTTCACTACGTCGTGCAGCAGGAGCCGCTCGGCACCGGCGACGCGGTGCTGCGCGTCGTTCAACAACTCGCGGAGTTTCCGGGCCATTTGCTGATTCTCTACGGCGACACGCCGCTCATCCGGCCCGGAACCATTCGCGGCCTGCTCAATCGTCACCGTCTGCGCAAGGCGCATTTGACGCTGCTCACGGCCAATGTCGATCGCCCGCTTCCCTACGGGCGCATCATTCGCGATGCCTTCGGCGAGGTGGTGGATATTGTCGAGGACAAGGACGCCTCGGCGCAGGTGCGCGCGATTCGCGAACTGAATGCCGGCGCGTACGTCGTCGAGGCCGGCCTGCTCCGCGCGGTGCTGGCCGACGCCGGTGACGAGACCATGCAACTGACGGGCTGCGTGCATCGGCTGATTCATCGCGGCTGCCGGATTGCGAACTACCAGATCTACGATCAGGACGAGGTGCAGGGCATCGACACCGCCAAGGATCTGGAGCACGCCAAATTCATTCTGCAAAAGCGGCTTTTCCGGCCGCGCCGCACCGAGGAGCAGAACCTGGTCGCCTTCGGCACCGGCGGCTGGCGCGCCATCATCGGCGAAGGGTTCACGCTGCACAACGTGCGCCGCCTGAGTCAGGCGCTCGCGAATGGAATTACGCGCCGCGGCGAAGAGAAACGCGGCGTGCTGATTGGCTACGACCGGCGCTTCCTCTCGAAACAGGCCGCCGAAGCCGCGGCCGAGGTCTTTGCCGGCAACAACATTGCCGCGATTCTGCTCGGCGAGGATGCGCCGACGCCGCTGGTCACCTACGCGACGGCCGTCGAGGGCTCGGCCTTCGGGCTGGTCTTCACCGCCAGTCACAATCCGCCGGAGTGGAACGGACTCAAGGTCTTTCACAGCGACGGCTCGCTGCTGCTCGACGACGAGACGCGCGCCATCGAAGCGGAGACCAACGCGCTCACCGTCGACGACGTTATCAAGCTCGAACTCGACCTCGCGCTCGACGCCGGGATTGTCCGGCGGCGGGACTTCACCAACGAATACGTCGATGCCGTCGAGGCGCTCATCGATCTCGACGCCATTCGCAAGGCCGGACTCAAGGTGATCGTCGACCCGATGTACGGCGTGGGCCAGTTGACGCTGGGCACGGTGCTCACCGAGGCGCGCTGCCGCGTGAGCTTCATCCACGAGCGCCACAATCCGCTCTTCGGAGGCCGCTCGCCCGCGCCCAGCCTGGAGGCGCTGCGCAACCTCAGCTCGCTGATGGAAGAGGACGGCTACGACGTGGGCCTGGCCATGGACGGCGACGCCGACCGCATCGCGATTCTCGACGAAAAAGGCCGGTATATCTCCGTCAACGATCTGCTCCTGCTGCTCTATTGGTATCTGCACGAGGTGCGCGGCGAGCGCGGCGGCGTGGTGCGCAATCTTTCCACCACGCATCTGCTCGATCGGCTGGCGCGCTCCTTCGGCGAAGAGTGCTACGAGGTTCCGGTGGGATTCAAGCACATCGTGCAAACCATGCAGCAGCACAATGCGCTGCTGGGCGGCGAATCCTCGGGCGGGCTGACCATCCGCGGCCACATTCTCGGCAAGGATGGCATCTTCGCTTCGGCGCTGGTGGTCGAGATGCTGGCCCGCACCGGGCAAAAAATCTCCGAACTGCGCGAGCGCGTCTTTGCGATCACCGGCAGGCTCTTCGATCTGGACGAGGGCATTCCGGCCACGCCGGAGATGCGCATCGCCATCCCCAGGCGGATGAACGAGGAGCCGCACACGCACATCGGCGCCTATCCCATTGAGCGCATCAGCCATCTGGACGGAACCAAGATTTATCTGGCCAACGAAAACTGGGCGCAGTTGCGCTTTTCCGGAACCGAGCCGCTGCTGCGGCTGGCGGTGCAGGCCGATAGCCAAGCCAAGGCCGATGCGATGATGCACTGGCTGCGCCAATTCGTATCGGCGCAGGCGTAGAAGGGAGTTGGCGAAGTTCGAAAAGCGCTGGACTGATCCGCGCCCATGCGAAAACTGCCCGGAGTATTCACGAAAAGGAGCGGGCGTTCGTCCCGCAGCAATTGTTTGAAGAGGAGCCTATGCAATACGGTCATTTCGACGTGGAAAACCGCGAATACGTCATCGATCGCGTGGACGTGCCGGTCTCGTGGACGAACTATCTGGGCGTGAAGGATCTCTGCACTGTGATCTCGCACAACGCCGGCGGCTACTCGTTCTATAAGAGCGCCGAACACGGCCGCGTCACTCGTTTTCGCGCCAACGGCGTGCCGCTGGACCGGCCGGGACATTACGTCTACCTGCGCGACGACGAAACGGGCGAGTACTGGTCGATCTCCTGGCAGCCGGTGGGCAAAAGCCTCGATGAGGCGCGCTATAGCTGCCGCCACGGACTTTCCTATTCGAAATTTCGCTGCCAGTATCGCGAGATCGACGCCGAGCAAACGCTCTTCATTCCTATTGAAGACGATGTGGAACTGTGGGATGTGAAGCTCAAGAATGCAGGCGGCCGCCCGCGTCGGCTGAGCGTCTTCGGCTACGTGGAGTTTTCCTTTCACCACGTCGAGATCGACAGCCAGAATCTGCAAATGAGCTTGTACGCGAGCGGCGCCGATGCGGACGACGGCATCGTGCAGTACGACTTTTTTTACGAGCCGTGGACCTTTCACTACTTCGCCTCCAGCTTTGCGCCCGACGGCTTTGACACGACGCGCGACAGCTTTCTGGGCCCGTATCGCACGGAGAGCAACCCGCAGGCGGTCGAGCGCGGGGCGTGTTCGGCGAGTGCGGAACTGAGCGGCAACCATTGCGGCGCACTGCATAAGCGGATCGAGCTTGCGCCGGGCGAAGAGATGCGCCTGATCTTCCTGCTGGGCTACGGATCGCGCGCCAAGGGCGGCGCAATGCGCGCCAGGTATTCCGAGCCGGCCGCGGTGGATCGCGCCTTTGCCGCGCTTCAAAGCTACTGGGCGGAGAAGTGCGCGACCTTTCAATGCCGCACGCCGCACGCGGGCCTCGATGCGATGATCAACACGTGGAATCTCTACCAGGCGGAGACCTGCGTGGTCTGGTCGCGCTTTGCTTCGTTTGTCGAAGTGGGCGGGCGCACCGGCCTGGGCTATCGCGACACCTCGCAGGATGTGATGAGCGTGGCGGCGAGCAATCCGGCCAAATGCCGCCAGCGCCTTGTCGAGCTGCTGCGCGCGCAGATGAGCGAGGGCTACGGCCTGCATCTCTTCGATCCCGACTGGTTCGACCCGGAGAAGCAGAACACGCCCGCATTCAAGTCGCCCACCATCGCGCACGCGCCCGATCGCAAGAGCATACTTCACGGCATCGAACACGCCTGCTCGGACGACGCGCTCTGGATCGTCGCCAGCATTTGCGAGTACGTGAAAGAAACCGGCGACGAGGCCTTCTTCGACGTGGTGATTCCCTTCGCCGACGAGGGCGAGGCCACCGTCTACGAGCACCTGAAGCGCTCACTGGAGTTTTCGGCGCGGCAGGTGGGCGCAAGCGGCATCTGCAAGGGGCTGCGCGCCGACTGGAACGATTGCCTGAACCTGGGCGGCGGCGAAAGCGCCATGGTCTCGTTTCTGCATCACTGGGCGCTGATCGAGTTTGTGCGCGCGGCGCGGCATCTCGGCCGCGGCGACGATGCGGAGCGCTACACCGCGCTCGCCGGAAAGGTGCGCGCCGCCTGCGAGCAGGAACTGTGGGACGGCGCGTGGTATCTGCGCGGCATCACGGCACGCGGGCTCAAGGTTGGCTCGCACGAGAACGAGGAAGGCAAGGTCTTTCTCGAAAGCAACACCTGGGCGGTCGTCTCGGAGGCGGCCTCGCCCGAGCGCGGACGGATGGCGATGGATGCCGTGGATCGACATCTTTACTCCGAGCGCGGCATTCACCTTCTTTGGCCGGCCTTCACGCGGCCGAACGACGACATCGGCTTCGTGGGCCGCGTCTATCGCGGCGTCAAAGAGAACGGCGCCATCTTCAGTCATCCCAACCCCTGGGCGATTGTCGCCGAGTGCAAGCTGGGACGCGGAGGCCGCGCCATGAAGTTCTACGACGCGCTGCTGCCGTATAACCAGAACGATGCGATCGAAGTGCGCGAGGCCGAGCCGTACTCCTACTGCCAGTTTGTGATGGGCCGCGATCATACGGCCTACGGCCGGGCGCGGCATCCGTGGCTGACCGGCAGCGCAGGCTGGAATTATGCGGCCGCGACGCGCTGGATGCTCGGCGTGCGCCTTGAATTCGAAGGCCTTGTCGTCGATCCCTGCATTCCCGCGGAGTGGAAGGAGTTTCATGTCGTGCGCCGGTGGCGCGCCGCAACCTTCGAGATCACCGTAAAAAATCCGCGGGGTGTCGAGAAGGGCGTTGCCTCGGCTACTCTGAATGGGGAGTTGGTTCAAGGCGCGATTCCGCCGCAGTCGCCTGGTTCGGTGAACCAGGTTGTCGTCACCATGGGATAAAGAGGGGCTGAAAATCTCAATTTGAGCGGCTCTGTAACGCTGTTTCGTTCGCGGTTTCGCGACCGGCGAAGCCGCGACGCGACCGGCGAAGCGAGCATCCAAAGGAAAGACAGGCCATGACGCAAGGTCCGACAGTTCTCACCGCAAAACGGCTCTACGACGGAAGCCGCATTTTCGACCAGCCCATCGTTGTCGTCGAAGAAGGGCGCATCGCATCCATCGCGACGCGCGCCGAATGCGCTGTGTCGACGGGCGCGCGGGTGATCGATCTCGCCGAGGCCACGCTTGCCCCATCCTTCTTTGACATTCACATTCACGGCGCGGCCGGGCACGACGCGATGGAGGCCACGCCCAATGCGCTCGGCGCGATGGGACGGTTTCTTGCTTCACGCGGCACGGCCCGTTTTCTTGCCACCACCGTCACGGCCTCGCTCGACGCGACGCTACGCGCCGCGAGCGGGCTCGCCAAGCTCATCGCGCATCCGCCCGCCGAAGGCGTCGCGCATCCACTCGGTATTCACCTCGAAGGTCCGTTTCTTTCGCATGGCAAACGCGGCGTACAGCCGGCCGAGCATCTGCTGGCGCCGGATCTCGCCGTCTTCGATCGGCTCTTCGAGGCCGCCGAAGGCCACGTGCGGCTGATGACGCTTGCGCCGGAGCTGCCTGGAGCTGTGGAGCTGATTGCGCACGCGGTGAAACGCGGCGTGCGCGTCTCGCTGGGGCATTCGATGGCCACCGCGGCCGAGACCCGCGCCGCGATCGCCGCCGGAGCCCTGAGCGCTACGCACACCTTCAACGCCATGCGCCCGCTCGATCACCGCGAGCCGGGAATTCTCGGCACAGTGCTTGCCGAAGATGCGCTCTATGCCGAACTGATCTGCGACGGCATTCACTCCGCGCCCGAATTGACCAAGCTGTGGTGGCGCGCCAAGGGGCCCGCGCGCGCCATTCTCGTCACCGACGCGATGAGCGCCGCCGGCATGCCCGATGGCGAATATACGCTGGGCGGCTTTTCTGTGCAGGTGGCCAACGGCCGCGCCACTTCAGGCGGCGTTCTGGCCGGCAGCGTGCTCACGCTCGATCGCGCGCTGCGAAATTTTCTCGCCTTTACCGGCGAACCGCTCGACCGGGGATTACGGCTGCTGACCGCGAATCCGGCGCGCATGATCGGGTGCGAAGGCGAGGCGGGCCGCCTCGCCATTGGCGGTGCGGCCAATCTCGTCGCGCTTGGCCCAGACGGCGCGCTCACGGCTTCCTTTGTCAACGGCAGGCAAGTCTCCGCGCCGCAGGCCGCTTGCCGGCCTTTGCTGTAACCGCAATCGAAACGAGGTGCGCGTGCGAATGAGGACATTCAACGGATGGAGCAATATTGCCGCTGGATGCGCGCTGGCGTTGGCATCGCTGCACGCAACGGCGCAAAAGACGCCGCGCACGTTCATCGTTGCCGGCTACGTCTTCACGCAGAACCGTCCTCTCGCGCCCGACCAGGTCGATGCCCGCGCGCTCACGCGCATCAACTACGCCTTTGCTGTAATCAGGGATGGGCGCATGGTCGAGGGCTCGCCGGTGGACGCCGGCAATCTCGCCGTGCTCACCGGCCTGCGCACGCAGAACCCATCGCTCCAGGTGCTGATTTCGGTGGGCGGTTGGCTCGGCTCGGACGCATTCTCCGACGTTGCGCTCACGGCCGAGTCCCGCGCGAAGTTTGTCGCGAGCGCTGTCGATTTTCTCCGCCGCTACAATCTCGACGGCCTCGACGTGGACTGGGAGTATCCCGGAATGGCCGGCGCAGGCCACGTCTTCCGGCCGGAGGACAAGCAGAACTTCACGCTGCTGCTGCGCGACCTGCGCGCGCGCTTCGACCGGGAAGAAAAATCGTTCCCCAGGAAGCTGCTTTTGACCATCGCCGCTGGAGCCTCCGGCGATTACCTTGCCCACACCGCAATGGACGAAGCGCAAGGTTATGTCGATACGGTGAACCTGATGAGCTACGATTTCGCAATGCCGTCGGCAGGCGCGCGGACTGATCACAATGCGCCCTTGTATGCCGACCCGGATGCGCCCGGACCGCTCTCCGTGGACGCATCGGTCCGCGCCCTTGTGCGCGCGGGAGTTCCCTCGCGCAAAATCCTTCTTGGCGTTCCCTTTTACGGTCAGCTCTGGGGACGGGTTGCGAATCAGAATCACGGCCTCTTTCAAGCCGGCAATCCTGTTCCCGGCGTGTTGGCCTCCTTTGACGCGATTCAGCAGACCATGCTTGGCCACGGATTCGCGCGCTACTGGGACCAGGCCGCCGGAGTTCCATATCTCTACAATCCGGCTACGCAGGAATTTGTTTCTTATGACGATGCTCAGTCGATCGGCCTCAAGTGCGCCTACGTCCAGGCGCAACGGCTCGGCGGCGTCATGTTCTGGCAATCTCTCGACGATTCTTCCGGCAAGCTGGTGGAGGCGATCAATGGAGCGTTAAGCCGAAGACCGTAGATCTTAGTTCCCGCAGGGCAGGGCAGGAACGGTTTCGCATGTTCCCACTTTCCAGCGCAGCGCCAGAAGCTGAAGGACAACACTACATGGCGGCCACGAAGTCGGGAACCATGGCGCCCGCATTGTCTTGCAGCAGTTGCCGCATGCGCGCGGCCATTCCCGTGTACATCACCGCAGCGCGATAGGCGTTGATGCGCACGCCTTCGCTGGCCTGCGCAAATCCATACTGCGCCATCGCCATCAGCACGCAGACGCGAATCTGCACGGCGTCGCTATGAAGAGTTTCGACAAGCAGCCGATCCACTTCCGGGCAATTTTTGGCCGCAAAATCAGCCATCTCTTGCATGACGCAGGCATTCTGATAGATCGCCCAAAGGCCATGCGGACCTTCCATGCGCCGCCAGGCGTCGTCCGGCGTGGCGCTCAGTCCTTCTTCCCACAGAAAATGATCGCTCAGATCGCTTGCACTCCAATCGGAGCGCAGGCGCGCCAGCAAGGTTTCCCACGATTGTCCATTCCGGCTTCGCACGCTCTTGCGCCAGCGAACCAAATAAAAGGCAATGGCCAGGACGGCGACAACTTGAAGCTCAGCCAAAATCATCGGGTGACTCCTGGAATCGAAACTTCAGCAACAAATTCACGCTCGTCCGGCCCGCAACAGGCACGAGCGCATGACCGTTTCGCGCAATTCAAGCCGCGTCTGCGCAGAACATGTTCCTCTGTGTGCGGCGTGCCCTCAGCACGGAAACGGATGCAAATTGCCGACATCCAGAGAAAAACATCACAACTTCATCGTGAAAATGACGCTGAAACACCTTATAAAACTCTCATCTTACCCGAAGTGGGGTATGGATCGTCCAGTTTTTTGATTACGGAAGTACCTTTCCCCTCGTCGCGCTGGACAACATGATGAGAGTTGAGGGATCGAGGCCCTCTCTCCCCGGCGCCATCGCCCCCTACAATGGACAAGGGGACCGGAGGAAATCGATCCCCGTCGAGGAGCAGATTCGCGTGATCCAGCGCACCTTCAGCATCGTCAAACCGGATGCAGTTCGCAAAAACGCCACCGGCGCCATTCTGGCCGAGATCGACAAGGCCGGCTTCCGCATCGTGGCCATCAAGCGGGAGTTCATCACCAAGCGCGAGGCGGAGGGCTTCTATGCCGTGCATCGCGGCAGGCCGTTCTTCGACAGCCTGACCGATTTCATGTCGTCGGGACCGCTGGTGATGATGGTTCTGGAAAAGGAAAACGCCATTGCGGATCTGCGCCGGCTGATGGGCGCAACCAACCCGGCCCAAGCCGAGGAGGGAACCATTCGCAGGAAATTTGCGGCATCGATCCAGGAGAACGCCATCCACGGCTCGGACGCCGAGGAGACGGCGGCCTTCGAGATCGGCTACTGGTTCGCCGGCTGCGAGCTGATCTAGGCGGCTTTCGCGCACCGCGTGGTTGCGGTCATGAGGCGTTGGCCGCGGCGTGGCGCCCCTCCCGGCGCTATGGTTTTCTGTCGGCGGCGGCAAGGACCGCGTCATACGCGGGCTTGGGCTTGCCCTGGCGGTCGAAGAGCAGCGGATAGTTCGTGCGGCCTTTTACCGGCCAGTTGTTCAGCCAGGAATCGCCGTCGGTGACGTCCCAGAAGGTGACGCGCGCGACCGTGGCGCGATTGGCCAGAAAGACGCGGAACAAATCGGCGTAACGACGAGCGAGCTGCTGCTGGACCGAGTCGGGCAGACCCTTCCGGTAGGGATTGAGGGCCTTGTTCCGGCCGACCCTCAGCGAGACATCGGCCGTAGGCTGCTGGTTTGCGTTCGGCAGCACGTTCACATCCAGCTCGGAGACGACGACCTTGACGCCCAGCGCGGCGAAGGCCTTGATCGTCGCATCTTCTTCGGCGGCCGAGGGCCAGGTCAGGCTGTCGTGGTTCTGCAGGCCCACGGAGGCGATTGGAATGCCCTCCGCTTGCAGCTTCTTGACGAGCCGGATGGCCCCCTCGCGCTTGGCCGGCTTTTCCAGGTTGTAATCGTTATACGTCAGTTGCGCCTGCGGATCGGCCTCGTGCGCGTACTCGAATGCCTTCTCGATGTAGTCCGGGCCGATAATCTTCAGCCAAAGCGATTGCCGCAGGCTGCCGTCTTCGTCGAGCGCCTCGTTGACCACATCCCAGCTTTGAATCTGGCCTTTGTAGCGGCCTACGACAGTCTGGATGTGCTCCTTCAGGCGCTGCAGCAGGGCGTCGCGCGTCAGCAGTTGCCCCTTGTCGTCGCGAAAAACCCAGCCGGGAACCTGATTGTGCCAGACGAGATTGTGGCCCACGACGAACATGTGATGCTCGCGACCGAAGGCGACATAGCGATCGGCCAGTTTGAAGCGGTATTTGCCGGGCTTGGGATGCACCCGCGCCCACTTGAGCGCGTTGGCGGGCGAGATCGTGTTGAACTGCGCGAGGACGATGGCATCGGCGCGTGCGTCCTTGCCTTCGATCTGCGCGGCGTCCAGGGCCGCGCCGACGAGGAAATCTCCCTTGTAGGCGTCTTTGAGTGAGCCGGGCGTTTGCGCCGCCAAAGCCGCGCTGAGGCCGAAGGCGCCGAGCAGGGCGATGGACTGGACACGGAAACAAAGATTGCGGAACATGGCTCCTCCCTTTGCGCGCACAGCCGGCGCGCTCGGCGGTTTATGCGCGGGCCTGCGGCGAAAATCCCTTGCGCCGCTCGGCCAGTTCGGCGGCGATCTTCTGGCTTGCCGCGCCATGCAGCGGGTAGAAGAACATGCAGATCGCGGCGGCCAGGAAGGCCAGTCCAGCGTAAACGCTGGCGGTGAGCAAAATCCCCGTCTGCGCTGGCGCCGACTGCACCTGCGAGGCGGAAACGAAGCCGTAGAACGAGAGCAGCCAGCCGGCGACGGCTCCGCCCAGGGCCAGTCCCGCCCAAAGCGCGAAGACCACGGCCGCAGTCACCGTGGCGCTGGCGCGGCGGCCGGTCTTCCACTCGCCATAATCGGCCACATCGCCCATCATTGTCCAGAGGATCGGCCCCGAAAGGCCAAAGGCGAACTGGCGCAGCACCTCGACGGCAATGATCGCCTTCGTGGCGTGCGGCGAAAGAAAGAGCAACGCGGCGGCGAGGATGCCCGAGAGAATCATGCGGACGATGAAAAGCTGGCTCTTGCGGATGCGCTTCCAAACAGGGGTGGAGCAGGCGACGCCGGCGATCGGCGCCGCCATTTCGAAGC
>JAJYFB010000007.1 GCA_021785495.1 Acidobacteriota bacterium | reverse complement strand
ACTGCCGCGTCTCCGTAATTTCGCCTACACTCATCGTTTCCCTCCTTTCCCTGGTTGGAAGACGTGGGACGAAGCGCCTCGACGGCGCTCGCCCGCGCGGTCAGTACCGCTCGAATTCACTGTCCATTTCGTCGTGCTTGTCGTTGAGCCGCAGATGGACGCCCGATTGGGACGCCAGCTTGGACGCCGCAACCGCGCCGTGACCGTTCCCGGGCTTTGCGGATCGGACCGACGGCGCCGCCGCGACGGGCTTCGCCGTTCTGGCCCCAGCCGCGCCGCGCCGCGACGGACCGCCGTTCTCGTCGCCGGTGTGGAAGAAGGAGAGCGCGCTGACCAACTGCTCGCTCTGACCGCTCAACTCCTCGGTCGTCGAGGCCATCTCTTCGGCCGCCGAGGCGTTCTGCTGGATCACCTGCTCCAGTTGCTGCAGCGCCTTGTTGATCTGCTCGGCGCCGGTGTCCTGCTCCTTGCTGGCCGCCGAGATCTCCTGCACCAGCTCGGCCGTGCGCTGAATGTCCGGAACCAGTTTTTCCAGCATCTCGCCCGACTTCTCGCTGACGCGCAGCGTGGTCGAGGAGAGCTGGTTGATCTCGCCGGCCGCCTTCTGGCTGCGCTCGGCCAGCTTGCGCACCTCGGCCGCCACCACGGCAAAGCCCTTGCCGTGTTCGCCGGCGCGGGCCGCCTCAATGGCCGCGTTCAGCGCCAGCAGGTTGGTCTGCCGCGCAATCTCCTCGATGATCGAGATCTTGTTGGCGATCTCCTTCATCGCGTTGACCGCTTCGAGCACGCTCTTGCCGCTCTCCTGCGCGTCTTTGGCGCTCTTGTTGGCAATCTTGTCGGTCTGCTGCGCGTTGTCGGCGTTCTGCTTGATGTTCGACACCATCTCTTCCATCGACGACGAGGCCTCTTCGGCCGCCGCCGCCTGCGCGCTGGCGCCCTTTGAAACCTGCACCGAAGCCGCCGAGATCGACTGGCTGGCCGCGGCCACCTCGCTGGCGATCGAGCGGATGTCGGCCACCGTCTGCGTCAGCCCGCTGACCATCGACGAGAGCGCCCGCATCAGCTTGTCCTCGGCCGAGCGCTCGCGCAACTCGACCGTGAGGTTGCCGTTGGCCACCTCCTCGGCCGCCTTGGTGATGTCGTTCATGGCCACGATCAGCGTGTTCAGGTTGTTCTTGATGACGTTGAAGTCGCCGTTGTAGTTGTCGGTAATCTGCGGCGGAATGTCGCCCTTCGAGATTTTCTCGACGTAATTGGCGGCCACGTTCAACGGTCCGATCACCGCATCGAGCGTGTCGTTGACCCCCTCGACGATCTTGCGGTAGTCGCCCAGATGTTTCGAGACGTCGGCCCGCGTCGCCAGCTTGCCCTCGACGGCGGCCTTCGACAACATGCTGGCGTCGGCGGCCAGCGCGCTGATCGCCTCGACGCTCTTGCCGAGGGCGGAAGCAATGTTCGCGAAATTGTCGTGCGTGGCCTTGGTGTCGGCATCGGGTTCGGCTACCTTCAGGTCTACCTTGAGATCGCCCGAGGCGATCTTGTTCAGATTCGCGCTGAGCCGCGCCACTTCGACGCCTTGAAACTGCGCGATCTTCTCGCTGAGCCGCGCCGCCTGCTTGACGGCCGTCATGTCAGTCACGACCTCGAAGGCGCCGATGACGTCTCCTTCGCGGTTGCGGATGGGCACGCCGGTGTACTGAATGTCCAGATTGCGCCCGCCGGGATGGGCCTCGGTCTCGCTGTCCGCCTCGCCGTTGGCGCGCATCGCCCGCGTGCAGGCGCAGCGCTCGGTCTTGCAATCCGTCGTGCGGAAGTGATCGTAACAATGCGTATTCGAACGGACTAGTTGTTCGCTGGTCGTGTTTCCCAGACCCGCGCCCGCACGGTTCATGTACTGCACCTGCATGTTCTTGTTGATCACCATGCAGGGCGTGGGCATGTTGTCCAGAAAGCCCACCAGCGTATCGAGCGTCTGGTTGACGCCTTCGACGATCCTGCGATAGTCGCCTTGGTGCTTCGAGGTGTCGGCGCGCGTCGCCAGCCGGCCGTCGATCGCGGCGCCGGAGAGCATATTGACTGCGCTCACCAGCGCGTCGACCGCGCCGATACAGGCGTTCAGGTTGTTCTTGATGACGTTGAAGTCGCCGTTGTAGTTGTCGGTAATCTGCGGCGGAATGTCGCCCTTCGAGATCAGATCGACGTAGCGGGCCGAGACATTGAGCGGAGCGATTATGGCGTCGAGCGTGTCGTTCACGCCGCGAATGATTCCGGCAAATGCGCCCTGGAACCGGTCGTGGTTGCCGCGCGTCGCCAGTTGCCCCTGCCGCCCGGCTTCAGCCAGCCGTCCCAACTCCTTGTTCAGCTCCTGCAGGACGATGCCCACATTGTTGACGGCCACCTTCATCTTCTCGTGGTCGCCTTTGTAAGTCTGCGCGATCAGTTCGTCGATCTTGCCCGACGAGATCTGCGCCAGAATCCGGTTGCCCTCGCCAATCGGCAGCAGGATCGCGTCGAGCATGATGTTGACGCCGCGCACAATCTCCGCGTACGCGCCCTGGAACTGCTCCGGCTTGCCGCGATCGGAGAGCTGGCCTTCCTTGGAGGCTTCGATCAGACGCGCCAGCTCTTTTTGCAGCCCCTGCAGGACGATGCCCACATTGTTGACGGCCACCTTCATCTTCTCGTGGTCGCCTTTGTAGGTCTGCGCGATCAGCTCGTCGATCTTGCCCGAGGAAATCTGCGCCAGAATCCGGTTGCCCTCGCCAATCGGCAGCAGGATCGCGTCGAGCATCTCATTGACGCCCTGCACAATCTCGCGGTGCATGCCGTTGAATTGCGTGGCCCGTCCGCGCTCGCTCAGGCGGCCCTCTTTCGAGGCGTCCACCAGGCGCATGACCTCGTCGAGCACCAGCGACAGCTCTTCCTCGTGCGTCCGCTTTACGGGCTGCTTGCGGCCGTGCGGTTCCTCGCCGTGCCGGTGCCCGCCGTTTCCGTTGCCGGCGCCATCGAGCTGCCGGTCTGTGCTTACCACTGCTGTACCCATCGAATTTCCCCTCCTTCGGGACCGTTCTCCGCACGCTCCGTCCGGCAGCCGTCCCGCCGGGGACGGTGGCGTCGAAACGGAAAGCCGGAAGACGCTCCGGGTTGATCTGCCTACGTTCGTGCGCCGGCGTCCGGTCCGGCGCTGCCTTGGGCCGCAAGGGCCGCTCGCTGCACTTCACTTTCCTGGGTCAATCTGTTTTCACCGGCTCCGTGGTTCTTGCCGGGACCGTTGCACCGGTTCAGCCCCGGCCCAGCCCGGTTGCGCGCCTCCTCGCGCACGGCCTCCTGCATCAATCGCTCGGGATCGAGAATCAGCGCCACGCTGCCGTTGCCGAGGATGGTGGCCCCGGAGACGGTCTGCACGTGGCGATAGAACCGGCCCAGACTCTTGATCACCGTCTGGCAATTGCCGATCACCCGGTCGACGACGAGGGCGCAGCGGCCTGCGCCGGTTTCCACCACCATGCCCTGCTCGATCGCCGGCCCCTCCGGCGGCAGGCCGAAGTGCTCGCGCAGCCGGAGGTAGGGAACCAGCTCGCCGCGCACGTTGGCGATGTGCTTGCCGTTGGCGCGGACAATCTCCTCGCGGGTCAGCTCGATGCACTCGAGGGTGCTGGCCAGCGGCAACACGAAGCAGCCGTCGCCAACGCCCACCAGCAGCCCGTCGATGATGGCCATCGTCAACGGCAGCTCGAGCGTGACGCGCGTTCCCTCGCCGCGGCGGCTTGCGACCTCGACCGCGCCGCGCAGGCTCTCCACCTTCTGCCGCACCACGTCCATGCCCACGCCCCGGCCGGAGAGGTCGGTGACCTGCTGCGCCGTCGAGAAACCCGGCTCGAAGATCAGGTGGAAGATCTGCGCTTCCGTCAGTTGCGCATCGGCCGCAATCAGGCCGCGCTCGATGGCGCGCCGCCGCACGGCCTCGCTGTCGATGCCGCGGCCGTCGTCGGAGACGGAAACCTGCACCTGAGCGCCGGCGTGACGCGCCGCCAGATGAATCGTCGCCGTGGGCGGCTTGCCGCTCGTGGCGCGCTCGGCGGCCGGCTCGATGCCGTGATCCATGCTGTTGCGGATCAAGTGCATCAGCGGATCGCCCAACTGCTCGACCACCGTCTTGTCCAGTTCCGTATCGGCGCCCTCGATGGTCAGTTCCACATTTTTGCCCAGGTCGCGCGCCAGATCGTGCACCAGCCGCCGGAATTTTTCGAAGGTCGAGCGGATGGGCATCATGCGCAGGTTCATCGAACTCTCACGCAGGGCCGAGGTCAGCCGCTCGACCTCTTCGGAGACCGAGGCCAGTTCAGGATCGCCGCTTTGCGCGGCCAGCTCGCCCAGACGCGCCTCGACGGTGACCAATTCGCCCACCAGGTCGACGAACCGGTCCAGCTTGGCGGCCGGCACGCGCAGGCTCGTGGCGCTGTCCGGCTTGTCCGAGCTGCGCCGGCCGGGCGAGACGGCGCGCTTTTCCTCAAGCGCCCGCGCCGTCCGGTCGGCCTCGCTGAAAGGCGGCGCGGCAGCAACTGGCGTGGCTTCCGCCGCCGGAGCCTCCTCGCTCTCTGGCGCAATCTCCAGTTTGCAGGCGTCCTCGACGAAGATGAAGACATCGCGAAGCGCCTCGACGCCAGCGGCCGTCGTCAATTCCAGATCCCAGCTCACATAGCAGCGTTCCGGGTCGATCTCGGCAAGAGGCGGAACGGCGTCGAGCGAGGCCCGCACCGCCAGTGCGCCGAGTGTGCGCAGCTCGCCGAGCAGCAGCGCGGGATTGGCTCCACAGCGCATCAGCTCCGGCCCCGGCGCAAAATGGATGCGCCACCTGCGGAGGACGCCAGCGTTCATCGCGAGATCCGGCGGCGCTATCGCCGGTTTTCTCTCCGGCGCAGCCATCTCCTCGATTGCGGCCAGACGACGCACCTTTTCGAGGATCGCCGCGCAGGCGGCGGCATCGGCGGCCGCCGCTCCATCGCCCGCCGCTTCGAGCATCGCCGCAATCTGATCGAGCGCGCTCAGCGTCACGTCGATCAACTCCGCGCTGGCCTCAATCCGCCCGTTGCGCACCCGGTCGAAGGCTGTCTCCAGATCGTGAACAAAAGCGGCCAGGCGCTCGAAGCCGAACATCGCCCCGGAGCCCTTGATGGTATGCAGCCCGCGAAAGATGCGCCCGATCAGATCCTTGTCGCCGCGGTTTTCATGCAATTCCAGAAGCGCGGACTCCAGATCGGCGAGAATTTCGCGCGCCTCTTCGCGGAAACTCTGCTTGAACTGCTCGGCGTTGCCTGCAATCGTTTTGTTCATGGCCCGTGCTTCACTCGCTTCCGGCCCGCTGTGCGGGCCCGTGGCTGATGATCCGGCGGCAGATCGAGCCCGGCGCTCCGCTCAGGAAAACAACGCGCCTGTGTCGAGACCGATTTCGGCAAGCGCCCGGCTCGCTGCTTCTGGAATTGCGCCGTCGAGCGCGATCGCAACGCCCGCGTTTTTGGCTTCTCGGCCTGCCGCCCATAACAATTGGTATGCGGTCACGTCGAGCGAGACTGCGGCCTCGGCCGCGACGCCGATCTTCTTCCCCGGCGTCGCGGCTGCGAGGGCCTCGACGAGCGCGGTCTTCAACTCCGCCGCAACAGTGATGTCGATCGGGCCTTCAAGCACGATTTGGCTCGCATCGTTGGTTTGGCGCAACGCAACTCCCATCGACAACCCTCCCGCGAAATCCATTTCCTGCAAACATGGAGCCCGTGCCGCGCGCGCAGCGCCCCGTGCAGTCCTCACCGGCGCGCGCTCTCCGCGTCAACCGGGTCCGACCCTGTACTGAACAGCTTTTTGCTTTTTGCGCTGAATGGCTGAAACAGGTATCGGCCTCGACCGTGCAATTCGGAGGGGAAAAAAGGAACAAAATCCATTGGAAAAATCACAGAAACAGCGGATTCCCGATTGTGAACCCGCCCGAACGCCGTAGCGCACGGCGCCGGCTGCTTTCGTGCGCGGGAGGGTCTCCGCATTGCCGCGGCCAAGCGCGCTCTCCCTGTCCGCATCCGGCGCAGGCAAGGAGGGGCGCCCAGAGGACGCGCGTTGCGCCTAAAACAGTTCGATCGATGGACCGGAAGCGGCGCTCTGGACGGCGCCGCCGGCGATGGCCAGATGCGTCCGCGTCTGGCTGGCCATTCGATACTGATCGAGGTGGGAGGCGAGAATTCCCTGGAAGGTGCGGGGCAGAACTCCGTCCCATCCGGAGTCGCATTGGAGCGAAGCCAGCTCCTGCAGGTGCTCGCGCATATCGCCGAGGGCCTCCTGCACGTGGCCCATGCGCTGGCGCATCACGTCCTGGAACTGGATGTGCCCAAGCGCCTCCGAGAGCCGTTCGACGCTCTCGCTGTAACTGGCTTCGACTTCGGTGATGACTGCGAGCAGCAGTTCGCTGTTGTGCGAGAACTCGTGCTGCATCTCGTCGAGGTCGGCCGTCAGGTGGCTCATGGCGGCGTTTTCTTCCTGCTCGTGCAGCGCGGTCTGCGCGGCCTGCAGCTCGGACTCGACGCTTTTGCTGGTCGCGGTGATTTTCTGATTGACATCGGCGGCAGCGTTGGCCGTGTTCTCGGCCAGACGGCGAACTTCGGAAGCAACGACGGAAAAACTGCGCCCGGCCTCGCCGCCGGCACGCGCCGCCTCAATCTCCGCATTCAGCGCCAGCAGGTGCGTCTTTTCCGCAATGGAGGTGATGACCTGAATCAGCGGGGTCAGGGCGCTGACGCCGCCGGCCAGGTTGCGAATGCGTTCGAAGTTCTGCCGCAGTTGCAGCATCTGCATCTCCTGCTGCATCTGGAGGGCGGAGACGATCTCCCGGTTGCGGCTCACGCTGGCCTCGGTGGTCACCTTCAGTTGCTTGCCGTTCTCGATCGATTGCGCCAGATGCTGCTTCAACTCGATCGATCGCCGGATCAGGCTGTCGATCTGCCCGATGGCCGCCGTCACCTCCTGCTCGGAGTCCTCGAGCGAGTTGCCGATCTGCTCGTGCAGAATGTCGATATACAGATGCGAGTCGGCAATTTCGGCGGCCAGGGTTTTGCCCCCGGCCAGCACGCGCGACAGCTCGCCGTAGCGCAGGTCGCCAAAGGCCCACATCTCGGAGACGGCGCGCTGGGCCGAGCGCCAGTTGAGCCATTCGACGAACAAAAACGGCGCAACCTGGAAGACGAAGATCAGCAGCGCGGCCATCAGGCGATAGCCCACCAGGGCCGGCCCGATCGACCGTTCGAGCGCAAGCCACAGCAGCGATGGCATGACGACGACCATCACGCTTTGCAGCAGCAGACGGCTCTCGATCCGCCGCATACGGCGGCGCAGATTTTTCTGCGTGCTTTGCTGCACGTTTCCTTCGTCGGTCTCCGGTTGATCGGTGGAAAGCCGGCTTCCCGCGACTTTGGCTGCAAACGACATGGTGGCCATGCGTCAGGCTCCCGGCAACACTTTTTTGATGACCCCCACCAGATCGTTTCCTGAGCAGGGCTTGACCAGCCAGCCGGTGGCTCCGGCCAGTTTGCCTTCGTTCTTTTTTGACGCCTCGCTTTCCGTGGTCAGCGTCAGGATGGGAACGAATTTCAATCCGGGCATGGCGCGCACGGCGCGGATCAGGTCCATGCCGCCCATCACCGGCATATTGATGTCGGTTAAAATCAGGTCCGGCTTCCAGCCGGCCTCCAGCTTGTTGAGCGCCTCGCGGCCGTTACCGGCGGATTCGGCCTCAAAACCATTCAAATTCAGCGTGGATTTCAGGCTCAGCGCCATGGTGACGGAGTCGTCGACTACGAGGATCTTTTTGGCCATGGTTGCGGCTCCTGCGCAGTGCATCGACTGTCTCAGCCAAAACCTTTAAGCCGAGACCCGTTGGCGGGCAAACGCGGTGCGCAGTTGCGAACGCCTCTTTCACGCACGCCCCGCCGCGGAAGAGGCATTCGGCTACGGCACGACTTCATTTCGCGTACAATAAACCGTATCTCGAACGCCGGAGGCTCCGTCCTGATCGCCGCGATCGCTACTTCCGAGCTTGCTCTGGCCGGCCCGCGCGGAGGGTTCATTGCACATCTTTCCGCCCTCGTCTTCTTTGCGCCGCAGAACGGCCTGATGCACTACCTGAAGGAGCAGTACGCCGACCAGACCTTCAAGGGGCTCTACCACTGGAACTGGTTCGACATCTCGATGCTGGCGCCGTACTTCGTGGTGATGGTGCTGCTCTCCTTCTACGGCGTTCATCGCTACATCATGTGCTACCGGTACTTCAAGCACCGGAAGAACTACGATCCCCATCCACCCCGCCGCTTCGACGAGTTGCCGCGCGTCACCGTGCAGTTGCCGATCTTCAACGAGCAGTTCGTCATCGACCGGCTCGTCGAGGCCGTCTGCGCCATGGAGTATCCGCGCGAGAAGCTCGAAATCCAGGTGCTCGACGACTCCACCGACGAGACGCAGGAGGTGGCCGCGGGCATCGTCGCGCGTTATGCCGCGCTGGGCCACCCGATCGTCTATCTTCACCGCACCAACCGTCTCGGCTTCAAGGCCGGGGCGCTCGACGCCGGCCTCAAGGTGGCCTCCGGCGAGTTCGTGGCCATCTTCGACGCCGATTTCGTGCCGCCGGCCGACTGGCTGATGAAGGTGATTCACCACTTTGCCGAGCCCGACGTGGGCATGGTGCAGACCCGCTGGGCGCATCTGAATCGCAACTACAGCATGTTGACCCAGGTCGAGGCCATCCTGCTCGACGGGCATTTTGTCATGGAGCAGGGCTCGCGCGTCCGCTCGGGCGAGTTCTTCAACTTCAACGGCACGGCCGGCATGTGGCGCCGTCAGGCCATCTTCGACGGCGGCGGCTGGCAGCACGACACCCTCACCGAAGACACCGACCTCAGCTACCGCGCGCAGATCGCCGGGTGGCGCTTCAAGTATCTGCCCGAGGTCGAGTGCCCGTCCGAGCTGCCCATCGAGATGACCGCCTTCAAGACCCAGCAGGCGCGCTGGGCCAAGGGGCTTATCCAGACCAGCATCAAAATCCTGCCCCAGGTCTTTCACTCGAAGGTGTCGCGTCGCAACAAGATCGAGTCGGTCTACCACCTGACGGCCAATCTCAGCTACCCGCTGATGGTCATCATGACGGCCTTCATCATGCCGGCCATGATCTGCCGCTTCTACCAGGGCTGGTGGCAGATGCTGCTGATCGACGTGCCGCTGTTCGGCGCCTCCACGCTCTCGATCGCGGTCTTTTACGTGATGAGCCAGCGCGAACTCTTCCCGAAGGACTGGAAGAAGACTCTTTATTATCTGCCGCTGCTGATGGCCGTCGGCATCGGCCTCACGGTCACGAACACCAAAGCGGTGATGGAAGCGCTCTTCGGCATCAAGAGCGCCTTCGTGCGCACGCCCAAGTACCGCGTGGCCCGCAAGGGCGAAAAATCCCAGGCCGCCAAGTACCGCAAGCGGCTCAAGCTGGCTCCGTGGATCGAGATGCTGCTCGGCCTCTACTTCTTTCTGGCCATTCTCTACACCTTCTCCAACCAGAACTACTTTACCGCGCCGTTTCTGATTCTGTTTGTCATCGGCTACTGGTACACGGGGCTGATGAGCCTGCTGCAAGGCCGCTTCGAGCGCTGGCGCACCGGTTCCAGTTCCGAGGAATCCAGCGCCAAGCCGTTTCCCGTGGGAGTGTAGAGCCCGGGCCGGCGCGAAAAACCGCACGCAAACCCGAAAAACAAAGGCCCTCCCGACCAGACCGGCGGGAGGGCGATGGAGGTTGCGAACCCGGATGCGCGATGCGCAGACGTTCCCGGTTTACTGCATTGCAAAGTTGATGTTGACGTTGGTGAGCACTTCCACCGGGTGATTGTTCACAAGGTACGGACGGAAGCGCCATGCCTTGACCGCATTGGCGGCCGCATCCCGCAGCAGTGTGGGCCCGGCCACGGGACGCGCCTGAGCCACGGTGCCCTGCGGAGTGATGGTGACGGCCACCGTCACCACGCCGCTGACGTGCATGTTCCGCGCAATCGCCGGATAATCCGGCATCGTTTTCTTGATCGGAGACAGAACGCCGGAAGCGACCTCAATCGGCCCGGACGGAGCGAACTGGACATGGCCACTCGGAGCATTGAACATGGCCCCGCCCATGCCGTTGCCAGCCGCCATATTCAGGTTGCCCGAAGGGGCCGGAGCGGCGGCGCCCTGCCCGCCGCGCGGAATCTGCGAAGCGGCCGTAAACTGCGCCATGTTGACCGTCTGCGGAGCGTTGGCCTGCTGCGCGTTCGGCTGCGCATTGGCCTGGCTGGCGTCGGGCGAGGAGGGGTTTGCCGGATTCTGCGTCTGCGCCGCATTGGCCTGCGCCGTCACGGCGGGGGCGCCGCTGGTCATCGCATTGCGCGGATCGGGCTTCGTCCCGGCCGTCTCTGCCGTTCCGGCGGCGCTGGTTTCGGCCACCGTCTGCGGATGCTGCGGCGTGTGCGAGTGCCAAGTATACAGAGCATAGCCTGCGCCCAGACCGGCGCAAACCACGACCGCGCCCACGGTGATCGCCATGCCGCGATGACTGCGCGGGGCGGATTCGCTCGCCGTCTCGTCTTCGCGCTCCTTGTCCGCCCAGCGGGCTTCGTTGCGCTTGGGTTCGGCGGCGCGCCGAGCGCTGGCCGGGGCGTACTCCTGCTTCGCGGGCGCGCTCGTCGGCTTCGGCCGCGCGGCAGGCTCCCATTCCTTCTCGACCTTCGGCGGAGCCGGCGGCGCAGGGCGGGCGGAGCGCACGACGGGCGGGGGCGCGGCAGGGCGTTCTGGCTCGCGCGGCGCAACCTTGGCCGCCGCCGGTGGACGCGCCTCAGCCGGACGCGCGCGCTCGACCGGCGTTTGCTTGACCGGCGCCGAAGCCGGTGCTTGTGCCTGTGCTTCTCCGCTGTCCCATTCGGCAAAATCTTCGGGCAGCGTATCTGGAAATGCCGGTCCTTTTACTTCAACAGGTGCCATTTTCCATCAACCTCCTTCACGTAGGTCGCGCCTTTGTATACGCGCGTCTCCAGCTCTTGTCCTTGGTCTTGTCCTTGCGGGGCGGCTGCCGGCGCAGGCGGCTTTTGCTTGCCCGCGTCGCGTTGCCCCGCATTGCCGGATGCGCCGGCTGGCGCAGCGGCCGATTTCTTGGTGAGGTTTGCTTTGGAAGCCTGTTCGCCGGCCTTCACCACCAGCGAAACCGAGGCTTGGGAGGCGGCGTATTTCACGTCGTCGTCCGGGATAAAAGTAACCATGAGCGTTTGCGTTCCGGCGGCCAGCAGCGTGCCTTCCATCGGCGAGTAGACGAAGATGCCGGGCACGTCGCACTGCGCGTTCAGTTGATCGGGTCCCAGAGGCGTGCCGTACTGGATCGGCGACGGCGTCTTCCATTCGATCTGCACATCCCGGACCTCGACGACCGTCAACTCCACGGCGGTTTGCACGGGAGCGTAATTTGTGGAATCGGCCGGCACAAAAGTAGCTTCGATGGTGTGCGCTCCAGCAGGCAGGACGGACCCGGCGCGCGGAATATAGGCGAATTTGCCCGGCACCGAAGCCTTGGCGTTCAACTGCGCCACGCTGAGCGGGTTGCCGGAGACGACCGGTTCCGGCGTGGGCCAGAGGATCTTCGGCGTCGCCTTCTTGACCGTCAGCGTGATGGCGGCCTCGGCCGGGAGGAGATTGGCGGTGTCGTCCGGGGTGAAAGTGACCGAGACCAGATGCGCGCCCGCCGAGAGCATGGCGCCGGCCGCAGGCATGTACGTAAAGGAGCCGGGAAACGCAGCCGACGCATTCAGTTGCGGCGATCCCAGCGCCGTGCCGTACTCGATCGGATCGGGCGTGCGCCAGTCAATGACGGGCGTCGCCCGCTCGACCATCAGCGTGGCCGTGGCGTCCACCTCGGCGTAGTTGGCGTCGTCTTCGGGCAGGAAGGTCGCGGTCAGTTGCGCGGTTCCGGCGCTGAGAACGGCGCCGGCCGTGGGCCGATAGACGAAGACGCCGGGAATGTTGGTTTCGGCATTCAGTTGATCGGGTCCCAGCGCCGTGCCGTAGACGACCGGCGAGACCGGATTCCAGGCGATGGAAGGCGTCGCGCGGTGCACGGTAATCGAAGTGGATGCCTCGACGGCCGCATAATTGCGGGAGTCTTCCGGCAGGAAGGTCACCGAGAGCGTGTGCGCTCCGGCGCGAAGCCGTTCGTCTTCGGCCGGCGTATAGACGAAGTTTCCGTGCACGCTGGCAACCGCATTCAGTTGAGCGCCGCTCAGCGGTGTTCCCCACTCGATGGGAGTTGGGTCGTACCAGATCAGATCGGGAACGGCCTTGTTCACTTCCAGATTGACGGCAACCTGCGTGGAAACATAGTTGGCCTGATCGAGCGGCGTAAAGAAAGCCGTCAGCCGGTTGACGCCGGCCTCCAGAATCTCTCCGGCGATGGGGGTATAGGCGAACGAGCCCGGCACGGATGCTTTGGCCTGCAAGTGCTTTTCGCCCAGCTCCTCGCCGTAAACGATCGGATTGTGCTCCGGCCATTCGATCACCGGCACGGCCTTTTCCACCGTGAGCTGCACCGTGGCCTGGACGGCCTGATAGTTGACCGCATCGTCGGGAGCGAAGGCGGCCGTAATCGCGTGCTGTCCGGCGCCGAGTTTTTTGCCGAGCGGCGGCGTGTACGTGAACCGGCCGCCGACACTGGACCGCGCGTTCAACTGCTCGGCGGTCAGTTCCGTGCCAAAGACAATCGGGGCGGGCGTCGCCCAGAGGATGGCCGGCTGCGCCTTGGCCACTTCGACGCGCACATCGGCCTCGACCGGCATGTAATTGGCCGAATCCGCAGGCAGAAAGACGGCGTGAATCGTATGCGATCCGGCGGGCAGAACCTCGCCCCTGGCCGGCGTCAGCGCCAGACTGCCCTCCACCGAGGTGGAGATGCGGAAGACGCGCTCGCCGAGCGGCGTACCGTAGACCATCGAGATCTGCGAAGGCCACTCGACCTCCGGAACCGCTTTTTCCACGGCCACAGGCAGACGCGCTTCGACGGATTCAAAATTCTTCGCATCCTCCGGTGTAAAGCGAGCCACGACCGTGTGCCGCCCGGCGGGCAGCACCGTCCCCGCCGCGGGCGTGTACTCGATCGCACCCGGAACCGAGGCCACGGCGTTCAGCTGCGTCTCATCGAGCGGCGTGCCGTAGACGATCTGCGCGGCGTCGCCCCACTGCAGCGTGGGCGTATTCTTGGCGATGTTCAGCGTGGCCTCGAACTCGGTTTCCGAGTAGTTGGCCGTGTCTTCCGGGGTAAAGTACGCGATCAGCGTGTGCTTGCCGGCGCAAAGAACCTCACCGGTTTCGGCGCTGAACTCCATGGCGCCTGGAACCTTGGCTTCGACGGCAAAGTGTTCGGCGCCCAGCGGCGTGCCGTAGACGATGTCCGGCGGCTGCTGCCAGCGGAATTCCGGGGTGGCGCGGGCGACGATCAGCGTGACCGTGGACTTGGCCTCGCTGTAGTACTCGTTCTGCTCGGGCATGAAGGTGGCTGTCAGCTTATGCACGCCGGCCGGGAGCTGCGTTCCCTCCTTCGGCGAGTAGAGAAACGAGCCAGGAATCGGCGCCCGCGCATTCAGCTCCGTAGCGCCAAGCCGCGCCCCATAGGAGATCGGCGCCGGATCGCGCCAGTCGATCTGCGGAACCATGCGCGAAACCGTCAGCGAGGCCACGCCGACCGCCGTGTTGTAATTGACCGGATCGTGCGGGATAAAGACCACCGAAAGGGCATGGACGCCTTCGGGCAGAATCGTGCCCTCCGGCGGGTTGTACACCAGCCGGCCTTCGAGATTGGCCTGGGCGTTCAACTGCCCGTCGCCGAGCGGCGTGCCATAGGAAATCGCCTCCGGCTGCTGCCACTCGACCACGGGCGACAGCTTGTTGACGGTGAGCGGAACCTCGGCCTCGACGGGATTTTCCGGGTCGCCCTTCGGGAAGAAGGTCACCGTCAATTTGTGCGTGCCGGCGGAGAGAATCTCACCGGCCGCCGGTTTGTACTCGAACTCGCCTTCGACGTTGGCCGTGGCGTTGAGCTGCGTGTCGTCGAGAGCGGTTCCGTAATCGACGGGGGCGGGGGCCTGCCAGGCGAGTTGCGGTTCGACGGCCGGCTCCTGCGCAACCTGCTCCTGCGCGGCCGCGCCCTGCGCATGCCACTTGTTGTCTGCGCCCTTTACGTACACCACGCCGTGATACACGCGGGTTTCCGGCTCGGCGGCGGCTTCGGCCGGCGGCCGCTCCTCTTCCTGCTCCTCGGTCTCCTCGCGACTGGAAAAGATGCTCAGCAAACCGCCTGAATCGGCCTTCGCCTTGCCCCGGGCCGCCGGTTTCGCCTTGCGTCCGGCCGGCTCCTCTTCTTCGGCCGCCGCGGCCGGAGTTTCTGGCTTTTCTCCGCGGGGAGCCAACTCCTCGGCCATCTTCCGAATGGACTTGGCGATGGAGCTGTTGCCGCGAATCAGTGGCGCGCCCTGGGCTTGTGCCGAACTGACCGAGGCGTCATCGGCCGGAATCTTCCAGCGCACGGGCACGGAGAGCATCCGCGCAATCTCCTTGTCGTCGAGGGCCAGCAGGTTCCGCTTGTACCGGCTCAACACCACCTCGATATTCTGGAAGTCGCTGCCGAAGTACTGCGAGATCAGCCGGCTGCAGTTGCGCATGTCGGCCACATCGACGCGCGAGACCAGAAAGATGCGGTTGGCGAGCTGGAAGACCGAGGTGCCGCGCAGATCCAGCCGCGAGCCCAGATCGACGACCACATAGTCGTAGCTGCGCGCCGCCAGTTCGAGCAGCGTCTTGATGTCGCCGTCGGAGGGTTGCAGCGAAACGTAATGGCCGGGAGCGGCCAGCACCTCCAGGCCGCTGCGATCGCGCACCGCCAGCCGCGAAAGCATGTTCGCGTCCAGCCGTTCGATCCGCTCCAGCGCATCGATGGTCGAAAACTCCGGCGTGATGCCCAGATTGAGCGCGGCATCGCCCAGCGGCAGATCCAGATCCAGAAACAGGGTCTTGGCGCCGGTGTGCTCGGCCAGCGCGATGGCGAAGTTGGTCGAGAGCGTCGTCACGCCAGCGCCGCCCTTGGTGCCCATGAAGGCCATCATCTGGCCCGCCGCGCGCCGCTCCTCCTGCGTGGGCTGCCGCTTGGCGGCGGCCCGCACCATGGCGGCCACCACCTGGTCCCGGTCTACGGGCAAGCTCAAAAATTCGCGCGCTCCGGCCCGCATGCAGCGCATCAGGAGTTCCGGCGCGGGACTGGCCGAGCAGACCATCGCCCGGATCGAGGGCGTGTTGCCGATCCGCTTGATCAGGTTCAGCGCATGGTCCGGGTCGCTGTCCATCTCGACGATCGCCACGTCGTATTCGCTGCTGAGAATCTCGCCGCGCCCCACCGGGATTGAGGGGTAGTACGCCTGAACATGCACCTGGCCACATTGCGCCTCTTCCAGGCACTTCGACAGGTCGGAGCAGTACTGCTCGTTCGGGCAGATCAGCGCAATTTTCAGTCCAAAGGCGCCCACCGCGCCATTCAGATCCTCGCCGTGGCGCTGTGCGGCGTCGCCGTTCTGACCGTTCCGGCGCGCGGCGCCGGCATGGCTGGAGGAATTCAAAACGCCTTGCTCCCCGGGTGTTGTCGCCATCTCGTTCTCCGTTCTGAAACTACGGATTCTCAACCTGCAAAAGAACCGCGCCTGGGAGCCCGCGCGCCGGAATTGTCCGGCTGTCCAACGGTTCCCTGCGTCCTCTGCTGCGGGCTGGTCCCCGGTTGAGACCGTGCTTGTGGCCCAGCGGTGCGGCCATCCGTGGTTCTCTCAACCCGAAACGATTCTACCGAGCGTGAGAATTTACTTAAATCACACAGAATGACAATAGAAATAGTACTTTAGTGGTGACTTTGCCTCAAAATTGACCGAAAGTGGGTGCATTCAAGTCGTTTCGCTCGCCCATGTGTGCCAAAACCGCATGCAGAGGCCGAAAACAAGTCGATCCACACCGTCCAGCGACGGACATCACCGTCCAGCGACGGACATCGAGACGGAAGGGAAACGGCCGGACCCGGTCAATCCGCGTCTTGCGCAGGCGCGCTGGTCTCGATGCGCGGCGCAGGCAGCAGATGGGCGCGCATCAGCACCTTGCGCGCCAGGCCGGTGAGCGGCAACCGGGCGGCCTCGTCGAGCGGCGTCCAGCGGCGCTGGCCGCTCTTGGCCGTCAGCGCCTCGACCCTGTCCTCGTGAAGAGTGCGGATGCGCACAAAATAATTGACCTGCAGGATGGCGTGCCGCAGGGTCATGCGCAGCTCTTCGGGGGGCGTCTCGGCGTCGATCAGCGCAGGCAGCTCCCATAGTCCCGGCATCACCGGCTGTTCCGCGGGGCGCTGCTCCAGCAGCACCACGCGGCCGCCCGGCCCCGGGGCCGGCGCGCGCACGACCAGCGCGTAGCCCACGGTGCGGCTGACCATCGGAGGCCGGGCGGCGGTTTCATGCTCGCCGCGCGTCCGGCAGCAGGCGGCCAGCGGGCAGACAAGGCACTGCGGATTGCGCGGCGTGCAAAGCGTCGCGCCCAGCTCCATCATCGCCTGGTTCCAGTCGCCGGACCGGGCCGGATCGAGCCATTGCCCGGCGCGCTGTTCGATCTTTCGGCGCAGCCTGGCGCCTTCGCCGTTGCGGCCGCCGGCCGCCCATCCGGCCAGCCGGCAGATGACCCTCTCGACATTGCCGTCGACGACGGCCACCGGCTCGCCGTAGGCGATGCTGGCGATGGCCGCCGCCGTATACGCGCCAATGCCCGGCAGCGCGCGCAGCTGCGCGGCACTTGCCGGCAGATTGCCGCCCAGCCGCTCGGCCACGAACTGCGCCGCCCGGTGCAGCAGGCGCGCGCGGCGGTAGTAGCCCAGTCCGCTCCAGAGCGCCAGCACCTCATCTTCGCTGGCCAGCGCCAGCGCAATCAGCGTGGGAAAGCGGGCCATGAACTCCCGGTAGCGATCGACCACAACGGCCACGCGCGTTTGCAGCAGCATGACTTCGGAAACCCAGATTGCGTAAGGATCCGTGCGCCGTCGCCAGGGCAGGTCACGACGATGCTCGACGTACCACTGCAACAGGCTGTCGCGCAACACGGCGATCTTCGCACCCTCTGGTTCCTGCTTCCCCATGGAAAAAGAGTACGGCACGGGCGCGGCCAGCCTGGCGGATTCCCGCGCCCATCGTGCATGACACACGGAAACGAATCACAATTGCGCCCGGCCACCACCTGCGCGCTGTGCGCAAGCGGCAACCGGGACGCGGCAGTGGAGGGGAAGACTCAGTTGCGCCCGATGGCGGTTTGTACGAGCAGCCAGGCGTTCAGGCCGGCGATCAGAACGGCCACCGTCCAGGCCAGCGCCTGCAGCCAGCGGGCGTTTGTGAACTCGCCCATCAGCTTGCGGTTTCCGGTGAACAGAACCAGCGGAACCACGGCAAAGCTCAGTTGCAGCGAGAGAATCACCTGGCTGAGGATGAGCAGCTTTTCGGTGCCCTGTTCGCCCGTGAAGGCGACCACAAAGAGCGTGGGCACGATGGCCAGCGAGCGGGTGATCAGCCGCCGCAGCCAGGGCGAGACGCGCAGGTGAACAAAGCCCTCCATCACGACCTGCCCGGCCAGGGTTCCGGTCAGCGAGGAGTTCTGGCCGCTGGCCAGCAGGGCGACGGCGAAGAGCGTGCTGGCCGCGCCCGCTCCGACCAGCGGGCTGAGCAGCTTGAAGGCGTCCTGAATCGCGGCCACCTGGAAGTAGCCGTGGCGATAGAAGACGGCGGCGGCGACGATGAGAATGGCCGCGTTGACGAACAGCGCGATGGTCAGCGCCAGGGCCGAATCGATGTTCGCGAAATGAATGGCCTCGCGCTTGCCCTCCGTGGAACGCGAGTAATTGCGGCTCTGCACGATCGACGAGTGCAGATAGAGGTTGTGCGGCATCACCGTGGCGCCCAGGATGCCGATGGCGATGTAGAGCATGGTGGGGCTGGCGACGATCGACGTCGAGGGCACGAACAAGGCCGTCAGCGCCGGCCAGTAGTCGGGCCGCGAGAGCAGCATCTGCGCGGCGAAAAGCACGACGATCGTGCCGATCAGGGCGATGACCAGCGACTCCAGATAGCGAAAGCCCCAGCGTTCGAGCAAAAGGATCAGGATCACGTCCAGGCCGGTGACGGCCACGCCCGCCAGCAGCGGAATGTGAAAGAGCAACTGGAGCGCGATGGCCGAGCCGACCACTTCGGCCAGATCGCAGGCGGCAATGGCGATCTCGGCCCCGATCCAGAGCGCCTGGCTCACGCGCCGGCCATACTGTGTGCGACAAAGCTGCGCCAGGTCGCGGTCCGTGGCGATGCCGAGCTTGAGCGCGAGGCTTTGCAGCAGAACCGCCATCAGATTCGAGAGCATGACTACAAAGAGCAACGTGTAGCCGAACTCCGAGCCTCCAGCGATGTCCGTAGCCCAATTGCCTGGGTCCATGTAGCCGACCGCGATCAGAAAGCCGGGGCCGACAAAGCCGGCCAGCCGCCGCCAGAAGGCGGGCGAACGGGAGATGCGCACGCTGGCATGCACTTCGGGGAGCGAGGGATCGGGAACGAGGATGCGGTTGATGGCGTCGGTACACATGGTCTGGATCGGCGGAATCGCCCCTCCTCAACCATAGTATGCCACAGATAGTTAACCATAGTTAAATAAATTTCTTATTTAACGTTACTATTTTTCGCCCGCTCGGCGGAAGTGGTTGTGTTCCCCTATCCGCCCATCCGCGGGTTGATCCACTGGTAGACCAGATCGGTGAGGAAATTGACCAGAACGTAGGTCAGGCCGATGGCCAGCAGACAGCCCTGCACCAGCGCGTAATCGCGGTTGGAGATGGCATCGACCGCCAGGCGGCCCAGCCCCGGCCAACTGAAGATTTTTTCGGTGACAATCGCGCCGGCCAGCAGCGCGCCGAATTGCAGCCCGACGACGGTGACGATCGGCGCCAGCGCATTCGGCAGGGCGTGCCGCCAGACGACGGCCCGCTCGCTGAGTCCTTTGGCGCGGGCGGTGCGGATGTAGTCCTGGCCCAGCTCTTCGAGCATCGCCGTGCGCACCATGCGCGTCAGGATCGCAGCCAGCGACGCGCCCATCGTCACGGCCGGCAGAACAAGGTAGCGCCAATCGATGGCCGCCGCGCCTCCCGCGTTTGCGCCGGAGACGGGAAGCCAGCCGAGGCCGATGGAAAAGACAAGAATCAGCACCGGTCCCAGCGCGATACCCGGAACCGAAAGCCCGAAGAGCGAAACCACGGAGAGAAGCTGGTCGACGCCGCGTCCGCGCCGCACGGCGGCCAGAACGCCGGCCGGCAAGGCCAGGTGCAATCCGAGCGCGAGCGCCGCCACGGTAAGCGCCAGCGTGTACGGATAGCGCTGCGCGATCAGGTGCGCCACCGAATCGTGCAGGCGGATGGACACGCCCAGATCGCCGCGCAGAACCCCGCTCCAGTAGTGAATGTATTGCGTTCCGAGCGGCTGATCGAGACCGAGCTGGTGCCGCAGCGTGGCCAGATCCGCCGGCGAAGCCCCTTCGCCGAGCATCATCTGCACCGGGTCGCCCGGAACCAGATGAATCAGCAGGAAGACGAGTGAAACCACCAGCCAGACAACAGGCAGGGTCAACGCGAGGCGGGTGAAGGTCTGCTTCATGGAGCCGGGAACGGTGGTCAAGCGGTTGTAGGCAGTGTACAGCCGCAGACGCAAGGCTCACCAGAGCCACTTGCAAAATTCAATCGATGATCGCTGGATTTGAAAGGGCACGACTTCAGTCGTGCCGTAAAATACCTGGAATGAATGGGGCTTTAGCCCCTGCGGGAGATTTTTCTTCTCGCAGAATACACCGGAACTGAATTTTGCAAGTGGCTCACCAGTTGCCGCATTCTTGATCCGGTCCATAAAGATGAGTCCATGCCTTCCCATCCAAACCGTAAGGAACACGGTTTGGATGGCGCCCCTTCGTCGTACAGTTTGGGGCCGGGTCAGCAAGTAGCGGCGAGGCTGGCGCAGTTCAGTTCGCGCCCAGGCGCATGGCGACCATCTTCCACTGGCCGCCGTCGTCGAAGAGCAGCCCGTAGGCGTGCATGGCGGCGCCGCTGGCAATGGTCGATCCGCCTTCCATGATCGTGCTCGCCTGCTGGTAGACGGTGACGCTTGTCGCGCCTGTCAGCGAGGTGAAGGCCGAGTCCGACGGCAGGGCCATGGTGAAGTTCGCCGCCGCGCCGCCCGTCAGCGCCGCCGACGGAGTTCCGCTGAGCCCCTGCGGCACGAGCCAGAGTCCCGAAGCCGTCAGGCTGCCCGCCATCGACACGCCACTCATCATCCCGCCGCCCATCATGCCGCCCGAGCTGCCCATCATGCCGCCGGAACTGACGGGCATGACGCTCTGGCCGGCGTAAATGTGGCTCGCATCGAAGGCGGGCGTGAATGGGAGGCTGGACAGATCGACGCCGTCCTCGTCGATCTGGTAGGTCGTGCTCGCATTCAGATTCACCGTCACGCCATCGGCCAGGAACGACGACATCATGCCATTGCCCACGCCGTTCTGCATCACGAGCGTCAGCGAGGACGATGTCGCTGCCGTAATGATGCCGCCGCCCATCATGCCGCCCGAGCCGGCCATCGACTCGACCTTCGTCGCCATCAGCGACCCATCGGATTGCAGCGTGGCGTCCACCATGACAAGCATGCCGCTGCTCATGCCGCCCATCGTGGTGTTGTCGAAGACCGTCGAGGAGTTTGTCGCGAAGGTGAAGGTTCCCGCCGACTCGAGAGAAGTCATCGAGAAGGAACTGCCGCTGACGCTGGAGATCGAGCCCATCATCTCGCCAATGCCGCCATCGGCGTAATCGGCCGCGTTGCCGGAGCCCTGCAAACCGGAGGTCATCTCAAACACGGGGCTCATCGTCAGGCTGCCCGCTGTGCCTGTGATGGAACTCGCAAGGTTGAGATCGAAGTTCATGGCCATCGGCGTCGAGCCGACGGTGACGGAGGAAGGAAACGTGACATTGACGGTCATCGGCCCCTGGATCGTCTGCTGCGTCACGGTCTTCGTCGTCGGGCTTACGTACGTGACGGTGGCCGACTCAATCATTACCGTCGCCCCGGTGTAACTGCCCTGCGGCGCGCTCACCATGGCCAGCGGCTGCATGGCGCCCATCAGGTGCGTCATCTCCATCTCTATCGGGCTGGAGACCACCGTCGCGCTGCCGTTGCTGCCGGTGAGCGTCATCGAACCGATGCTCATGGAAAAGCCCAGCATCCAGTCGGCGGGCGAGTCGCCCATGTTGACCTGAACCGCGGTGGTCGCAGCGGGGATGGTCGAGGTTGTCGATGTGGAGCTTCCCGACATACCCGCAGCTCCGCCGCACCCGTTCAGGGCCGCCGTCGAGACGAAGGCAAGACAGGCGCTGGCGAGGATGAGAGGGGTTGGGCGGAGCAAGAATCCGAACTTTTGTGGGTGCATCACGTTCCTCCAATTGAAGCAGGAGAAGCATGGCCATGAGCTCATTCGTCTTGCCGGAAATTTCCTCGAAAAGCAAAAATGCGCCACGCCTGTCTGCTCATACGCCCAGTGTATCGCCGAAATGCAAACAGAAATCAGTGATTCGAGTCACTGCCATGGATCGAAATGTCTATAGGAATCACGATGGAATAGATGTAGATCGATCCTAGACGCATGCGCAGAAAAGGCACACTGCACTGCCGGTCTTCTTCCTGCGGGGGAATGGAGGCGATACGGGCGATCATGATTTTCTTTTCTCATTTCCGCAACACGTGCTGATGGGGAGGATGAACGTGGCGGCCGGCTGTGGCGACCGGATCAAGAGATCTTCGGATTCAGCAAGAGATTTTCCCCCTTCAAAAGCCCCAGAACGCGCGCTTCAATCTCATCGCGCGTCCGGCGAACATCTGCCATTCCCTGTCCTTTGGGATCGGGAAGCGGCCAGTCTTCGCGGCGCACGCCGGCAACATATGGGCACTCGTCTCCACAGCCCATCGTGATGAGCATCTCCGCGCCGTCAGCCAGTTCCGCCGTCAGCTTCTGCGGTTTCGCCGTGCTCAAGTCAATTCCGATCTCGCGCATCGCATCCACGACGACAGGATGAACCTGCCCGGCAGGCTGCGTGCCGGCGGAGATGGCGCGAGCCCGGGCAGGATCGGCATGACGATTGAAAAGTGCGGCCGACATTTGCGACCGCCCCGCATTGTGAATGCAGGCAAAGATGAATGTCCGCATGGCGAACCTCCCGGCAATTGCTGGGTATAAAAGCTGATCGATGGCCCATTTCGTCAATCTTCCGTTGCCGCGTCCTCTGGTCCAACGAAAAACACGGCGACGGGAAACGATGGCCTCATCCTGAAGCGAACAAACGGGGAACCGCTGCAGAAAAGAAAACCCCTTGCCGTGTGTTCATGGGCGCTCGAATCGTTTCTGCTGCATCGAGTATATTCCCGTCCTATATATATGTCAATGCGAATATGATCAACATGCGGAGCAGCGAGCGGATCGCTTCGAGAGCCGTTTCCAGGCAGCGCAACGGCGCAGATGGCGGCTTGCGCGGCGATTTGCGTCAGGAGAGCAATAACTCGATCTCCTCGCGGCCCAGGTCGCGCACGAGGCTGGTGGCGCCGCCCAGGATGGCGTCGGCCAGAGCCCGCTTGGTCTTTTGCAGCTCCAGCACTTTTTCTTCGACCGTGTCGCGCGCAATCAGCCGGTAGGCGAAGACGTGGCGCTGCTGGCCGATGCGGTGCGTGCGATCGACGGCCTGCGCTTCGGCGGCCGGGTTCCACCAGGGATCGAGAATGAAGACATAATCGGCCGCGGTCAGGTTGAGGCCCACGCCTCCGGCCTTCAGGCTGATGAGGAAAAGCTGCACCTCGGGAACGGTCTGAAAGCGCTCGACGCAGGCGGCGCGATCGCGCGTCTTGCCGTCGAGATAGGCATGAGGAATCATTTGCAGGTCAAGCCGTTTGCGCACCAGGTCGAGCAGGCTGGTGAACTGCGAAAAAATCAGCGCCTTGTGGCCCTCTTCGAGCACGTCGTGCAACTGGTCGAAGAGCAGGTCGAGTTTGGCGCTCGTGCGATCGCGAAATTCGGCGTTGACCAGCCCAGGGTGGCAGGCCGCCTGGCGCAGACGCAGCAGGGCTTCGAGCACCTGAATGCGCGTTTTGGCGATGCCCTCTTGACCGATCTGCGGCAGCAGCGATGCGCGATAGTGCTGGCGCAGTTGGTTGTAGAGCTTGCGCTCGCGCGGCTCCAGCTCGCAGTAGAGCGTCTGTTCGGTCTTCGGCGGCAGGTCGCGCGCCACTTCTTCCTTGGTGCGGCGCAAGATGAAGGGACGCACGCCGCGCTTGACCAGTGCCAGCGTGGCATCGTCGATCGCGCGGCCGTTGGCGCTGGCTGCCTGAAAGACGGCGATCGAGCCGAGCAGCCCCGGATTGAGAAATTCAAAGAGCGACCAGAGCTCGCCAATGTGATTTTCAACCGGCGTGCCGCTCATGGCCAGCCGGTGATCGCCGCGCAGCAGCCGCGCGGATTGGGCCGAGTCGGTCAGCGCGTTCTTGATGGCCTGCGCCTCGTCGAGAATGACGTAGTCGAACGCCACTTCCTGCAGCGCTGCGATGTCGCGTCGCAGCGTACCATAGGTGGTCAGCACCAGGTCGCAGTCGCCGATGCGGCCGATTTCGCGACTCGGGCCCGTATGGTCAAGCAGGCGCAACTTTGGCGTAAAGCGCTCGGCCTCCTGCTTCCAGTTGAAGACGAGCGACTTGGGAACGACGGCCAGCGAAGGCTTGCTGATTTTTCTCCTGACGCGCAACATGCGGCGGGTTTCCAGCAGCGCCAGCACCTGCGCGGTTTTGCCCACGCCCATGTCGTCGGCCAGACAGCCGCCGAAACCGAAGCCCTGCAAAAACTGCAACCAGCCCAATCCTTCGCGCTGATAACCGCGCAACTGGCCCGTGAAGCCTTTGGGCTGCGCAGCCGGTTCCACGCGTTCAAAGCGGCGCAATCCTTCGCGAATGCGCTCAAATGCGGCGTCGCAATCGATCTCCGGCCGCGCCGAAGCAAGCGCATCGAGCAGCCCGGCCTGCGCGGAAGAAAAACGGATCGCCGCATCTTCCACGCGGCCCATGGCGCCGATCGTCGCAAACTGCCGCAGCCACTCTTCGGGCAGCAAGCCCACGCTTCCATCGCCAAGCTCGACGGTGCGCTCGCCCTTTCGCAACGCGGCCAGCAACTCAGGCAACGGCGCCGCAGCGCCTGCGCCGTAATCGACTTCGCCCTTCAGATCAAACCAATCGACGCCGGCCGCAATCTCCGCGCGCGTCGAAGACATCGTGCGAAAACTCCGGCCTTCGGCCGTCACGCGCCAGCCGGCCGCGAGTAGTTCGGTAGCCACCTGCGCCAGCCGGGAGCCGAAAAGCCGCCAGTGCGCAGGCTGCTGCCACTCGGCCTCGACGGGAACCAGCCCCAGCCGGATCAGTTCGCCGCGCGCCGCGTGCTCGCGTTCGCGATCGCGCCGCAACCAGCGCCCTGCCTCCGCATCGAGAAAACCGGGGGCGGACTCATGCTCGGCGATTTGCCGGCCGGCGTACTCGAAAACCAGATTCGCGCGAAACCACTCCTTGCTGCCGGCGCTACGCTCGCGCTTCAGATGCAGTTGCGGCCGTGGCGGCTCGGTGCAGGATGCGAAGCCCAGACTTTCGGGAAGCTCCAGCTTTGGCGCGTCGGAGGCGGCCATCATGCGCGCAAGAAAAGCCGAGACCTGATCGAGTGGAATCGCGATGGCGCGATGTTTCTTGAGCGCGTAAAACCAGCGCTGCGAAGTTTCCGGCGCAACCGGCGTCATCCCCTCGTCGGTCAGCAGAAATCCGCCGGAGTAAACATGCTGCGCGCGCTCCATCTCGATCCGCTCCGCCTCGCGCCTGAAAAAGCCCTGGAGCGCAAAAGACGATGTGTCCTGTTGGCGCAGTTCGGCGACAAGCTCCCAGGCCGTCCCGTCGCTCCAGACCAGCGGCGCATCGCCCATTTCCTTGCCGGGATCGGAGAGAAAACAGCGGCCCGTGCGCAAAATGCGCGGCAAAAGCATCTGCGCCAGTTGCCGCGGCAGCCGCAGCGGATTTTGCAGCTCATGGAGATCGCTTTGATAGGTATTTGCGCTTCCGGCCAGCAGGGCGAGGAGTTCGCGATCCTCCTCGATCGGCAACTCGGCGATCTGGCCGCGCATGAGGCGCAACCGCTTGGGCGCTTTCCACCCTCCTGCCTTGCACGGCTCGCGCGTGAACAGCGCGAGAGTCGGATCCTCGCTCTCCTGCGCGTAGGGACGCTGCAACACATACATCACTTCGGATCCCACCGGCCAGCGAGAACGCGGTGCAAAACGCACCTCGATCTCGGGCCCGGAAGGCTGAAGAAGCGGATCGAGCGCCTTGCGCCAGGCCGGCAGCGGCGACGGCGCAGAAGACCGACGGCGATACGACAAGGCGAAGGCGAGCGGCCCGGCGTCCTTGCCCCCTTCGTTCCGTTGCTCCTCCTCGAGATCCAGCAGAAGCGCATCCACATCCAGGGAGTACACGCCGCCGGGAGGAACCAGGTTTTGCAGAGTGCCGGCGGCATCCCCGGCCAGCAGCGCAGCCCACAGGTGTTTGCAGGGCCGGCGGTGGTCGAGAAAGTACAGGCAGCCACAGTAGCAGGCGACCTCATCGCCCTTGCGGCGCAGAAGAACGCGGTAATCCTCCGTGCCGCGCACCTCGGCCTCCAGCTCCGTCGCACTGTGCGCGAGAATCCTCACCGTTCTCTGCCGAAAGTACGTGAAGCCGCGCTCGCGGACGATTCGCTCGAAACAATGCGCCAGTTGCGGTCCCGCCTGCATCGTTGTTGCCCCACTCTTTCTGTTTTCCGCACCATTCTCTCAGCCGGGACCGCGCGCGAAAAAACGTTCCTCCGCCCGAAGCGCTGTTTTGCGCTATGCTTCTTGTTTCCGGGGATCCCCTCGCGGAGGAGGCTATGCTGTCGCGCAATACGTCGGAAAATCCCGCGGTTCTTTCGTATTACACCATGCGCCGCATGGTCGGCGTGATCGCGATGATGCTCCCCTTCGCGCTGGCCGGAGGCGCCATCTGCGCCGCTCTGTTCGGCCCCGGTCAGACGCTTCCGCACCCGCTGCTGGAGCGCACCATCAGCGATTACTACTTCACGTCCATGCGCAATCTTTACGTGGGTGGCCTCTGCGCCATCGCGGGATTTCTCGCTGGCTCACGCGGCTATGATCTGCACGACGAGATTGCCGGCTACGTGGCAGGATTTTGTGCGCTCGGCGTGGCGTTTTTTCCGTCCTTCAATCCCAAAGGCGGCCCATACACCGACTGGGAACTCACGGCAGGCTTCATGCACACGGCTTTTGCCGCGCTGATGTACCTCGTGCTGGCCTACATGTGCATCTTCCGCTTCCGCAAATCCTCGCCGGGGCGGCACCTGACCGAACGCAAGCGGCGCAGAAACCATGTCTACCAGGGCGCGGGCCTGGTCATGCTCGCCTGCATGTTCGCCATCGTGGTTCTCACCATCCGCTCGGTCGTCGAGCGGCGTCATCCCAGCCACTGGCTCTTCTGGTGCGAGACCGTGGCGCTTGTCGCCTTTGGCGTGGCCTGGCTGACCAAGGGCGAAGGCATCCTGCGCGACAGACCGCATCCCGATCGTCGCACGGCGGCTCATCGCCGAGCGGCGCAGCAATCCTCCGGCGGGCGGTAACGAAGCATCCTCGATGGTCCCGGACCTCTAGCGCGGCGGCTCGTAGGGTTCGGCACGCAGCAAATTCGAGAGCATCTCGCGTTCGTCCGGCGAGAAAAGGCTCCGGTAGCGAGCCGAGTTCAGCACGGTTTCGCGTTGATCGAGCGGCACGGAACGAAGATCCCGAAAGGCGCTCTTGACCTGCGCCTGACGATCGGGCGGAAGCGCCAGATAACGGCGGCCGGCCTGGCGCACCTGCATCTGCTCCTCGGGCGACATCCGCTCGATCATTGCGCTGCGGGCCAGACGCCGTTCGCGTTGCGCCTCCGGCATTTGGTTCAGTTGGTGCAACTGCTGCGTCAGCCGCTGCTGCGTGGCCGGGGGCAGATGATTGAAGCTGGGATCGTTGCGCAGCAGCCGTTCCTGCTGTTGCGGCGTGAGATTCTGGTGCTGATTCAGCCAGTTCGCCAGATGTCCGCCAGGCGTTGCGCCCGTCGACTGGTTCAACGGGCGCGCGGCCGCGCCTCCGGCCTCGTTGCGTGGTTGAACGCGAGGCATTCGGCCGGGATAGGGTTGCGGAAAACGCTGCGGCCCGGCTGCGGCGGAATGTCCCCGGCCGCCACCCCGCTGCCATCTTGCAAATCCTGCCCGCCGCTGAGCGCTCACCGCGCACGCCGACAGGCAGACGAACAGACACGCGACGGTCATCGCGACCGCCCGGGGCACTCCCGCCGCGCTCCAGTTCCCTTTCACCAATCGCTCCCCGACCTCCAGTCAGCCTGCGTTGTCACTTCGCTCTCCGCTGGTGTGTCTCTCCATTCCACGGGTGGAGGGAACGGGAGGATGCAGCGGCCAACGGGCAGTCGATTCCACGGGCGAAATCAATCGCCGGTCTCGTTGCCGGAGAGCGATTCCATCGTGTCCAGAATCTGCGCATTACTATCAAGCGCCTGCAAGTCGTGGACCGTGGCGGCCATCGCCGAGGGCTGTGGCGCCTGCATCCAGTCGGTCACGCCAAGGTATCCGCCGCCGCCGGCCAGCAGCACCGTCGTCAAGGCCATGGCCGCCAGCGGCCGCGCGTTCAGGCCTGGTCCATAAGCCAGCCCGGCGCGCAGACGCGCCCAGGCGCGCCCCAGCCATCCCGCCGGCGCCATCGCGCGTTCCTCTTGCAACCTCGCCCCAAGCCGCGCAAGAAAGTACGGACTCGGCTCGGGCGCCGTCCAAAGATCGAGCAGCGCCATCGTCGCCGCAATCTCCGCCAGTTCGGTCTGGCAGCGGCTACAGCCGTCAACATGCGATCGAACCTTGGCAGGAGCGCGATCGACATCGAGCACCAGATCGGCCAGTTTCTCCCGCGCAATCGTGCAATTCGTCTTTTTCATGGCTTGCCACCCCGCATTCGCCGGTTGGTTCTGGCCTTTTTCAACGAACTCCTCATACAAATTCCTTCAACGTCTCCCGCAGCGTCCGGTAGGCACGGAAGAGCAGCGATTTGGTTGCCGACTCGCCCAGCTTGAGCACCTCTCCGATCTGCCGGTAATCCATCCCCTGGTACTTGTGCATCACGACGGCCATGCGCTGCCGCTCCGGCAGTTCCATCACATGACGCCGGATCGCGGCCATGCGCTCCTCGCGCAACAACTGTTCCTCGGCCGTCGGCAGATCGCCGGCCAGATCGGGCGTCGCGCCGCTTGCCTCGTCCGGCTGATCCAGGTAGATCGTCTGCGCATTCCGCTCGTAACGGGTGTCGCGCGCGTGGTTCACCGCCAGATTCGTCGCAATCCGGTAGAGCCAGGTCGTGAACCGCGCCTCGGCCCGGTAACTTGTCCGCGCCCGGTAGACCCGTAAAAATACCTCCTGCGCCAATTCTTCGGCGACGGCCTGATTGCCCGCCATCCGGTAAAGAAAGCGGATCATCGGCCGGTGATACTTCTCGGCCAGGGCGTTGAAGCTGGCCTCATCTCCCGCGGCTGCGCGCAGCATGGCCGCTTCGTCGCTTGCCGGATCCAGTCCTCCGTCGTGCGCGCCGGCCGCCGGCGCTTCTCGGCGAACGGCCTGCAGTGCCTCGCTCGTTCCTTCCCGGGCGTCCCTCCCTGGCTCGTCCTGGAGGGCTACGTCCACCATGACCTCTAGAACCCGCTCTTCACCATCGAGTTGCGCGTCGCAAGAATTATTTTGGGTGAGATCTGCGCGTTCTCCGGCATTTTCGCCTCTGCCGGCCTCGCCGCCGCCCATCTGGCCCGAAACCGAGGGGGGCCTTGCCGGCCCGGACGAACCGGGAACAGTGCTGGAGCGGTTTTCCGGATGCAGCGGCCGCTCGCCTGCCTGCCGGATTGAATGCGATCTGCGGAACATCGCCCTTTCCCTGTCCCAACGAAGCGATCCCAAGCGGAACCACGCTCCCAAGCCGCCGGATTTCCACCCTGCGACCAAAACCGTCCGGGGGGCCCTCGGATTTGGACGGGATGCTCTGCTGGTGTTACTCTATCTTACGGGACGCCTCTCCGGCGGCCTTCCGGGGTACGAGCCTCCAGTCGCGTCTGGAGCCTGTCTGCGGGGTTGTACTTTCGGCGTTGCTGCTGCTGCGAACGGTGATTTACCGCTCCAGTGGCAGGTTCGTTCCAGCCAAGCCCAGTTCCGGGCGCTTAACTCAGCGGTAGAGTGCCATCTTCACACGGTGGAAGTCGCAGGTTCGAATCCTGCAGCGCCCACCATGCTCAGCGGTTTACCGGCTGCGTGACCAATCTGCTTTTGTGCTCTTGCCATGATGGGCACTGATTGCAAAATCCAGCGAGCGTGGCAAAAGCCAGTCTGTCGGGGAGCGAAAGCCCTGTCGCCTCGGCGCGAAGTTTGGCCCCTGAGAGCCGCAGGATCTTAACGCACCATGCAGAACGCACCATGCAGACAGTACGGCTCAGACCGTACTGCCGGTCTGTACGTTCCACGGTCGCTGTAGTATGCTGACACCTTTGAGTGGAGATTTTTCCCTGTGAGGAGCTTCTCGATGAAAAAAATGGTCGTTCTTCTGCTCGCATCCTTCCTGTTTTCAGCCGCTGCGCGCGCGGATTTCGTGATTCTGCGCGATGGGCGCAGCTACTCGGGCGTCTACACTGGCGCGCGCACCGGGAAGATTGCCTTCACCGACACAACCGGCATTCAGTACAGTTTTCCATTGAGCCAGGTGCAGTCGCTGGTCTTCTCGAACGTCTCCGACCACGTCGCGCTGCGCAGCGGACAGTCGTACACAGGCCAACTGACCGGCGTGACGAGCCTCAAATTTCGTGGGTCGAACGGCGTTGGCTACGTTTTTCCGTTGCGCGACGTGGCCTCGCTGGTGATCACGCCTGGAAGTCGCAACTCCGCATCTTCCGCACCGTCAGCTTCCGCGCCATCCGCTTCCGCCTATGGAACTCCTGCGGCGACGCAGCAGGCCGCCGCCGTCGCGCCTGTGCCCGCCGTCGCGCCGATGCCGCAGAACATGGCGCAGGAAACGCCTTCCGTGGTGATTGCTTCGGGGACGCGCATCGCGATTCGAACGGACATGGCCATCGATACATCGAAGGACCAGATTGGCAAGCTGTACCCGGCGCGGGTCGCCATGGACGTGGCGGATGGCTCCGGCGCGGTGGCTATCCCCGCCGGCACGCAGGCTGAGCTTGAGGTCATTGACATGAGCCAGGATGGGGAAGCACGCAACTCCGATCTCGCGCTGGCTCTGCACTCGGTCACGCTCAACGGGACGGTCTATCGCGTGGACAGCTCTTCGGTGACGGCGAATCAATCCGCCGGGTACGGCCTGAACAAGCGTACGGCAGAGTACTCAGGGGGCGGCGCGGTGCTGGGAACCGTGATGGGCGCGCTCTTTGGCGGCGGCGAGGGCGCGGGCATCGGCGCGCTGGCCGGCGGTGGCGCGGGAGCGGTGACGCAATTTTTCACCCGCGGCAAGCGCGTCCATATTCCGGCCGAAGCGACGCTGACCTTCCAGCTCGAACGTACTCTTGTGCTGCATCCGTAGGCATTTTGCGTCTGGGCAGATCGGCGAAGGCCGGAGCGACGCTCCGGCCTTCGCGTTTTCAGGGCGCAACTCTGAGCGTCCGCGCGCAATCCTGCCGCGCAAGAAGCGCTAGGCGCGCAGCACGCGCTCGACGGCGGCGATCAGGCCGGGAATATCGAAGACGGCAGCTTCGGCGGCGGGCTCCCAGCCGAGTTCGCGCAGCGTTTGGCTGGTAACGGGACCGATGGAGATGGCGCGCACGCCAATGAGCGGAAAGTCGATTCCCGCAGCACGAGCGGCGTCGGCCAAATGTTTTGCGCTCGACGAACTGGTGAAGGTCGCGGCGTCGACGCCCTGCGCCATCGCCGCGCAGAGCAGCTTGGGCGCGTCCTTCGGCATGGCGTTGCGATAGGCGTCGACAACATCGACTTCGGCTCCGGCGGCGCGCAGCGCCTCGGGAATCACATCGCGGGCCACTTCGGCGCGGGCGAGGAGAAAGCGCAAACCGGTCAGGTTTTGCGTGGCGGCTTCCTCGCGCGTGCGTTGAAGCATCGCATCGACCAGGCTTTCGGCAACGTATTTTTCAGGAACGAGCGCAACCGGCAGACCGGCCTCGCGCGCGGCGGCGGCCGTGGACTCGCCGACGGCGGCCACCTTCAGGCAGGTCATTCTATCCGAAAGGCCGCTCCATGCAAGGGCGGAAACGGCGTTGGCGCTCGAAAGAATCAGCCAGTCGTAGGCGTCGAGAGCGCGCAGAGCGCGGTCGAGCGGAGCCGGATCGGCCGGGGGCTGCATTTCAAGAACGGGAACCTCGACCGGTTCGACGCCAAGGGCACGCAGCCCCGCGCTGAGCTTGCCGGCTTGCGCGGCGGCGCGCGTGACGAGGACACGCTTGCCGGCGAGCACGCCGCGACCGGCCGGCAGTGTGCTCATCGCCCGGCCCTGGCTTCGTCTTCGCCGGCCGCCGCAAGCAACGGTTCCGCGCCAGCTTCGAGCAGCATCGCGGCGACGGTCCGGCCCAGGGCTTCCGGCGCATTCGCGTCGCGCACCGCCTCGTGATGCACGCGCACGGCGACGCCGTTGGCGGGATTGGCGACAACGGCAAAGACCTCGTCGTGCAGCAGCATTTCGTCCTGTGCTTCACCGGCTGCGTGCGGCTTGGGCCGGCAATGCACGCCGATGGGCACCTGGCAGCCGCCGCCGAGAGCCGCCAGCGCCGCACGCTCCACGGCGACGGCGAAGCGCGTATCGGCGTGGTCGAGGAAGCGGACGGCTTCGATCGTAGCATCGTCACCCTTGCGCGTCTCGATGCCGAGCGCGCCCTGTCCGGCGGCGGGGCAAAACTGGCTGGGCGAGAGCCGCTCGCGCACCCAATCGGTGCGGCCCAGCCGATCGAGGCCGGCGGCGGCCAGCAGAATCGCCTCGACTTCGCCCTCGGCCAGCTTGCGCAGGCGCGTATCGACATTGCCGCGAAACTCGACGGCTTCGAGATCCGGGCGCAGCGCCTTCAACTGCGCGCGTCGCCGCTGGCTGCTGGTGCCCACCCGCGCGCCTTCGGCAAGATCGGCGAGGCGCGCCTGTTTTGCCGAAACAAGGACATCGCGCGGGTCGACGCGCGCGGGCGTGGCCGCGAGCGCAAACGGATCGGGCAGTTCCGTCGGCAGATCCTTGAGCGAATGCACGGCCAGATCGATGCGGCCCGCGGCCAGCGCTTCTTCGATCTCCTTGGTGAAGATTCCCTTCGCAGTTCCGGAGAGAGCCCCAACCTGCGCAAAAGTGACCTCTTGCAGCCGGTCGCCCGTCGTTTTGATGATCTCGATCTCGATCTCGTGGCCCGCGCTGCGCAGCAGGCTGGCAATGTGGTTGGCCTGCCAGAGCGCGAGCTGCGATCCGCGGCTGCCAATGCGAAGTTTCATCCGTGCGCCTCCATCTTTTCTTCGTTGGCGCTACGGTGGGCTTTGCGCCGGTGATCGCCGGTTTCGGCTTCAATGGCTTCGGTCGAGGATGCCGCCGGATCGTTTGCGAAAGGCGTTTCGGCCTGCGTAAGAAGAGGCAGCGACCACTCTGCGCAGAGGGCCTCCAGACGCAGGTCGTCGCCCGTGCGCGCGGCCTGCTTGAGCGCCTGCATGGGCGGGTGCAGAAACTTGTTGACCAGGCCGTGCGTGAGCGCGTCCACGGCGGCCCACTGTTCGGCCGTGAGAGCGCCCAGCCTGTGACGCGCACGCTCGATCTCGGCGCGGCGAATCTCTTCGGCCTTTTTTTGCAGGGCCACGATGGCCGGCGCGGCGCTAACTGCGCGCTGCCGCAGATAGAATCGCTCGACCTCGGCGGCGACCAGCGCCTCGGCATCGACGGCCTGGCGGCTGCGCTCTTCCATGTGCGCCGCGGCCACCTGCTGCAAATCGTCGATGTCGTAGACGAAGATGCCGTCGAGCTTGTTCATTTCCGGATCGACGTCGCGTGGCACGGCGATGTCGATGAAGAACATGGGCCGGTTGCGGCGCTTGTGCAGAAAGGCCTGCCCGTGCTCGCGGCGGAAGATGGGGTGCGGCGCGCCGGTGGAGCTGATGACGATGTCGGCGCGCGTGGCCGCTTCGTAAAGTTGCGAAAAGTCGATCACCTCGGGCGCGACCGGGCCAGCGATCTCGGCGGCAAGGCGTCGCGCGCGTTCGGCCGTGCGGTTACTGACGAGAATCGCGCCTGCACCCTGCTCGACCAGATGTCGCGCAGCCAGCTCGCTCATCTTGCCCGCGCCCACCAGGAAGACCGTGCGCCCGGCCAGCGAGCCGAAGATTTTTTGCGCCAGTTCGACGGCGACCGAGGCGATCGAAACGGAGTTGGCGCCGATTCCGGTTTCGTTGCGCGCCCGTTTTGCCGCGGCAAAGGCGCTTTGCAGCAGATGTTCCAGTTGGCTCGCCACTGTTCCCGCTGTGCGCGCCACACCAAAGGCTTCTTTTACCTGGCCGAGAATCTGCGGCTCGCCCACGATCATCGAGTCCAGGCTGGCGGCCATGCGGAAGAGGTGGCCAACCGCTTCTTGGTCGTAATAGGCGTAAAGATGCGGCGTCAACGTCTGCGCGTCGATGCCGAAACGCCGCGCAAGAAAGCCGGCCACGGGCGTTTCGGCGCTCTCGACGACGGTCAGAAGCTCCACGCGGTTGCAGGTGGAAACGATCATGCACTCGGCCACGCCCGGAGTCGCGGCCAGCTCGCGCGTGGTCTCGGCCAGCTCGTCGCGGCCGATGGTGATCTTCTCCCGCAGCGCGATGGGAGCGGTTTTGTGATTGACGCCGATCAGTGCGATTGTCATTGCGGACCGAACCTGTGGACCTGGCTGAAAAAATTCACCGCACAGACCACCATCATCGCCAGCAGCGCCACGCCGGAGACGTAGGCGAATTTACGGCCGCGCAGCCCCACGCCGCGGCGAAGCAGCAGCAGCGTGGCGTAGACCATCCACATGACAAAGCTGGCGAGAATGTTCGGATCGAGAAAGAACGATGCGCCGAGCGAGGTTTCGACCACCAGGAACGAGCCGATCAGCAGCCCGGCGGTCATGAAGGGAAATCCAAACTCGAGCGTGGCCAGCGCCAGCCGCTCCAGCGTATCGAGCGGAGGCAGCCATTCGAGCGGCTGCCATGCGCCGTCCTTGCCGGGCTTCAGCCCCGGTTTGAACTTCGATTTGATGCGCCGCTCCTGAACGAGGTACATCGCCGAGGCGAGCAGGCTGAAGCCGAGAGCCGCGTAGGCCAGCAGCAGCGAGACAATGTGCGCCACCAGCCAGCTCATCCACACGCGCTGCGAGGGAAAGCGATAGCGATCCGGCCCCAGCGCCGGAATGAAAACAAGGAAAAATGTTGCCGGCAGGGCAAAGATGCCCAGAGAAATCGCGTCGTAGAGCCACCAGACGAGAAAAAACAAACCGGCCACGGCAAAGCCGAGCAGCGATTCGACCTCGCGCACCCCCACGGGCATCCAGCGATGCGCCTGGACGAGCATCTCAATCACCGAGACGAAATGGAAAAAGAAGCCCATTCCCGCCAGATGGACGCAGCGGCTGCGCCAGGGCTGCGACTTCGAGAGCACGGCGGGAAAAACGGCAAAACATCCGGCGGCATAGAGAATGGCCGCGACTCGTAGCCAAAGCAGGTACATGTCAGCCTTTACGCTCCAGGCGTTACTTTTCAGTATACCGTGACACAAATCACCGTATGGCCGCTTGGCCATTCCCGCGTGGCGATTGCAGAAACCCTGAACGGATCCGCATGCGAATCTTGCGGGCGCGGTCCTGAAACGTTGGCGGTCGATGGGCGGGAAACGGAACCAACAGTATCCCTTCGCATACGTATCCCTTTGAGCAAGGTGAATTGTGAAACGGAAATACCTTTCCTTGCTGTCGCAATCGTCGGCAGCACGCCCTGCTTCTGGATCGTTCCGCACCCCGCGCTACTGCTTTGTCCATGTATACGTTGATGTCCGCTCGTCCGGTTTCTCGGTTGCCACCACGGTCATTGTCCTGCCATCCGCCGAGACGGTCATCGTAGAAACAGAAGTGACGTTGCCATGGAACTTGTCCGTCTCCTCAATGGTACGGTCGTTGACCAGCTTTAGCGAAACCGTATCCCAGCCGTTTGCGCCTTTCACGGAAGCATCGCGGCCGTCGAACCGGGCAGTGTAACTTTCACCCGCCGGATCGGTCATCGTGATCTCGCCATTGTTGGTCTTGAATGTGGCGAGCAGGCCGTTCTCGCTCCCACTCGCTTTCTCTGCGATCCAACTACCCGACGCTGGGTACGTTCCAGCCTGAAGGGCACCCTCGCGACGAAGCGTGTTTTTCACAGTAACCGGTTTCTTGCCATTGCCTGGGTAGGTGGTCGATTGCACGGTGAGATTGTTACCGTCTTCGGAGAGCGTCGAAATTTGGTTGAAGACAACTCGACCGCCCTTTTTGCCCATCATGCGCAAGGAGCGTTCATCGACGGGCGTGATGCGGATCGTGTCCACGGCCTGCCCCGTTACGGCATGATCCTTTCCATCGGCGCGGATCGTCATCGCTGGAATGCACGTCACGCAGTGAAACCATCCCTGGCGGATATCAAACGTGAAGGGTTTTTCGCTGAATTTGGCCTTAGACAGGTCGGCACGCCACGTTCCGTTGAATGCGGCCTGAGCCGGTGCAACCATGGCCGTCGAAAGCACTGCGGCGGAAAGCAGTGCGCAAGTGAGAAGCTGCCTCATGCTGAACATGAAAAATTCCCTCCAGTTTGAAGGACCTGGCCATGAGCGGGAACGCTGATAGCCCAACGCTGCGGGCATGCACATACCCGCAGGACGCTGCAATTCTACACCTGCCATATCGCCAGAAAAATTAGCTCACGGATTTTTTCAGTGCGGCGGCAGATTGCGAGTTCTGGCGCTATTCCTACTGTGCATCGCCGCGATAGTCTTAAACACAGCGTGAAGCCCGACGATCCCCAGCTTTGTTTCGACACAACTCCACCGCTCGACGGAGCCGAAACCGCGCGCCCTGGCGCGGCCGATGCGCAGGATGCGACGCCGCCGGAGTTTACGCTGACGGCGCTGTCCGCGCTGCCAAAAGAAAAGCGCGCGGCCGAGAAAAACTCCGCCGAGCCGACGCCGTTCATGCGTCAGTGGTCGGCGGCCAAAAAACAGAATCCCGATGCGCTGCTCTTCTTTCGCATGGGCGATTTTTACGAGCTTTTCTACGATGACGCAGCCGTGGCCAGCCGCGAGCTGCAACTGACGCTGACGGCGCGTGACCGGGAGCGCAGCATCCCCATGTGCGGCGTGCCCTACCACGCCGTCGAGCAGTACCTCACTCGCCTCTTGCGCAAGGGTTATCGCATCGCCCTTTGCGACCAGATGGAAGACCCCAAGCTCACAAAGAAGATCGTGCGGCGCGAGGTGACGCGCGTACTTACGCCGGGAACCGCACTCGACGCCGGGCTCGGGCAGGAGCGCAACAATTTTCTGGCGGCGCTCTACGAGGCCGCGCCCAAAGGCGCGCGCCCAGCGGAAACGGTTTGCGCGCTGGCGCTGCTCGACGTTTCGACGGGCGAGTTCCGCGCCTCCGAGTTTCGCGGAGAAAACGCGCGCACGCAGGCGATCGACGAGTTGCTGATGGCCGCGCCCAGCGAGGTGCTGCTGGCCGCAAGCGCGGAGATGCCCGCGTCTCTCGAACGGATTCCAGCGCGCACGCGGCTTGAGGACTGGGTGTGGTCGCGCGATTTTGCCGTGTCGCTTGTCGAGCGTCAGCTCAACGTGCGTTCGCTCGAAGGCTTCGGCCTGAGCGGCCACGAGCCGGCGGCCATTGCGGCCGGGGCCGTGCTGCACTACGTGCGCACCACGCAGAAAAACGACGCGCTGCACATCGACTCGCTCCGCTTCGAGGAGCACTCGACGGCCCTCGAACTGGACCCGGTGACGGTGCGCAATCTCGAACTGGTCGAGCCGCTCTTTGCCGGCGAAGACGATCGCGCCACGCTCTTCCGCGCGCTTGACGCCTGCCAGACGCCGATGGGCAAGCGTCTGCTGCGCGCAACCATCCTGCGGCCACTCAATTCCGCGGCTGAGATCGACGCGCGCTACGAGGCGGTCGCCGAAGCGCATGGCGATCTCGTCCAGCGCGAGGAGATACGCCGCGCTTTCAGTGGCCTTCTCGATCTGGAACGGCTGCTGGCGCGCATCTCACTTGACTCGGCCGGGCCGCGCGATCTGCGCGCGCTGGCGGCAAGCCTGGCGCGGCTGCCGGGGCTGAAAATTGCTCTCGATGCGCTGGCCGCGCCGCGCTGGCGCGCGATCGCCGCGCATCTGGACACGCTCGACGACGTGACAGCGCGGATCGTGCGCACGCTGGTCGCCGAGCCGCCGCTCACGCTGGCCGATGGCGGCGCCATTGCGCAAGGCGTCGACGCCGAACTTGACGATTTGCGCTCGGTTTCGACCTCCGGCCGCCAGGCCATCGCGGCCATTGAGGAGCGCGAGCGGCAGCGCACCGGAATCGCCTCGCTCAAGGTGCGCTATAACTCGGTTTTTGGCTATTCCATCGAGATCACGAAAGCCAATCTCGCGCTCGCTCCGGCCGACTACGAGCGTAAACAAACGCTGGTCAACGCCGAGCGGTTCACGACCCCGGAGCTGAAGGAGTACGAGCGCAAAATTCTCACCGCGCACGACCGGTGCATTGAAATCGAGAAGCGCGTCTTCGCCGAATTGCGTGGATTCGTGCTCGAAAGCGCCGGCCGCATCCGCCGCAGTTCGGCCGCCGTAGCCGAGGCGGACCTGCTGGCCTGCTTTGCGCACCTCGCCGTCGCGCGGCGCTACGTGCGTCCGCAGCTTGTCGAGGAGCCGGTGCTGGAAGCCGTCGCCGCGCGGCATCCCGTCATCGAACAGTGGCTGGAGGAAACGCGCGAGGGCCGCTTCATCGCCAACGATCTCTATCTCGGCGCCCACAGCGAATCTTCTCCAAAAGATCCAAGTGCGGAAGCACCGCCGAGTTTGCTGCTGGTCACCGGGCCGAACATGGGCGGCAAGAGCACCTATCTGCGGCAGGCCGCGATGCTCGTACTGATGGCGCAGATGGGCAGCTTTGTTCCCGCCAGCAGCCTGCGCTTCGGCCTTGTCGACCGGATTTATACGCGCATCGGCGCCAGCGACAACGTGGCCCGCGGGCGCTCGACTTTCATGGTCGAAATGACGGAGACGGCGACGATTCTGAACACGGCCACGCGGCATTCGCTGATTCTGCTCGACGAGATGGGCCGCGGCACGGCGACCTTTGACGGGCTCTCGCTGGCCTGGGCGACGGTCGAGTATCTGCACGCCGAAGTGGGCGCGCGCACGCTCTTCGCCACGCACTATCACGAGTTGACAATACTCGCCGATAAACTCGCGCGCGTGCGCAACCTGCGCGTGGGCGTCAAAGAATCGCCGAACGGTATCGTCTTTCTGCACAGCATCGAACCGGGTCCGGCCAGCAAAAGCTACGGCATCGAGGTGGCGCGGCTTGCCGGCCTGCCGCCGGTCGTGCTCGCGCGCGCCAAGCACGTGCTCAGCCAGCACGAAAAACAGGAGCGCGAAAGTGTGCAGGTTGAGACCGAACCCGACCCTATGCAGATGACGATCTTTACGCCGCTCTCGCAGAAAATTGTGGACCGGATCGAAGCCGCGGACGTGAACGCGCTGACACCGTTGCAGGCGCTGAACCTGCTCGAAGAGCTGAAGCAGGAATTGAAGAGATAGGGACTAAGGGACCAAGGGGCTAGGGGCTAGGGACCAAGGGAACGAGAGACTGAGGGATGGAATGAAACAAGATTTACGCCAGGTCGTGGGCAGTCTACTGATCGTCGGACTGGGCGGCACAGAGCTTACGCCGCTCGAGCGCGCGTGGTTGCGGCTGATTCGTCCGGCGGGCATCATCCTCTTCCGGCGGAACATTGCCGACCGCGTCCAAACCCGCGCCCTGCTGGAAGAATCCACTGGCCTGTGCGCGTCCCGCTGCGGCGCATTCGTCGATGTGGAAGGCGGCGTCGTGAATCGTCTGAGGGACGCGCTCGCGGTGATTCCTTCCACGCAAGCGGTGGCCGAGGCCGCGCGCGCCGCAGGCCGTCCGGCTCTGGCGCGCGAGCACGGCGAGTTAATCGCCCGCGCGGTGAAGGCTTTCGGCTTTAATTCCTCGTTCGCGCCGGTTCTGGACCTGGCGCTGCCCGAATCGCGCAAGGTGATGGCGTCGCGCTCGGCCGGCGACAACGCCGCCGAGGTCGTGGCCTACGCGCTCGAGTTTTTCGCCGGTCTCGCCGCCCAGGGCGTCGCCGGCTGCGGCAAGCATTTTCCCGGCCTCGGCGGCGGCGCGCTCGATTCTCATCTGGACACGCCGAAGATTGAACGCGCGTGGAAGCAGCTTTGGCGGGAAGATATGGAGCCCTACCGCGCGCTTGGCGCTGCGATGCCGATGGTGATGGTGAACCACGCTGCGTATCCGCAGTCGGCCGACCCCGCGCGCCCGGCCAGCGTCTCGAAGTTCTGGATGCAAACGGTGCTGTGCAAGCGCATCGGTTTTCGCGGCCTCGTCCTCAGCGACGATCTGGAGATGGGCGGCGTGGCCAACTTCATGCCCATCCCCGAAGCGGCCGTGGCCACGGTGCGCGCGGGCGCGGAGCTCGCCATGATTTGCCATCACGCCGAGCCGATTCTGGAGGCCTACGAAGCGCTGTTGCGCGAAGGTGAGCGTTCAGCGACTTTTCGACGCATCGTGCTCGAACGCGCCCGTACGTCGGCGCGCAAACGTGCCAGCATTTTCCCGGAAAAGATGCCGCCCACTCTCGGCGCGAAGCAGTTCGAGGCTCTGCGCGCGCGCATTTTGCGCTTCGGCGAGACCGTGGCAAAGACCGCTGCGCGAGGAGCCGCATGACGCCGCGCGCCCTCACCGTCGCCGGCCTGATGAGCGGCACTTCGGCCGATGGCATCGATGTCGTCCTCGTGCGCATCGCGCCGGGCACGCCTGCCGGAGGCAAAACGCGAGCCCAGAAGAAAACGCCAAAGCTCACGCTGCTTGCGCACGAGCACTTCGCCTATCCGGCCGCGCTGCGGCGGGCCGTGCTGGCGGCCATGAATGCCGCAGTGATCTCGACAGCCGAATTGGCGCGGCTGAACTGGCGCTTGGGCCTTGCCTATGCCGAAGCGTTGAAGGCGACCGTTCGCAAGCGCACAATCAAGCTCGACCTGGTGGGCTGCCACGGGCAGACGCTTTACCACCAGGCACGGGCCGAGCAGTATGCTGGCCGCCGTTTCGCCTGCACCTGGCAGGTGGGTGAGGCGCAGGCCATCGCCGCAGCATTGCATGTTCCCGTGGTGTCGAACTTTCGCCCCGCCGACATCTTCGCCGGCGGCCAGGGAGCGCCGCTCGTTCCTCTTTTGGACTATTTTCTTTTCGTGGATGAGAAGCGCGGGCGCGTACTGCAAAACATCGGCGGCATCGCCAACCTGACGGCCATTCAACCGGGCGCTTTACAAAATTCAGTGCTTGCCTTCGACACCGGGCCGGGCAATATGACCATCGACTGGCTGACGCAGAAGCTCTTCGGCAAGCCCTTCGATCGCAACGGAGCGCTGGCCGCGCGCGGCAGCGTCCTTGAGCCGGTGCTGCAAGAGGCGCTGCGCCATCCCTTCTTCAGGATGCGCCCGCCGAAGACCGCCGGACGCGAACAGTTTGGCGGAAAGTACGCGGCGGAGCTTTTGGAAAAGTGTTTTGCTCGATCCAAAAGTCCGCACGACGCGCTCGCCACGGCCACGGCGCTGACGGCGGAGAGCATTGCCCGCAGCTATGCGCGCTGGGCCATGCCGCGCATGAAAGAGCGCGCTGTGGATACCATCGTTTCCGGCGGCGGCGCGCGCAATCGCACGCTGATGCGGATGCTGGCTGCGCGGCTGGAACCGCTGGGTTGTGAACTGCGCGCAAGCGACGACTTCGGGCTGCCGGCCGAGGCCAAAGAGGCCGCGGCCTTCGCCTTGCTCGCCTGGCGAACGTGGCATCGACTGCCGGGCAATGTGCCTTCGGCGACGGGAGCCCGGCAAGAAGCGATTCTCGGGCAGGTGACCTTTGTTTAAGTCGATGTTTACTGCCTGCGCAGCCACATTTTTCCTCTTTTTCGCTCGGCGCGCGAAAGGATGGAGCGCGGGAGTTGCGCTTGCGGCGGTTCTTTTGCTCGCGGGCTGTCGAACGGCGCCACGCGATCCACGCACGGTCGTCTTCCTCATCGAGTCCAGCCCGGCGAGCCTCGATCCGCGCGTCGGCACCGACTTCGCCTCCGAGCACATCGACGAACTGCTCTTTGACGGGCTGGTGCGCATCGACGATCAACTGCGTTTCGAGCCCGCGCTGGCCGAGCGATGGGAGCAGCCGGACGCGAAGACCTGGATTTTTCATCTGCGTCCCGGCGTGCGCTTCAGCGATGGCCGCCCGCTCACGGCGCGCGACGTGGTGTGGACCTTCGCGTCGATGGGCGTCGGCGGCCATCGCGCCGCTGTGATCTCGCCCAAAGCGTCAAGCTATGCTTCGGTGCAATCCATAGAAGCGCCGGACGCCGAAACGGTCGTTTTTCATCTGCGCCAGCCGGATAACTTTCTGCTCACCAATCTTTCCTCGCGCGCCATCGGCATTGTGCCTGCGGGCAGCGGCAGCGAGTTCTGGCGGCATCCGGTCGGAACGGGCGCATTTCGCTTCGTCAGCCAGCGCATCGATCAGGATGTCACGATCGAGCGCAATCCCTTTGGCTGGCGTCGGCCGCCGAAGATTGCGCGCGTGCGCTTCGCCGTAACGCCCGATGCGATCACCGCATCGCTGGAACTGGAAAAAGGCTCGGCCGACGTCGAGGTCAACTCACTGCCCATGGATGCGCTGCCGGCGCTGGCCCGGCGACCGAACCTGGTTGTCGAAGACACGCCGGGAACGGAGATTCAGTACCTCGCCTTCAACACGCAGGACGCGATTCTGAAGCATGTGCGCGTGCGCCAGGCGATCGCCTGCGCCATCGACCGCGGCCTCATCATCCGCACGCTCGATCATGGCTACGCGCGTCCAGCCGTCAGCCTGCTGCCGCCCACGCAATGGGCCTGGACCGGCGATGTGGCGCGGTACGACTACGATCCGGCGCGCGCCGAGCGGCTGCTCGACGAGGCCGGCTATCGTCCCGATGCGCGCGGCGTTCGTCTGCATCTCGTGATGAAAACCAGCACCGACGAGCGCGCGCGGCTGCTGGGTGCGGTCTTCCAGCAGCAACTGGCGCAGGTGGGCATCGCGCTCGATCTGCAATCGAATGAGTTTGCCACCTTCTATGCCGACGTGCAGCGCGGCGCCTTCCAGATGTATTCGCTCGAATGGATCGGCGGCAACGAGCAGCCGGATATTTTCAGCTACGTTTTTTCTTCGGCGCGAATTCCGCCGCACGGAGCCAATCGCGGCCGCTACGTGAATCGCGAACTCGACGCGCTGCTCGACGACGCCAGCCGGAGCCAGGATCAGGCGCAACGCCGCGCCGATTACGGGCTTGCGCAACAGATTCTGGCGCGCGATCTTCCGGCCGTCAACCTTTGGTACATCGATACGCTGACGGTTCACAACCGGCGGCTGACGCATGTTGTCCCTTCGCCTTCGGGCAGCTACACTTTTCTGGAAACAGCCGAACTGGCAGGAACGCAAGGATGCAACGTTCAGCGACGATTTTGAGATCGTCGTGTTCGAATCGGTAGAAAGGCGCGATGGTGATGGAGATGCCGAAATTTTCCGGCTGCGCAGCGTTTTGTTTCGCCATGCAGCAGAGTTTGTCTGGCGAAAGCCGCTTTTGGAGCAAAATCCTCAATGAATGGTTCGGCGATAGCCAGGAATTTGTCCATACCAAGCTGCCCAAGCTGGTGATTATCGCCATCATCGCCTTCGCGCTCAGCCGTCTGCTGCACCTGATCACCTTCCACATGACGCGCGTGGCCGAACAGGCGGGAGCGGGAACGGCCCGTCTGGCGGAGGTAAGGACCATGGCCGGCGTCATCCGCGCCACGGGACTGACGATCATCGGCCTGATCGCCGGTTTCATGTCGCTCGACGCCATCGGCTTCAATCTTGCGCCGCTGCTGGCTTCGGCCGGCATCGCCGGCATCGCCATCGGCCTTGCCGCGCAGACCATCGTCAAGGACATGTTCAACGGCTTTCTCATTCTGGTGGAGGGCCAGTTCAGCGTGGGCGACACGGTGCGGCTGGCCGGCGTCAGCGGCGTGGTCGAGGCGCTCACCCTGCGCCGCACCACCGTGCGCGACGCCGACGGCACACTCTACGTGATTCCCAACTCGCAGATCACGACCGTCGCCAACCTGAACGCGGGTTTCTCGATCGCCACCGTCAACGTGAGCGTGGACATCTCGGCCGATCCCGACGAAGTGACGAAATTGCTCGCACGGATCGCCGCGGAGCTGCGCGCAGACGCCGAGTTCGGCGGCGTCTTTCTCGCCGACCCGCAGATTCTCGGCCTCGACGCCGTCAAAGGCTCGCAAACAATCTTTCCCGTGGTTTTCAAAACCCGTGCGCAGCAGCAGTACGGCGTGGTGCGCGAGTTCCACCGGCGCGTCAAACTCGCGCTCGAAGAAAATCATCTGCTGCCGGGCGATCCCTATCGCGTCTTTCAGCCGCGCAGCGACGCCGGGGCCGCACCGCATTCGCACGAGGAGCCGGGCGCGCCCGCGCACGATCCGACGGCGGTTCCGCCGCAGGAGGGCAGCCTCTTCGGCGCGGAATAGATGGCGCCGTGTGCGGGCGCAGCCATCCTTCGCATGAGTGCAGCGACGCATTGACGAAGCTCGCACGGAGGAAGCGGTCTTTGGCGGGCAACCGGCGCACTCCTGCTTGCCGCTCGCCTGCGCAAATTTGTCGTGCGTGAAGGCGCCCGCCAGGGCAATCGCATTTCAAAATAGCTCCAAGAGTCGGAGCAGGTAGTCATTGTCCCATCCAGCGCGTTTGAACTTGCCGCGCAAGGAGCCTTTCGATCCCTCTTGTTGCATGGCGTTAATGGCCGCTGCATATTGAATGCAACATTCGAACCGTCGCTGAAGCCCTATTTTGTGGTGTCTGAAAATCGAATCTCGTTGCATTATGTATGCAGCGATCAATAAGCCCTTCCCAACAGGCGCCAATTTTTTCCAGCGTTTCTTTGTTGGACATCACTGCCGTCCAAAATAGCGAAGTCAGTTCTCTACAGATTGTGTAATGAAAGGACATAGCCAGCCATCCGTGGTCTGAGTGCAAACCAGGTTGGGGATAGCTGGGTTTGACCTTCGTCAAGCTGGCGAAGAATCATGGCCCGTCGCAACACGCGCGCCGATTCCCGCCCCTTCGTCAGCATCGTTGCAATCTGATGCCGATCCTTCTTTCCCAACTTGACATGCACATGGTGGGAGGTCTTCATGCCCAATAAGATGCACCGGTTCTCGTCCCGTGCCAAGTATCAACTATGGTGCTTCTTTATGTTGTCAAAGACCTAGCCTCTGCGGCTCCCTGCAGAATGGTCGCCGATGTGTGCCGGTGCAGACGATCTCGCTGTGCGCAGGCGCACTATCCAACGCAAAAGCTGGTCGATCTCCGCTTGCGACTTCAGAAAGTAGCGTGCGTGCGTGTGCTTTTTTCTGCCGATGCGGACGGCGACGAGATTTCCCTCAAGGGCAAAGGCGTCCTCGTCGTTGTCGTCGTCACCGACGTAGAGAACCCATTCGCAGTGCAAGCGATCGCGTTCGGCAGCCACTGCGTCTCCTTTTGTCGGGGCGCCATCAGCCACAAGGTTAACCACTTTCTTGCCGCCAAATGTGCGGACCTCGTTCAGCCGGGCGATGGCCGCGGCGATGCGGCGACTGGATTGGGCCGGCCGCGTGGACTGGCGGTAATGCACGGCGAGCGATGCGCCTTTGTCTTCGATCCAGACGCCGGGCAGGTCGCCCAGTTCGGCTTGCAGCGCGGTCTTCCAGCGCATCACGCGCCGGTCGCGCGGAATGTTGCCGCCGGTCTCCGCGCCGTGGTTGCCATAGACGGCGGCCAGGGGAATGCCGCGCAGCTTGCCGAGCACGTCGTCGCGGTTGCGGCCTGAGACGACGATCGCCGGGTAGAGCGTGGCCACGCGCTTGAGCCACGTGCGCGTCGAGACCGGCATGTGCGCCTGCTCGGGCCGGTCAACGATCGGCGCCAGCGTGCCGTCGAAGTCGAAGGCGCACAGAACGCGCTCTCCGGCCAGTCGTTTCAGGATCGGGCGCGAGGTTTTCGCAAGAAGGTGATTCATCGTCAAAAGGAAGCGTTCACGAGCGTGCGTTCGGCCAGGCGTCCGGTCAGCCGCTCCTGGTTGCGCAGGCGTGCCGCATCCACGAGCATCTTGCCCGCCCAGCGATAGACATTGAACCGTCCAATCATCGAACGCATGGAGCGCATACGGTCCTGCTGCTCCTGGACGGGCATGGCCAGGGCCGCGGCCATGGCGTCGCTGCTTTTTTCCAGGTCGTACGGATTCACGATCAGCGCTTCGGTCATCTCCTGCGCCGCGCCGGTAAATTCGCTGAGGATCAGGACGCCCTTGAGATCGGTGCGCGCGGCGACAAACTCCTTGGCGACAAGGTTCATGCCGTCGTGCAGGCTGCTGACGTAGCAAAAATCGGCCGCGCGGTAAAAGCGGAAGACGTCGGGCGGTTCGTGGTGCGAACGCAGCAGCACGATGGGCCGATAGTCCGCCGCGCCAAATCGCTGGTTGATGCGTTCGGCCAGCCGCTCCACGGCGACGTTCAGCTCCTTGTAACGCTCAATCTCGGTACGGCTGGGTTCGGCCAGTTGCGCAAAGGTCAAACGGCCGCGATACTGCGGATAGCGCTCCAGGAACAACTCGACGGCCAGCAGCCGCTCCTCGATTCCCTTGGTATAGTCGAGGCGGTCGATGCCTAGTCCGAGCAGTGCGTCGGGCTTCAACCCAAGGCTTCGCCATACCTGCGCGCGGCATTCTTCGAGCGGGGGCGCGGACTCGACCCAGCGCACCGGCCATTCCAGCGCAATGGGATAGGGACGCACGAGGGTCTGGTGCCCACGCATGACCACGGCATTCTGTTCGCGGTCGCGCCGGGTTTCCAGATAGCGATCGACGGTATCGAGAAAGTTGTTGCAGTGCAGTTGCGTATGGAAGCCGACAATGCTGCTGCCCAGCAGGCCTTCGAGAATCTCGTTGTGCCAGGGGCAGATGCCCATCCGTTCGGCGTTCGGCCAGGGAATGTGCCAAAAAGTAAGGATCGTCGCCGTCGGCAGCCTTTTGCGGATCATCGCCGGAGCTAGGGCGAAGTGATAGTCCTGCACGAGCACGACGGGATTTTTCGAATCCACCTCTTCGCAGACCGCCTCGGCAAATTTGCGGTTCACTTCACGGTAATACTTCCAGTCATCGGCGCGGAACTGCGGCCGGGCATGCGCGGTGTGGCAGAGCGGCCAGAGTCCTTCATTGGCGAAGCCGTAGTAGTAGCCGTGCTGTTCCTCTTCCGTGAGCCAGACGCGGCGGATTTCGTACGACTCTTCCTGCGGCGGAACGCGCACGTGATCGTGGCGATCGACCGTCGCGCGGTCCGCGCTGCCGCTGCCGTGGGCTACCCAAACACCGGAGCAGGCGCGCATGATCGGCTCGAGAGCCGTTACCAACCCGCTGGCCGGGTGCTGCACCTCGGTTTGGCCGCCGTCGCCGAGGATATGAACGTACGGCTCGCGGTTGGCCAGGATGACGACTTTTTCCCCGTGCAGATTGCGATTCAGGATCTGCTTCAGCCGATCGGCCGTCCATTGCCCGTTCGAGTCGTCCCGTTCGTCGGCCATGCGCGCGATCAGATCGCGCATGTCGCCGAGGATCGGTTCGAATTCGCGGCGCCGTTTTCCGTCTCCGCGCAGCAGCTTATGTAACTCCATGCTCCAGTCGTGGCGTACGCGCCGGGCGACAAGCAGCGGGATGCCGAAGGCCAGCAGGGCCAGAACGCCGAAGACAACCAGCAAAAAAGTTTGCGCCCTGGCCTCGCGCCGTTCGATGTAGCTCAGATCGTGGGCAAGCACGGCGTAACCCAGCGCCTGCCCCTGGCTGACGATCGGCATGGCCGTCACGTAGACGCGGCCCGTGGGCAGGGCGGCGATGGTGCTCCAGGGCTGAAAGCGGGGGGTGACTTCGCCGGCCGCCGTCCCCGTCACGCGCACGCGCGGCCCCACCGTCTGGCAGCGGAATTCTTCGGGAAGATCCGGCGTGACTGACCGCGTCGTGAGATCGGCGTTGCAGGCCGCCACGCCGATGACGCGCACGTCGCGATCCATGGCCATCAGTTGTTCCTGCAAACGCACAGGGTCGTACCAGGCATCGGCCATCGACGGCATCGCGCCGATCAACGCCAGACGCGCGTGCTCGCTCACATCGCGCTCGAACCACTCGTGCGTGGTGGTTTGCACGACGCCCGACACCGCCCAGGTCAGCAGCGCCAGGGCGATGAGCAAGGCGAGGATGAACCTTGCCAACCGTGTCATACTCTTATTTAAGCACCGCGAGTTGGAATGCTGCGACGATGCGACGCGCCGGAACAATGCGAATCGAAGAGCTGGGCCTGATCGGCAACTGCCAGTTTTCCGCGCTCGTCCACGCGCGCGGCGAGATCGTCTGGTGCTGCCTGCCGCGCTTCGACGCCGAACCGGTTTTCTCGACGCTGCTCGACGAGCAGGACGGAGGCTATTTCCGCATCGGTCCGGCCGGCGGCGAAGCGGGCGTGCAATCCTATCGACCGAATACGAATATCCTCGAAACCACCTTTCGCACCGACACGGGCTCGTTCCGCGTTCTCGACTTCGCGCCGCGTTTCATTCACTACGATCGCGCTTTCCGCCCCGTGCAGTTGTACCGGATTCTCGAACCGATCGAAGGCACGCCGCGCATCGCCATCCGCTGCGAGCCGCGGCTGGGCTGGTCGAAAAAAACGCCAAAGACCGTGCAGGGCTCGCATCATCTCAACTTCGAGGGCTTTGCGAACGAGCTGCGGCTGACCACCGACATTCCTCTCTCCTACCTGAACGGTAAGCCCTTCACGCTCACCGGCCGCCAGCACATGGCGCTTACCTGGGGCGCGCCCATCGAGGAGCCGCTGGCGCCGCTTTGCGAGCGGTTTCTGAACGAGACCACGCGCTACTGGCAGCGATGGGTGAAGCAATGCGACATTCCCCCGCTTTTTCAGCGCGCGGTGATCCGCTCGGCGCTCGCCCTCAAGCTGCATTGCTTCGAGGACACGGGCGCGATCGTCGCCGCCATGACAACCTCCATCCCGGAATCGCCCGGAAGCGGACGCACCTGGGATTATCGTTACTGCTGGCTACGCGATTCCTATTACGTTCTGAACGCCTTCGGCCTCCTGGGCCAGTTCGAGGAGCGCGAGCAGTTCGTGCAGTATCTTTTGAACGTGGCCGGGGGCGCGCCGGGGCTGAACCTGGCTCCGCTCTACCGCGTCGACGGATCGGAGAATCTCGAAGAGTCGATTCTGGAAGGCTGGCCGGGCTATCGCGGCGAAGGGCCGGTGCGCATCGGCAACGGCGCGGCCCGTCACTCGCAAAACGACATCTACGGTGAGATGGTGATGGCGCTGGCGCCCATCTATCTCGACGAACGGCTGAGCGCGGAACGTTCCCCGGCCGCGTTGCAGTTGATGGAAGCCCTGGCGCGCAAGGCCATCGCCGTCGCCGGCAAGCCCGACGCAGGAATCTGGGAGTACCGCACCGCATGGCGGCCGCAGACCTTCTCCAATCTCATGTGCTGGGCCGCAGCCCATCGCATGGCGCTGATCGCCGAGCAGTTTGTGCCCGAGCACGCCGCGGAGTTCGACGCCGCGGCCGGGCGCATCCATGCCGAGGTGATCGCCAACGCCTGGAACGCGGAGCACAACAGCTTTGTCGGCCATTACGGTGGCGAGGATCTGGACGCCTCGCTGCTGCAAATGGCGCGGCTGCGCTTTCTTCCTCACGGCGATCCCATGCTGACCCGAACCATTGAAAAGATTCACAAGGATCTCGCCCTCGGCGACTGGCTGCAGCGCTATAGCCTCAACGACGGTTTCGGCAAGCCCTCGGTCGCTTTCGTCATCTGCACCTTCTGGCTGATCGAGGCCCTGGCCGCCATCGGACGCCGCGACGATGCGCGGGCGGTCTTCGAGCGCATCCTGGCGACACTTTCGCCTCTGGGCCTGCTGGCCGAGGACTATGACCCCACGCAGATGCGCATGTGGGGCAACTTTCCGCAAACCTACTCGCACGTCGGACTGATCCACGCCGCCTTCGCCGCCTCGCCGCAGTGGGCCGAAGTACTTTAATCCCCCACCGGCGCATCCGGCCTGCAATGCGGTCTCGCCCGGACCGCTGCTGTTCTTTCCATCGCGAGTCACCATCGGCACGTTCGATGCATTACACTAACAATATAGAGAGAGAAACGCCTAAGTTATCAGGGCGTTCCCGCTGCCTTGGTTTAAGAATCCACCGCACCAGAATGCCTATCGGCCTTTGGTGCGGTCCCGAGGGTAGAGGGAACGATGTACCCCACAGTCAGGGATGAACTCGCAACCGGTGAGCCTGTTGGCGGCGATCCAAAGCCGCCGGACAAAAATGCGAACGCATGGGCCGACCGTGTGCGCGCGCTCAGGAATATTCCTCCGGTTCTGCGCTTCGTCTGGGAATCCGGCCCATCGGTAGTCTTCTGGAACATTGCCATCCGCATTCTTGCGGCGTTTCTGCCCGTCGGTATTGGCATTATCGGCCGCTTCATTATCGATGGCGTCAACTTGGTCCGTCTGCACCGGCCGCTGCCCCTCCACTTCTGGTGGCTGGTCGCGGCGGAGATGGCTCTCGCCGTCGCAACCGGCATCTTTCTGCGCGTGGTGGATTACTTCGACAATCTGCTTGCCGACCGGTACACCCATCACGTCAGCGTCGAGGTCATGCGAAAGGCGGCGAGCCTCGATGTCACGGCCTACGAAGACCCGGTGTTCTACGATCGCCTGGAGCGCGCCCGCGTTCAAGCCACCGACCGTCTGGTCATGATCCAGCAGATGGGCCGGCTGATCCAGCAGTCCGTCACGGCCATCGCATTTTCCGCCGTGCTCATCAAGTACTCTCCGTTTCTGCTGCTGCTTCTGGTTGCCGGAATTCTTCCCGCATTTCTTGGCGAGAGCCATTTTGCGTTTCTCACCTATGCCAAGAATTTCCGGCAGACGCCGTTGCGCCGCCAGATGGATTACCTGCGCCAGGTTGGCGGCAGCAAGGAAGCCGCAAAGGAACTCAAACTCTTTCACCTCAGCCACTACCTTACGG
>JAJYFB010000090.1 GCA_021785495.1 Acidobacteriota bacterium | reverse complement strand
GGTATAGTTTGCGGCGGCAAGTGCGCCCAGGGAAGCCGTGATGGGATATTCGCCCGGCCCGCTGGAGCTGCTGGCGGTCGTAGTCAGGCTGGGCGCGCCGGTAACGGCTGTCGCCTGCGTGTCGCCATTCACAAACCCAGCGATCGTCGCGGTGAAGGTGGGCAGAGCCGCTCCGGCCACCATGCTGGCGTTGTTGGCCGTCACTTGCAGAATGGCGCGGGTCACGTTGACCGCTGTGGCCGCCGAGGTGCTTGTCGCAAAGGTCGAATCGCCTTCGTACTGCGCGGTCAGCGAAACCAGACCCGCCTGGACTCCGGTCAGCGCAAAGGTGCATGTACCCGAGGTCAACGTGCAGCTTCCAACCTGCGTGGCGCCGGTAAAGAAGTTCACCGTTCCGGTCGGCGCGCCCGTAACCGAAGTGGATTGAGATGCGACCGTCGCCGTCCCTGTCAGCGTTCCGCCGTAGGTCATCGACGCATTGTTCGCCGTGACGGTGACGGTGCTGGCGGCCTCACCCACGCTGACGATGACGGGCGCCGAGGTGCTGGCGTTGAAGTTGCTGTCGCCGCCGTAGGCCATGGTGATGCTGTGGCGGCCGGCAGCCAGCGAACTGGTGGTGAAGTAGGCTTCGCCGCTGGCGTCGAGCGAGCCCGTAGCCAGTTGCGTGGAGCCGTCGTAGAAGGTGTACGTTCCCGTGGGAATGACGCCCGCGCCCGGCGTCTGCGGACGGCCGAGGATGGTGACGCTCTGGCCGACCGAGCTGACGATCAGATTGCCGGTGCTGGCGAAGCTGTTCACTTCATTGGCCAGCGCCGTGACCGGATTCCAGTTCGCTGTAAAACCCGGGTAATTCAGGGTGGGGACCGTGGTGGACAGGAAGTTCACCGGATAATATTGCGCCGCCTGGGCCGCGGTCAGCAGCGTCTTGAGGCTGTTGGTGGCTTCCAGCGTGCCGGGGTCCGTCGATTCCGTCTCGCGTGTGCCGCTGACGCCCGATCCGGTATTCAACCCGGTGGGAGTGACGACATAGCTGGGCGAGCCGCTGTAGTTCGGAATGATCGACGAATTCTCGTAGAAGACGCCGGCCGGATAAGGCGCCGTGCCCACGTTTGGATCCGTGTAGCTCTGCGTGTTGTACTCCGCGTAGGTCGAGGTCGGCAGGTTGTTATCGCCGCTGAACTCGATCCATCCAGTCGCATTCACCTGATCGACAAAGGAGTTCAGCATAATCCACGTCGAGTACGGTCCATACGGCCGGCCGTAATAGAGATTGGTCATGCCGGTGCTCTGCGACATCAGGGTGCAACCGTTGCAAATATAGCCGCTCAGGTAGTCGTTGGCCGAGCCGGTCTCGAATTTCTTGTTCTGCGCCTCGATGGTCTCCGTGCCCGTGGCCGAGGTTCCGTGCCAGGTGGTGAAGAAGTTGCTGTGGTCAAAAACCAGAGCGGCGTCGCCGAAGACGTAATCCACGTCGCCGGTGATCGTCCCCTTCCACATGTATTGACGGGCCGGCGTGCAGACGGAACCGCAGCCCTGGCTGCCGGCGTAGAGCGTGTCCTGCTGGCTGGTCAGGTTCACATTGTTCAGCACGGCCTGGTCGGATTCGATCCACAGGGCCAGCGCCTGCGAGTTGCATTGCTTGCCGGAGTTGTAGACGGCTTCGAGGGTCTGCGACGGGCCGGAGTTGGCGCAACTGCCGCTCGTCGTGTTCCAGGTGGTCGTCGCAACGTTGTCGCTGTTGTAGGTGTTCTGGATGGTGAGATATTCAGCAAAGAAGTTGCTGGGCGTGTACTGGACGCCGCCCGCCGTCTGCTGCTGTCCGATCCATGCGCTCTTGGTCACGTCGAGAGTCGACGATCCCTGGTCGCCGCTGGCGGAGGCATTGCCGGCGCCGCTGCCCGGATAGTTGAAGGGCGCGGAAAAGGCTCCGTCTTCCGCGGTGAGAATGACTTGCGTGGGATCGCCACCCAGCCCGCGCAGCGCGACGTTCGGATAGCTGATGGCATTCTGGCCGCTATAGACGCCCGGCTTGATGTAGATCGTGCCGCCGGTGACCGGCAGCGCCGCCAGCGCCGACGCCAGCGTGGTGTAGTTGCCGGAGCCGTCGGCGGCCAGCAGGTTCTGCGTGGCGCCCGCCACGGCCACCGTGTTGGCCATGGCGACTGTATAACTGGCTACGGACCCGGTCGCCGTCGTGTAGTCGACTGAATCATTGGGATAGAAAGTGACCGAGAGCGCATAGCTGCCCATGGGCAGATACATTGAGGCATCCACTTCGGTCGCCGAACCACCTGATGGCGTCGCCGTATAGACAAAATTTCCTGGGATCGCCGGAGTAACCGTCGCATCCAGAACGCCTGCTCCAAGGGCTGCGCTTACCTGCTGCGTGGCCGTTGTGGGCGTCCAACTCAGCACCGGCGCAATGGTCTGAATCGTGAAGCTGACCGGACTGGAGGTCGAGGGCTGGAAGTTGCCAGCGCCCACATAATGCGCCTTGAGCGTGTGCGCACCCGCGGTAAGTCCCGACAGGTTGAGCGCGTACACGCCAGCCGTCAGATTGGCGGTAACACTGGCGCCGTTGTCCACGGAATAGGTAATGGAGCCGGTTGGCGTCAGCGTACTGCCGCCCGTGGGCGCTACGGAAACCGCGAAACTGACCTCGGTGCCGTTGGGGCTGTACTGCGGCGCGGCTGGAGCCTGGCCGCCGATGACCGTCGTCGTGAACACCGCCGTGCCGCCAGCCAGATTGCCGGAGAGCGTCAGCAGGCCATCCGATCCGGCAGGCGTAAAGTTCACCGTCTCCGAGTACGTGCCGGTGGCCTGCGGCGTAAACTGCGCCGTTGCGCCGCAGATGGCTCCGGGCGTAAAGAGGCTCGCCGAAGTCACACCGCAGCCATTGCTCGCGGCGGCGGCGATGGTGAAGTCCGTCGCGTCGGTCTGCGCCAGCCCCGTGGCCGCGCTATTGCCCGCGTTGCCGATCACCAGCGGCATCGCCGTTGACGAATTCGATCCGAAGTTGATGCTCGCCGTGCTGCGCGCCAGCTCCTGCAGTGCGGTGGCTGCGGTGTCCGCGGCATACACATTGCCGAGCGCATCCACGGCCACGCCCGAAGGCGCGCTCAACGTCAGAGCCAGCGTGTTGCTCGACGAGACCGCCGGCGAGGCGGCATCGCCCATCGAGTACTCGAGGATGCTCTTCGAGGTCGCATCGGCTACATACAGATCGCCGCCCGCGTCCGTGGCCAGCGCCACCGGCAAAAGATTGCCCGCGACCATCGTCCAACTGGCGGAAGTGGCCGGCGTGGTCACCGTGGCGGCATCGGCGATCTTCACCACTTCGCCCGCGCCCTTATCGGCCACATACAGATTGTCCCAGCCATCGACGGCCAGAGCGACCACGTTCGAGAAGCCCGATGCGACCTCCGCCGTCGTCGCGCCAAAGGCCGCCGCGCTCTGGCGATAGACCGCCTTGCTCGTGGCGTCGTAGATGTAGAGATTGCCGCTGGCGTCGGCCGTGACCGCCTGCGGAACCGGGCCGCTGACGGCCGTGCCCGTTGCGCTGTCGATCGGAGCAAAAGCAACCGTGCCCGCGGTATAACTTCCCGCCGCACCCAGCGCAAACTCATGCAGCACGCCGCTGCCATCGCCCGCAACGTACACATTGCCCGTGGCGTCGACGGCAACCTGCGCCGGGGCCCCGCTCAACGTGCCAATCGAGGTCACGGCTCCACTCGCATTGAGAAGAATCAGCGAGGTGCCATTGCTGGTATAGAAGTTGCCCTGGCCATCCGTGGCCAAACCGGACAAGGCCAGCGCGCTGCCGATGGACGTTTGCGTAACGCCTGTGCCGTCGACAACCATCGCCGCGCCCGTTGCATCGGTGGTCACGGGAAGCACAAGAGCGGAACCCGCACCGGAGGGCGTCACGGCAAGCGAAGCGTTCTGCACCCCGGGCGCCGTGGGCGCAAAGGTGGCCGAGACGGTGCAATCCATGGTGCCATCGCCCGCCGCCGCGCCGCAGCTCGGTGCGCCCAGCGTCAGCGCGGTTCCCGTGTTATTCAAAAGCGCCGTTGCAAGCGCGGTGGTGCCCGCCGGGCCATGCAGATCGATCATGGCCGTCTGGCTGCTTCCCGTGGCCGCGCCCGCCAGCGCAAAGGAGTTGGCCACCACCTTGCGAATCAGATTGTTCGTCGCGTCGTAGACATAGAGATTGCCCGCGGCGTCGCTGGCCGTCGTCAGCGTGCTGCCGCCACCCAGCGTCGGCGTATTATTCGTCAGCGTCAGATTGCGCACATAGTCTGTGGCGATATCCAGGAAGATTACCGAACCATTGTTGCTGTTGCCGATGTAGATATTGCCGCGATTGTCGCTGGAGATTCTGTAACCGCCGACGCCCAGACTCGCCGTGCTGCCGCTGATCGGCTTCGAGGTGTACGAGGTGCTCGACCCGGCTCCCGCAAGCACATACACAGAGCCCACCTGCGGCGTCACACTCACCGGCGTCGTCAGATTGGCATAGTAGGCCGTGATCGCCTTGCCCATCTGCGCACCGCCCATATAAAGCACGCGCAGCAGCGAGTCCGCCTTGTCGAAGATGACGATGTCGCCCGCCGGGTCCACCGTAATGGCATTCACATCGGAAGTGCTGCCGCCCATCGAGGTCGTCCAGAACGGGCAGCCGTCGCCATATTTATCGAGCGCCGTGGCCGTCGATCCGCTGTAGCAGGCCGCGCCAGCCGACGGCGAGGTGAACTTGCCAATCAGCGAGTAAATGTAACCAGCCGTCGCGCCTGCGCCGCTATTCGACGCCTGATAGGTCGCATACGCGTTGATCACGGCGTAGAGCGGATTCGTCACGCCGTTGTAACTTTGCGGACCGAGCACCACGCGATACACGTCATTGCCCGTGTCGGCGACGTAGACGTTGCCGTACTGATCGCCCGCCGCGCCGCGCGGCTGGTTCAGAAGCGCATTGCAGGTCGAGCCCGTGGGAGTCGCCAAAACGCCGCTGGTCGCGCTGCCGCCCGTGGAGCCGCTGGTCAGCACGCACCCTCCCACCAGGTACATCGAGCCGATCTGATTGGCGCCCGATGTATTCGGGCAAAGCGGCGAAGCCGCCCGACAGACGATGTTGACCGATTGGCTGCTATAGCCGGCGATCAGCACATTGCCCCAGGGATCCGTCGCCATGCCCCGCGGATTGTTCAGCGAGGTCGCGGTTGCGGCCGGGCAGCCATCGCCCATGGAGTCCGTTTTGCTCGAACAGGTTGAGCCGTTGCCCGCCACGCGCGAGATCACGCCGCTCTGCGCATCGATGACGCGCACGGAGTAGCCGCTGCTGGCGTCCAGAACCAGCACATTGCCGGCCGGGTCCACGCCCAGGCCGCTGTAGCCGCCGTTGCTTTTGATCACCACCTGCGTGGCCAGACAGCCATCCCCCTGCGTATCTGTCGCGGTCAGCGGACTTCCCGTCGCGCAGGCCGCGCCTGTGGCCGGACTCGATGCCGCGCCACCACCGATCGTCGTCACGGTATGCGGCAGAGGGTAGGGCGATTGCGCGAAGGCGCTTGCAAAGGCCAGAAGGAACACGAACAGCAGGGCAGACTTCAACGTGCGGTACGGCATGGACTCCTCCAAAATGTCGTGCAACTCGCCAGGGGGGCAGGCAAGGCTTGCAGCGTCTGGGCAGGACCGGTTTACGTTCCGTTTACAGGTCAGACCTCAGCGCCAGAAAATTATTAAGAGGATGATCCTCGATTGTCAACAAAAAACTTTGTTTCAAGAAAAAGACGGCCAGTCGCAAGGATGCGCCATGGACTCGCCGCAAAGTTTCAACCGGATTTCAAGGGAATTTCAAGGAGAATTCCCCAGAAAAGGCCTCATGGATAAATCCCTTTACTGGTACGACCATGTACCGGTCTTCTCGGCTTGTTTGCGATCGACCCTGCTGGAACTTAGTTCCCGCCGTGGAAGGAAGATCGATCACAAGCAAAAGCCGAAGCCGCCCGCATTCCAGATGTCTTGCGGCACGGCTCAAGCCGCGCCCTCTCCAATCCCCTGCTCGCCGATCGAATTTTGCCAGTGGCTCGCGTCTTCGACAATTTAGAATCAGCTTGCGATGCGAATTGGCTATCTGGAGTGTTTTTCCGGGATCAGCGGCGACATGCTGCTGGGCGCGCTGGTCGATGCCGGCGTCTCCTTCGAGATGCTTGCCGAAACGGCGGCCGCGCTCCACGTGGGCGCGCGATTGACGATGCGCAAGGTCAGCCGGGGCGGACTGGCGGGCACGAAGGTTGATGTGGAGGAAGAGGGTCGAGAGACGAAGAACGAAGAAGACGACCACGCGCACCACCACCATCACGGCCATGAGCATTCCGCGCACGAAGATCACGCCGAACACGCGCACCCGGCGCACGGAATGGCGCATCACCATCCGCACCACTCGCCGAAGGCGGAACAGCCTGCGCAGCCGGTGCGCGCGCACGAGCCTCACGGCCACGCGCCGCACCGGTCGCTGGCGGCGATTCTTGCGATCATTGACGCGGCTCCGCTGGCCGAGGCGGTGAAGCAGCGCGCCTCGCGGGCCTTTCGTCTTCTGGGCGAAGCCGAGGCGGCGATCCACTCGATCGCCGTCGAAAAGGTGCATTTTCACGAGGTGGGCGCGGTGGATACGATCGTCGATATCGTCTGCGGCGCGGCGGGCTGCGAGGCGCTGGGCGTCGACCGCTGGATGGCCTCGCCGCTGAACGTGGGCAGCGGGACGGTCCAGTGTCAGCACGGCACGCTGCCTGTGCCCGCACCAGCCACGCTCGCCCTGCTGGGCGACGCACCCATCTACGCCGCCGGTTCACCCATGGAGCGCGTGACGCCGACAGGCGCCGTGCTGCTGCGCATGTTGAACGTGGAGTTTGGCGCATTGCCGCCGATGCGCGTTGCGGCGCGCGGCTACGGAGCCGGCGGACGCGAGACGCCGGGCGAGCCGAACCTGCTGCGGCTGATCGTGGGCGAAACCGAAGAAGGGGTGCAAGACGGCGAGCCGATCGCCGTGATCGAAACGGTGATCGACGACGCAACGCCGCAACTGCTGGCCTACGTGAGCGAGCTGCTGCTGGAGACAGGCGCCTGGGATGTCTACCGGGCTGCCGTGCAGATGAAGAAAGGCCGCACGGGCGTGCAGATGACCGTGCTGGCGAACCCGGAGAAACTGCCCGTTCTGCGCGAACTGCTGCTGCGCGAAACCACGACCATCGGCCTGCGCTGGCGGATCGAAGACAAGCTGGCTCTGGCGCGCGAGTTTGCCGAAGTGGAGACGGCCTGGGGCAAGGTGCGGATGAAGGTGGCGCGCTGGCCTTCGGGCGAGGTGGCCAACGCGCTGCCCGAGTACGAAATCTGCCGGAATCTCGCGCGCTTGAACAAAATTCCGCTGAAGCTGGTGATGCAGGAGGCGATGCGCATCTGGACGGAATCGGCCTCCGCGGCGAAGAGGAAATAGCGTATGGATCACACGCAAATTGAAGCGTTGTTGCGCGAAGTGCAGGCCGGATCGTCGAGCGTGGCCGATGCGCTCGACCGGCTGCGCGGGTTGCCCTTCGAAGAGATGGGATTCGCCAAGGTGGATCATCATCGCGCGCTGCGCACCGGCGTTCCGGAGGCGATCTTTGCCGCGGGCAAGACGCCCGATCAGGTGGCGGCGATCTTCGCGCGCATGGCCCGGGCCGGCGGCAACGTGCTGGCCACGCGGGCCACGCGCGAAATGTTCGCCATGGTGCGGGCCTCCGAAGCGCCCGACCAGGGGCCGCGCGCCGAGTTTCACGAAAGGGCGCGGGCCATTACGCTTCATCAGAGCGAAGCTCCCGCCGGCCATGGAACCGTCGTCGTGGTCTGCGCCGGCACCAGCGACCTGCCGGTGGCCGAAGAGGCCGCCATCACGGCGCGGCTGATGGGAAACCGCGTGGAACTGGTGGCCGATGTGGGCGTGGCCGGCATTCACCGGTTGCTGGCGCAGCAGCAGGCGCTCCGCTCGGCGCGCGTGCTCATCGTCTGCGCGGGGATGGAAGGCGCGCTGCCAACCGTGGTGGGCGGACTGGTCAACGCGCCGGTCATTGCCGTGCCCACCAGCGTAGGCTACGGCGCATCGTTCGGCGGCGTGGCCGCGCTGCTCGGCATGTTGAACACCTGCGCTCCGAACGTCTCCGTAGTCAACATCGACAACGGCTTCGGCGCGGCCTGCATCGCCTCGCTCATCAATCACCTGTAGAAAATACGTTGTATGGAAGTTTCTTTTCTGCCGGTTCAAAAAGCATTGCAGCAACGGCAACGGGGCGGCACATTCCCCAGCTTCAGGCAGAGAGGCGGATCGTTCTGCGCGCAAGCGCGGCGGCACCGCGTCTTCGCCGCAATGGAACGACCCAAAAGATGTGACGCAGATCACTGTTTCCCCTCCGCCCAAACCTCGATGCTAGCTCCCAGGGCTTTTCCGCCTGTTTGCAGCGCGCGGAGGATGATGTGACCGGTCCCCATTGGCAGAAGCTGCGCAGAACCTCGCAGATCTTTTTTTTGCTGCTCTTTCTTCTGTTGCTTGTCTTCACCACGCTGCGCGCCCTGCCGGGCACGACCAGCGACATTCACCTGCGCGGGCCGGTGCGGCTGTTCTTCGAGTGGGATCCGCTGGTGGCGCTGGCCAATGCGCTGGCCGGTCACGCGCTTTATCGCGGCCTGCTGTGGAGCCTCCTTATCCTTGCGCCCACGCTGTTTTTCGGCCGGTTTTTCTGCGGCTGGATCTGCCCGCTGGGCGCCTTGCAGCACTTCGTCGGCAGCCGGCCGTCGGAGGCCAAGCGCGGCAAGCGGCGCATCGAGTCGAATCGCTACAAACGCTGGCAGACGATCAAGTACGTCGTGCTGCTCGCCGGCCTGGTCGCCGCCGCCTTCGGGTCGATGGCGATCGGCTGGCTCGATCCCTTCAGTCTTCTGGTCCGCTCGATCGGGCTCTCGCTGCTGCCGGCCTTCAACTTCGCCGTCCGCGCGGTGCTCGATCCGCTCGAAAACAGCCCCATCGGCGTCGTCCGCGCCGTTGGCGGTGGAATCCACGCGGTTCTGGGCGCATTCCTGCTCGAATTCCGCCAGGCGCACTTCACGCAAGGGATTTTTCTGGGTGTGCTGTTCATCGCCATTTTGGCGCTGAGCCTGCGCATCACGCGCTTTTGGTGCCGCTCGATCTGCCCGCTGGGAGCGCTGCTGGGCGCGGTCTCGCGCTGGTCGGTGTTCGGGCTGCACAAAGACACGGAAGCGTGCAGCAACTGCAACCGCTGCCTGCTCCACTGCCAGGGCGGCGACGACCCCATCGGCAACGCGCCGTGGCATAAATCCGAGTGCATGATGTGCATGAACTGCGTGGGCAGTTGCCCGGATCATGCGCTGGAGTTTCGCTTCTTCCGCAAGGAAAAAGAGGTGGCCTCGCCCGATCTGGGCCGCCGGCGCACGCTGACGGGGCTGGCCGCAGGAGCGGTTGCCGTGCCGATTCTGCGCGCCAACACGGGTCTGGGCAAAAGCCGCGACGCGCATCTGCTGCGTCCGCCGGGTTCGCTCGACGAGCCGGATTTTCTTGCGCGGTGCATCCGCTGCGGCGAGTGCATGAAGGTCTGTCCGAATAACGCGCTGCAACCGGCGTTGACGCAGGCCGGGATCGAAGGGTTGTGGACGCCAACGCTCGTGCCGAAGATCGGCTACTGCGAGCCAAGCTGCGTACTCTGTTCGGAGGTTTGCCCGACCGGCGCGATCTGGCAGATTACGCCGCAGGAAAAAGGCTGGGTGGTCGGCGTCGGTTCGGCGCAGAATCGGCCCATCCGGCTGGGCACGGCCTTTTACGACCGCGGACGCTGCCTGCCGTGGGCGATGGCTACCGATTGCATCGTCTGCGAGGAGTGGTGCCCGGTTTCGCCCAAGGCGATCTACGTGGTCGAGGCCCAGGTGGTGAATGGCGAAGGCCAAACGAAGACGCTCAAGCAGCCGCATGTCGATCCCAGCCGCTGCGTGGGCTGCGGCGCCTGCGAGTATGCCTGCCCGTTGCAGGATCGGCCGGCCGTCGCCGTCACAAGCATCGGCGAAAGCCGCTCGCCGGGCAGCCAGATTCTGCTGGTGCGGGAGAAGCAGAGCTAGCGGGGTTGGCGGAGCTAGCGGAGTTAGGACGAAACGTATGAGCCACTTGCAAAATTCAGTTCCGGTGTATTCTGCGAGAAGAAAAATCTCCCGCAGGGGCTAAAGCCCCATTCATTCCAGGTATTTTACGGCACGACTGAAGTCGTGCCCTTTCAAATCCAGCGATCATCGATTGAATTTTGCAAGTGGCTCGTATTGCTGAATAAGGGTCGGTGCTTGGGAGCAAGGGCGCGGCTTGAGCCGGGCCGGGCATCGTGCGAAATCAGTGGGCCTTGAGCCCTGTCGAAGTCGACGAACCGATCCCGGCCGCAACAGAAGGGAGACTCCAATGAAACGATTCGCAACAAAGCGATGGCAGCGCGGAATCGCGGTGGTTGCGCTGGCGGTTCTGGCCGTGGGCGCGGGGTGTAAAAAGAAAGCGGTCGATCCGTTTCCGGCCTCGGGCGCGGTCACCGGATGGGCCCGGGCGGGCGAGACGCGCGTCTTTGCCGCGAAAGATCTCTGGCAGTACATCGACGGCGACGCCGAACATTACATTGCGGCCGGCGTCGTTTCGACCTCGACCACCGACTACAAGTATCAAGGCCAGTTGGACGCGACGGTGGACGTGTACACGATGAAAGATGCCGCCGGGGCGCAGAAGATCTTCAGCGCGGAGGGAGCGACCGGAGCCACGAGCGTGCCGCTGGGCGACGCGGGCATCGCTTTTGCGCAGAGCGTGACCTTTCGCAAGGGGCCGTACCTGGTGCGCATCGTGGCCTACGAGGCGACGCCCGGAACGGAGCAGGCGCTGCTGGCGCTGGCGCAGGGCGTCGCGGCAAAGCTGTAAGTTTCCAATCTTCCGTGCAGCAAGTTGCACGGAAATCCCATCGTCTGTCCCGCTTCGTTCGATGGGCGGGCGATCACGCAGGCTCAACAGGGAAAACGAACGTTCGCGGGAACGGAGGCGGAAAGATCATGAAAAGTCGCAGGGAATTTCTGAAGGAAGCAGCCGCTGGCGCAGCGATTCTGGGTGCGGCCGCAGCGGCGGAGAAGCTGGCGTTGGCTGCGCCGGCCGGCAAATCGACGGTGGTCGTTGCGCGCGACGCTTCGCTGCACGGCGCTGGCGCACTGCCCGACGAACAGAAGGTGCTCGACCTGCTCGACAAGGCGATGGCCGCTTACACCGGGCGCGAAAAACCGGTGGCGGCGTGGAAGAGCGTGATTCCGGCCGGCGTTCGGGCCGGCAAGACCATCGGCCTCAAGGTGAACGGACTGGGCGGCCGCGGCATCTCCACGCACCCGGCGCTCATCCTGGCGGTGGCCGAGCGGCTCCAGCAGGCCGGCGTCAAGCCGGGCAACATCGTTGTGTGGGATCGCAATGCGCGCGATCTGGAGGCCTGCGGCATGACGATCCAAACCGGGGCGGATCGTGTGCGCTGCTATGGAAGCGACACGGCCGGGTTTGAGGATCAGCCGGTTGCCTGCGGCCTAGCGCAGATTCGCCTGGCGCAGATTCTCAGCCGCGAATGCGCGATGGTCATCGGCCTGCCCATTCTGAAGGACCATAAAATGGCGGGCGTCACCTTCGCCATGAAAAACATGTACGGCGTCATCGACAAGCCATTCCTTCTGCACGACAGCGGCTGCAATCCCGGCGTGGCCGATCTGAACGCCCTCGCCGCGATTCGCGAGAAAGTCTCGTTCACCATT
>JAJYFB010000089.1 GCA_021785495.1 Acidobacteriota bacterium | reverse complement strand
CGCGCGCCACTGCCGCGCTCCCTCCTCGTACACCTCCATGCCGCCCTGCAACTGCTCTTCGACGTGCAGAAAGACGCGCGCGATGATCGAGCCCTCGATCTTCAACTGGTTGGGGATGTAGCCGAGCAGCGGGCAGATGGCCTCGCTGACCTGATCGCGGGCAAACTTGGCGCTGCCGCGACGGGCCAGGTACTCGCGCGCCACCCACTCGGCCATGAAGCCGACCTTCCAGGCGCCCACGTGTTGATTGGGAATCAGCACGTAGCGCGTTTCGGGAGTCTCCTGAATCTGGCGCAGCAGCAGGTTGGCCTGATCGACGCGGCGGCCGGTGGCGAAGGCCCAGTAGGAGCCGACACCCTCGGACTCCATGCCGCCGCCGCTGGAGGCCTGAATGCTGGGATTGGCGTGCCCGCGCGGAGCCGCCAGACGCCACAGCCAGGCCAGGGCCGGACTGAGCACGTGCAGCATGGCCAGAATGCCGTAGAGCCGGCTGTCCTTGTGCGTGGGCGGGCAGCGCACGCCAAAGCTGCGCACGTCCACCCGCTGCGGCCCTTCCAGAATGTCTTCGATCAAGCGCCGCGGCAGGATCACGCGCGGATTCGGGCAGGGTTTGCCGGGCGCGTCTTCCACGTGCTCCCAGGTCAGGCAGTTGCCGCCGGGAACAATGTAGTGATTGAGGAAGATCAGCGGCTCGGGCGGCTCGATGCACAGCCGTTCGAGCGCCGGCGCGGTGCCGTAGCTGTGAATGTGATCGACGCGCACGAACCAGCCGTTTTCGGCATCGGCGATGGTCAGCCGCTTGCTGTTGCCTTGATACTTCGGGTGCGCGCAGCCCATGTCGTCGGCGATGGGCCGCAGGTGGCAGGCTTCGGGCAGAACCAGCGTGCGTTCTTCCTGCGTGACCACATTTTTGCCGAGCAGCAGCCGGCCGTCTTCCATGCGGTGAATGTGCTCGGTCATCTCGCTCTTGCCGCCGCCCGAAGCGCCCTCGTGCATGAGGATCAACTGGTTGTCGTAGGGCGTCAGCGCGGCCACGGCCGAGCAGTGGTTCGTGATCCAGCCCTCGTGCTCGCCCCGGTCCAGCAGCACCGAATAGACGCCCTTCTTGGCGCTCGGTCCGGGGTACAGATTGTAGGCGAAGATCTCCTGGTGGGTCTTCTGACGGTCGTGCACCACCACCTGGCGGCCGCCAAAGTGCGTGTGCCGGAAGGGCGGCGCGACATAGAGCACGCCGCCGGTGATGCGGAAATCGGCCGGAACCTGGCTGCGCGGAATCATGCCCTGCAGATCGGCCAGCATGGCGGCGAAGAAGGCCGCCTGCCGCGGCACGATCAGCAGCGATCCGTACTGCAACTCGTCGGTGCCCGCGTAGAACGGAACCACCACCAGCTCCTGCGTCTTCAGCCAGTCGATGGTGCGCCGGCGCATGACGGCGAAGGGCTCCTGGAAGCGCTCTTCGTAGCGCGGCTTGTCGGTGCCCAGATCGTCGCCGATGGCCATCGCGTCGGGATCGCGGCGGCGCATGGCCGGATCGGGATAATTCACCGCCAGCCCATTGCGCGCCTTGGTGACGACTGCCTCGACCACCCGCTTGCCGTGCCCGGTTTGGAAGACCACCTCGTAGTGGCCGTGATCGGAACGGTTGCCCGGCTTCCAGTCGGTCTCGCCCGAGGCCCGGCCCAGCGCCCAGTCCAGCAGTTGCAAGCGATTTTCGGGAATCTGCACCAGCGGCGCCGCGCTCAGCACCTCGCGCACATGCACGGGCAGATCGAGATCGGCCCAGCAGGTTTGCAGATCGACGAAGGCGTCTTCGGCAGCCTCAGTGGTCATGATTGTCTCGCTCTCCGGGAAGGAACAGGACGTACGCGCAGGGCGATCTCGGCGTACAGAGTCCTCATACTTTTTATCTCACAGGCCGTCACACCTGGCAGTGCGCCGCATCACATTGCGGGAAGCATGACGATTGGGAACAGCAACCGGACGCGGCCTGGGGGCTTGTCCTCCCAACAGGTATACTTCCCTCGATCGCAGTGGATCCTGCGGCCGGACCCTCCGCGGCAAGGCCGAAGCGTACGCACGGGAGAACGTTGTGCCAGTATTCAAGAGCTTGAGCAAGTATTACCGCGCCTGGAGGACGGCGGCTTCGGCCTCGCGCCTCGAAAACAGAGAGATTTCCATCCTCTCGAACAATTGCTGCGGCGGCTTTATCTACAAGGACATGAAGCTGCAATTTCTCAGTCCGACCATCGGACTTTTCTTTTTTACCCCGGACTACATCCGATTCCTCTCCGGTCTGGATCGTTACCTGGGCATGGATCTCAGCTTTACGCGCGAATCCCGATTTAACGTCGTTCCTTCCTACCCCATCGGCCTGCTCGACGATATCGAGATTCACTTTACGCACTATCGCGACCAGGAACATGCGCGCGCCAAATGGAACGAACGCAAAACGCGCATTCGCAAGGACCGGCTCTTTGTCGTGGGCGCGGAGGTTCTGGGCTGTACGCCGGAACATGTTCGCGATTTCGACGCGCTTCCCTTCGCCCACAAGGTTTTTTTCACGAAATACGCCTACCCGCAGTACAAAAACGCGCTGCAACTGAAAAGGTACGAGAAACAGGAGTTCGAGGAGTACTTGCGCTGGCGCGGCTGGGTGGGTTATATCGATCTGGTCAAGTGGTTCAACGGCGCGCCGGACTACCGCAAATAGACGCGAGGTCAGGCGTGCGTGGCTCCAGACGGGCCGAAGCGGGGCGGAAAAACGTCGCCCATGCGCTGAATCTGCGCACCGGCGCCGCGCAGTTTTTCCTCGAAGCGCTCGTAGCCGCGATCCATGTGATAGACGCGGTCGAGAACAGTCTCGCCGTCGGCCACCAGCGCGGCCAGCACCAGCGAAGCCGAGGCGCGCAGATCCGAGCACATGACGGCGGCCGACGAGAGCCGCGCCGGGCCGCGCACGGTGGCCGTGTTGCCGTCCACCTTGATGCTGGCGCCCATGCGCACCAGCTCCTGCACGTGCATGAAGCGGTTCTCGAAGATATTTTCGCGCACCAGGCTGACGCCCTCGGCCTGCGTAGCCAAAGCCATGTACTGCGCCTGCATGTCCGTGGGAAAGCCGGGATACTCCTCGGTCGAGATGTCGGCGGCGGCGAGCTTGTCAGCGCCGCGCACGCGCACCGCGTCGGCGGCGACCACATCAACACGCACCCCGGCCTCGCGCAACTTGGCGATGACCGCGCCCAGATGATCGGGATTGCAACCGGCCACCGTCAGATCGCCGCCCGTGATGGCGCCGGCCATCAGAAAGGTTCCCGCCTCGATGCGGTCGGGATTGATGCAATAGCGCGCGCCGTGGAGCGAGCGGACGCCGTGGACGCGGAGGGTCGAAGTGCCCGCGCCTTCGATGCGCGCACCCATCGCCGTGAGCAATCCGGCCAGATCGGCGACCTCCGGCTCGCGGGCGCAGTTTTCAAGCACGCTTTCCCCCTCGGCCAGCGCGGCAGCCATCAGCAGGTCTTCCGTTCCGGTCACGGTGATGCGGTCAAAGACGATATGCGCTCCGCGCAGCCTGGGCGCGCGCGCCTCGATGTAACCGTGCTGCTGGACGATCGAGGCGCCCATCTTTTCCAGGCCCTTCAGGTGCAGATCGATGGGACGGCCGCCGATGGCGCAGCCGCCGGGCATGGCCACGCGCGCCAGGCCCGTGCGCGCGACCAGCGGACCGAGCACGAGCGAACTGGCGCGCATGGTTTTGACAATTTCGTAGCGCGCCACCGGCTCGGAGAGCGAACGGCAACAGATGGTCGTGTGGCTCAGCGGCGCGGTCGAGGAACCATCCTCTGGCGCGACCGGCTCGTGCAGCTCGACAACGGCGCCCATTGAAGCCAGCAGCCGCCGTTCCGTGGCGATGTCGCGCACATGCGGAATGTTTTCGAGCGCAATCTCCTCCTCGGTGAGGATGGCCGCGGCCATCAACGGCAGCGCCGAGTTTTTTGCTCCCGAAACGCGCACCGTTCCGGTGAGTGGATTGCCTCCGCGAATGATGAATTTATCCATAAGAACAGCTTTCAACTCGTCCTGTTTTGTCCCGCGCTTCACCGCGCAATCGCAACGCCCGCGTCTCTCCCGCGGCAGGGCGCAAGCAGACGGCAGAAGATCCTTTGTGCGCGCCGTGCGCCCTCGATCGGGACGCGCGCCACACAGGCTAGTGTACATGCGCGCCAGAACAGCGCCGGAGCGCGCCTTCCGCCTTTCAGGCCATCGCATGAACGGGCCGGAGAACTCAATCGACGTGTTCGCCCGATGGACGCTGCGTCCGCCTTCGCCTACCCCGGCCTACCGGCCTGGGTAGTAGGCGTTGCGCACGTACTGGCCGGCCATGCGGTCCGTGTTGAAGTGTGAGCCGTTGAGGGCGAGCGTGGTCTTCATCAGCCGCGCCCACTGTTCGGGGGCGTCGCGGTAGAGCGGAACCACGGCCGCTTCGAGCTTGGCGTAGAGCGATTGGGCCTCGGCGGCATCGTCGGCCCCGTCCTCGATCGCCCACCCGGTGACGCCTTCGATGCAGCCCTCGATCCACCAGCCGTCGAGAATCGAGAGGCTGGGCACGCCGTTCATGGCCGCCTTCATGCCGCTGGTGCCCGAGGCTTCGTAGGGCCGGCGGGGCGTATTCACCCAGACATCCACGCCCGACGTCAGCAACGCGCCCAGATCCCAGGCGTAATTTTCGAGATAAACGATGCGCAGCTTGCCGCCGGAAAGCTTCATGCCCTCCTCGACCACCTGCTGGATCAGCGCCTTGCCCGGTCCGTCCTGCGGATGCGCCTTGCCGGCGTAAAGAATCTGCAATCCTCCGGCTTTGGCCGCAATCTCCTGGAGCCGGTCGGGATCGTGAAAGAGGAGCATGGCCCGTTTGTAGGTGGCCGCGCGCCGCGCAAAGCCGAGGGTGAGCACCGTCGGGTCGAGCGCCTGCCCAGTGCGCGATTCGACCACGGCCAGCAAGTGCTCCTTGGCGCTGGCATGGGCGGCCTGGAGGGCGGCCTCCGGCAGGTCGATGGCGTTGCGTAGATAAAGAATGTCGTGCCGCCAGGCGGGCAGATGCTCGTCGAGCATCTGCGCCACCGGCTCGGCGATCCATGTGGGCGCGTGAACGCCGTTGGTGATCGAGTCGATGGCGAACTCCGGGAACATGGCGCGCGAGACCTTGCCGTGCTGCAGGGCCACCCCGTTGGCGTAGCGCGAGAAGCGCAACGCCAGCAGCGTCATGTTCAGCAGACCCTCGCGGAAGCAGTCCGCCTTTTCAAGCTGTGCGGTGCGGTCGCTGCCGAGGATGCGGATGGATTGCTCGGTCGAGAAGCGGTCGTGGCCGGCCGGAACGGGCGTGTGCGTGGTAAAGACGCACTTTTTGCGCACCTGCTCGATGTCGTCGGCGGTTGCGCCGTTCAACGGGCCGCCGCCCAACTGGCTTTCCAGCAGCGCCAGCGTCAGCAGCGCGGCGTGGCCCTCGTTCATGTGATAGACGTTGACGCGCAACCCCAGCGCATGCGCCATGCGCACGCCGCCCATGCCGAGCACAATCTCCTGCTGCAGGCGGTAGTTTGTGTCGCCGCCATAAAGATGGTCGGTCAGCCCGCGGTCCCAGCCCGAATTCTCCGCGAGATCCGTGTCCAGCAGGTAGATGGGCACGATGTGGCCGCTCCGGCCCTTGAGGTCGTAGCGCCAGGCGCGCACCACGACGACCCGTCCCTCGATCTGCACGGTCACGCGCTCCGGCTCCTCCGTGCAAAAATCGGCCGGGTTCCACGGTTGCACGGTCTCGCTCTGCACGCCTTCCGGGCTCAGGTGCTGCTCAAAGTAGCCCTTGCGATGCAGCAGGGTAAAGGCCGCCATGGGCACGCACAGATCGGCCGCTGAACGCAGCGTATCGCCGGCCAGCACGCCCAGGCCGCCCGAATAGGTTGGCATCGCGGGCTCGATGGCGATCTCCATCGAAAAATAGGCAACTTGGCCCGCAGAGGGCAAGTTCTTGCAGGAATGGGCCGTGGATGGTTGCATTCGCACCTTTTCGTGTTCTTGTCTCGTCCGTTTTTCGTCCATCGAAGTTCCGGTCCGTCTTGCCGCCGGCTCCACATTTCCCGCGCATCCACAAGGGGAAAATACACCCAAGTTTAGCAAGGTTCCCGTAAAGATGAGATTTCTTTTCCCATGCAAAGGCCGGTTTTGCTGGATTTTCTCGCCGCCGTGCTGCAAGGGAAGGGCGAATTCCCGGCGCCCGGCGCCCGTGTTTCGAGGCGATTGCGCACGCGCCTGGACCAGGCGTTTGCGCCGGTGCGGGCAGTCAAGCAATCGCGCGGTCCGGGCAGGCGCAAGGCTCTCCCCGGACCGCGCAGTTTACCCCGATGAGCGGCATCCACGCCGCAGCCATAGCAGCGCCTAGACTTTGAGCGTCGCTTCGCCCTTGTGCCAGTTGCACGGCACCAACTCGCCGCTCTGCAGGCCGTCGAGGAGGCGCAAAATCTCCTCCGGGTTGCGGCCGACCGAGAGGTCGTTCACCGAAACATGGCGAATGACGCCTTCCGGATCGACGATGAAGGTTGCCCGCAGGCAGACGCCCGCCTCCGGGTGCAGAATGCCGAGGGCTTTCGACAGATCGTGCTTGACGTCGGCCAGCATCGGGAAGGGCAGATTCTTGAGGCCGGGGTGGTGCGTGCGCCAGGCGTGATGCACAAACTCGGAGTCCGTGCTGCCGCCCAGCACCTGCGCTCCGCGCTCGGCAAACTGCTTGTTCATCGCGCCGAAGGCCTCAATCTCCGTGGGGCAAACGAAGGTGAAATCCTTGGGCCAGAAGAAGTAAATCTTCCACTTGCCGGCATAGCTCTCGTTCGTCACCGTTTGAAACGCCTTGTGCATGTCCAGATCGACCGTCGCGGTCAATGAGAACGCGGGAAACTTCTCTCCTACTGTCAGCATGAATGATTCCTCCGAACACTGCGATTACCACCCTCCCCCGCAGCGTAGCCGGGCCAGCGTCCAAGCAAGGGAGTCAGGGAAACGGACGCGACAGCCGGAGAGCCGAGAGCTCAGGCTGGTACTAGCTTGACATTGTCGACCGGGAAAGTCCAAATGCGGGAAGGCCCGGGCTGCCACCACAGGAGCCAAAAGAGGAATTTTGGGGCGCGTGCGCCACTTGCAAAATGGAATCGACGGTCGCAAAACCTGAAAAAGCACGACTTGAGTCGCGCCGTAAAACGCCTGGAATGAATGGGGCTTTCGCCCCGGAGGGAGGTTTTTTCTCCTGCGGAGGCTCCGTAACTGAATTTTGCAAGTGGCTCGCGTGCTAACTAATTTTTTAGTTGTTCGTCTATCAAAGCGAACGATGAATCCAGGGAAGACCATCTCCTTGGGAATCAACAGGTCGCCATGCCGCCAAGACGATCGAACACGCTAACCGAGGCCGAGCTCAGGCTGATGAAGATCCTGTGGCGGCGTGGCGAGTCCTCGGTCACCGACCTGGTGGCGGCGCTGCCGGACGGCGAGTCGCTGGCCTACAACTCGGTGCTGACGACCGTGCGCATCCTCGAACAGAAGGGGTACGTGCGCCATCGCCAGGAGGGCCGCGCCTTTGTCTACCGTCCCCGCGTGGCCGAGCAGGAGGCCAGCCGCTCCGAGGTGCGCAACCTGCTCAACCGCTTCTTCGGCGACTCGCGCGAGCAGTTGGTGTTATCGCTTTTAGGCGACGAAGAGATCGCGCCCGAGGAGCTGAAGCGCATCCAAGAGATTGTCCGCGTCGAGATGACCCGCTCCGCGGCTGGCAGGCAAGGCGCGGAGATGGAGATCGCCGGCAAGACAAGTGGCCGGACGGGAGGCGAGGAGTAATTCATGCCGTGGATGCCGATCGACGAAGGAATGCGCGCTCTGCTGGCGGGAGCCGCGAGCGGTTTTGCCGCCTTCGCCCAGGCGGCCGCGCCGCTGGCCGTGGCGGCGCTGTGGCAAGGCGCGGTTCTCGCTGTCGTTCTGGGCCTCGGCCTTGCGGCGGCGCAGCGTGCGCGCATGTCGCTCGCCGCCGCGCAGCGATTTCTCCTCTGGACCGGAGTTTTTCTCCTGGTGATCGCCCTGCCGCTTTTGCCGCTTCTTGCGCCGTGCCTGGCCAGCGTTCCTGCGCCTGCAAACGCAGTCTCGTTCGCCGGGACCGCCGCCTCTTCCGGCGCAAGGAGCTGGCCGCGGCTGCCGCAGATTCAGCTTGCCGGCAGCTGGGCGTTGGCCATCGGCGCGCTCTGGCTCACATTTTCCTTGTTCCGTCTCATCGTTCTTCTGGCGCATGCTCTGCGTCTGCGGCGGTTGTGGAAGTCGGCCACGCCCGTCGCGGCTGGCGTCCCCCGGTTCAGCGTCGCGAACTCCGCAAGCACCGCCAACTTCGCTCTTTTCTCCTTCCGCAGAGCAGCCGAGCTCTGCACCACGCGCGAACTTGACCGGCCGGCGGTCATCGGCTTTTTGGCTCCACGCATTCTTCTTCCCGAGTGGCTTTTCGCGCGGCTGACGCCGGCCGAACTCGACCAGGTGGTTCTGCACGAGGCCGAGCACCTGCGCCGCCGCGATGACTGGACCAATCTTCTCGGGAAATTTGCCTTGGTTCTCTTTCCTTTGAATCCCGTCCTGGTCTGGATCGAGCGCAGGCTGGCGCGCGAGCGCGAGATGGCCTGCGACGAGGCCGTGGTGCGCCGCACGCAGCAGCCCTGCGCCTATGCGGCCTGCCTGACCCGCCTTGCCGGGCACGCGATCGAGCGCCGACGGGCCCATGCGCTCTCGCTCGGGGCCTTCGAGCGGCAATCGGAGCTGGCGCGCCGCGTGACGACGCTGCTGGCCCGCAGATCCGCGCTGCATCCCCTTGCCGCATACAGCTTTGCGGTTTTGACCGCATCCGGCCTGCTGGCGGCTTCCGTCGGGCTGGCGCGCTGTCCGCGGATGGTGGCCTTTGCGCCCGCCGCACCACCGGCGGCCGCGCAGGAAGCGATGACGCCGGCCGGTGCGCCCATCCCGCAGGCCGATGACGATCGCGCGGGAACAGAGCTTGCCTTTGCGCGCGGCGCTTCGGGCTTCCGCGCGGTGCAGGCCATGGCGATCCTGCCCGCGCATCGTCGCGTTTCTTCGTTTGCCGCACCGCGCTGCGGCGCTTCCTCTTCGGCCCGATCCAACTCGACCGGACCGAACTTGACCGGAACCGGCGAACCAGTGCGCGGCCGGACGCTTTCGAGGCCCGCGATGAACGACGCCGCGCCGACGGAATCGCAAGCGGCGGAAGCATGGGCCGCGACGCCGCCTGCGCAAGCCGCCGATGCTGTCGCGCTCCCGGCCGTCGCGCCGCAACTGGTCGTCTTCACCGCCTGGCGGGAGATCGACACTGCGCCGAACCGCTCTGGAGCCACCTCCGGCGATGCGCCCGGTTTCCTGCCCTCTGCGGACGGCAACGACAAGAACACGGCGCGGCCGGCTGTTGCGATTGCCGTGACGCGGCTTGTCTTCTGGATTGCGCCCCGGCCGAACGCGGCTTGGTTTGCCGCGCCCGCGCCTGGCTCCGGTCCATCGCGCGCCATGATTTTGCATTCTCGCCGGCCTCCCGCGCTCGTTCCTGCGTCAGGATGGCTGGTCTTCGAACTTTAACCGAAAACTTCAACCCCAATGGAGATCGAGATGCTCATGACAACTAAATCTTTAGTAGACAAAGCCAAGAAACTCGCGGTTCCCGCGGGAATTCTCGCGACGCTGCTCTTTGCCGCGGCCTTTCTGCTGGACCAGAACAAGGCGATGGCCGCCGCCTCCGGCCCGCTCGACGATTCGAGCGTGGCCGCCCTGACCGCGCTCGACAACGCCGTCGAGGCCGTGGCCGCGCGCGTAACGCCGGCTGTCGTCACCATCTCCGTGACGGCCAAGGTCACTCCCGACGCGCAAAACTCCGGCGGCGGCCAGAGCTTTGGCGGCATCAATCCGCAGGATCTGCCGCCCGGCTTCCAGCAGTTTTTCTTTGGCCCCGGCGGGCCGAACATGCAGCGCATGAAACCCCAGCCGCAGATTGAGCACGGCATCGGCAGCGGCGTGATCATCTCTCCCGATGGCTACATCGTGACGAACAACCATGTGGTCGATGGCGCCACGGAGATGCGCGTCACGCTCGACGACCGGCGGGTCTTCACGGCCAAGCTGGTGGGCGTGGACAAACTCAACGACCTGGCCGTGATCAAGATCGACGCCAAAAATCTGGCCAGCATTCCCTGGGGCGACTCGACCAGGCTGCGCCCCGGACAGACGGTTCTGGCCTTCGGCAGTCCCTTCGGCTATTTTCACTTCACGGTGACGCGCGGCATCGTCAGCGCCCTCAACCGGCCCAATCCCTATAGCGACAACCGGCGCACGCCGGGCGATTACATCCAGACCGACGCGGCCATCAATCCCGGCAACTCCGGCGGCCCGCTGGTCAATGCGCACGGCGAGGTGATCGGCATCAACACCTTCATCATCACCAATAGCGGCCAGTTCGCCGGCGCCGGCTTCGCCATCCCGTCGGAGATCGCCCGCGTCTCCGCCGAACAAATTATCAAGGACGGCAAGGTGCATCATGGCTACCTGGGCATCGCCATGAACGACATTACGCCGGAGAACGCGCAGTTCTTCAACCTGCCGGATGCAACCGGCGCGGTGATCAGCCAGGTCACGCCCGACTCGCCGGCCAGCCAAGCCGGGCTGAAGACCGGCGACGTACTGCGCGAACTGAATGGCAAGAAGATCGATGACGGCCGCGCCCTGCAGGTGGCCGTGAGCGAGACCGCGCCCGGCGCCAAGATCGCCCTCGGCATTCTGCGCAACGGCAAGCCGATGACGATTCCCGTCACGGTGGGCGAGTACCACAAAGAGGGTGTCGAGGAGGCCGAAAACTCCGGCAGCGGACATGCGCGGCTGGGCGTGACGGTCGCCGATCTGACCCCCGATGTGCGCCAGCAGTTCAACGTTCCCGGCCAGGTTGAGGGCGCGGTGATCGAGAACGTGCAACCCGGCAGCCCGGCCGAGGATGCGGGCCTGGCCGCAGGCAACGTGATTCTGGAGATCAACCGCCAGCCGGTGAAAGACGCCGACAGCTTTGTCAATCAGGTGCATGCCGCGCCGCCCGACAAGGACATTCTGCTGCTGGTCTGGGCCGATGGCGGCGCCAGCTACCGCGTCGTGCATCCGGCGCCGAAGCCGTAAAGAAGCCTGTCCGGCGGAGTCCGGAATCCGGCAAGGTCTGCGGCTGCGGCAACTCGAAGAGTCTGTCGCGTCAGCCCGGACCGTCCGGCAACTCCACCCGAAGATGCGGCAGACACCAGACGCCCAACCTGCGCCGAAGACCGGACGGGTTGGGCGTTTCTTGCGGCTCTCAGTACACCGGCGGCTGCGTGGGGTCGTGGAAGACGGAGTTGGCGCGGCGGATATTTCCCACTGCGCCGAAGTTGGCCAGGGTGAAGCTGCCGAGCCACTGGGTTTCGTCGCGGCTGGCCGCGCCGCTGACGCCCAGAATGTAACGCCTGTAACCGAGGGTCAGGCCGCAGCAATCCCAGTTGTAGACGGTCTGCACGCCGGCGTACTGCACCATGTGCTGCACAAAGTCATATCCGCCATTGACGGCCAAATTGAAGCCGGCTCCGCTCTGCTTGCCGATCTCGAGAAACGGCGTGATCATCTGGCTCTTGAGCGTGGAGGGCGCGACGACCGGCAGGCTTGCCGGCCATGCGGTGGTGGCCAGGTCGGGAACCATGTCGTCCACCGCGTTGAGAAGCGCGTGGCTGAGGCCGAAGGTGGTGCGTCCGATTTGATAGCCGGCATACAGATTGTCGGCGGCCATCTCGCCGGCGATGGTGTCATAGGCCAGATCCC
>JAJYFB010000088.1 GCA_021785495.1 Acidobacteriota bacterium | reverse complement strand
CTATGCCGCGCTCAGCCACCTGAGCCTGATCGTGCTTGCCATCTACGGCCTCACGCTCACCGGCTGGTCGGGCGCGGTCTACCAGATTCTTTCGCACGGCGTCGTCGATGGCGCGCTCTTCCTGCTGCTCGGCGCACTCGAAGTGCGTTACGCCACCAGCCTGATCGACTCCTACGGCGGATTTGCCGCCAAGCTGCCGCGCACGGCCACGTACTTCGTCCTCGCGACTCTGGCCATGATCGGCCTGCCGATGCTGAGCGGTTTCATCGGCGAGTTCACGATTCTGTCGAGCACCTTCGCGCAGGTCAGCCGCGACGCGGCGATTCTGGCCGCCATCGGCGTGATTCTGGGCGCGGCCTACATGCTTTCGCTGATTCAGCGCGTTTTCTATGGACCGGAAAGCGCGCTTGCCGGCGCCAAACCCGCCGTCGATCTCGGCCTGGGCGAGCTGGCCATCCTTTCGCCGCTCCTGGTGCTGATGCTCGTGATGGGCCTTGCGCCATCGCTCTGGTTCCACACCATCGGCGCAGGCGTGCATCCTCCTCCGCGCGAAGACACAATCATGCAATCGAACGAACCGATGCTTCTGAAGGCCGCGCCCGCTGCGACGATCGAACAGGCGCACGGCTTCGCTACCCCAACCCAATCCACGCCGGAGGTTACGCGGTGAACCCCGTTGCCGACATCGCCCGCATCCTCCCCGAAGTCATCCTCACGCTGACCGGCGTCGTCCTCATGCTGGTCGAGGCGACGATTCCGGCCAACTGGCCGCGCCGCTACCTCGGCTTTCTGGCCGCCATCGGAACCACCGTCGCCCTCTGGGCCAGCCTCGGCCAGCTTGCCTTGCCGCAGGGAACCGGCTTCTTCGGCACGGTCGAGACCAGCGCCTTCACGGTCTTTTTTCATGTGCTGATCTGCGGCATCGTCCTCGTGGCCCTGCTCGTCTCGATCGACACGCTGCCGGAAGACGGCCATCACCAAGGCGAGTTCTACGCCCTCATCGTCTTCGGCGCCGTCGGCATGTGCCTGCTCACCAGCGCCGTCGAACTGCTGGTCGTCTTCATCGCCCTCGAAATCTCCTCTATCTCGACGTATATTCTCGCTGGCTACCGTAAAAACACCGGCCGCGGACCGGAAGCCGCTATTAAATACTTCCTGCTCGGCTCCTTCGCCACCGGTTTTCTGCTTTACGGAATCGCGCTTCTCTTTGGCGCGACGGGAACCACGCAGATTTACGAACTTGCGCGCCTTGCGCCGCTGGCGCAGAACCAGCCGCTGGTGCTGGCCGCGCTGGCGCTGATGCTCGTCGGCATTCTCTTCAAGGTTTCCGCGGCTCCGTTCCACGTCTGGACGCCCGATGTCTACGAAGGCGCACCCTCGCCGGTGGTCGCCCTGCTCAGCACCGCGCCCAAAGCGGCGGCCTTCGCGCTGCTGCTGCGCGTGCTCTATGAGATCTTTCCCGCGCTGCATTCGGTCTGGGCGCCGCTGCTGTGGATCGTCGCCGTGCTCTCGATGACCGTCGGCAATCTGGCCGCGCTGCGCCAGCGCAACGTCAAGCGCATGCTGGCCTACTCCTCGATCGCGCACGCGGGCTATCTGCTGGCCGCCTTCGCCGGCATCGGCTCGGTCGGCATCGCCGCCGCCGCCTTTTATACGGCGGCCTACGCCGCCATGAACGTCGGCGTCTTCGCCGTCCTCACGCTCCTTGCCGGTTACGACGAAGAGCTTTCGCTCATCGACGACTTCCGCGGCACGCTCTATCGCTCGCCGGTTCTCACCAGCGCGCTGATCTTCTTCCTGATCTCGCTCATCGGCATTCCCTTCACCGGCGGCTTCTTCGGCAAGTTCTACTCGTTTAGCGCCGCGGTTGGGGGCGGCGCGGTCTGGCTGGCCGTCCTCGGCCTGCTGAACTCGGGATTGGCCGCGGCCTATTACCTGCGTCTGGCCCTCGTCACCGTGCAGCGCCCTGCGGAAGAGGCACCTGCGCCGGCGAAACATCGCCTTGGACCGGCAGTCCTTGCCGCCGTCTCGCTGGCGGTTCTTGTCACGCTGGCCCTCGGCATTGTGCCGAACGCGCCGCTGGTGGCCGCGCAAGCCGCCGCACATACCCTGCAAGTTCCACCCGGACGCTAGACGCATGGGCTCTTGCTCGCGGACGGAAACAGGAATGCCTTGCGCCAACGACTGACCGCTGTCGCTCCGGCCCTGGTCGCCTACAGCCTCATCGCGGGCAATCTCGGCCTTTTGTGCAGACGCGGTCTGCACCCGAATCTGGAAACAGCAGTCGGTTTTCTCTGGATCGCCTCCGATTATGCGCTGCGCCAGAAAACGCGGCATCCAGTGGCTGCGCCCCGCATCAACGCCGCCGGAGTCATCCTCGGGAGCCTTTGTCTGGCCGCCAGCGGCATCCATCCCCACGCGATCGACTGGCCCCGCGTGCGCACGCCGCTGGGCTACATTCCCGCAGTCGCCGCCATCGGTCTGCAAAAAGAGCTGCGTGCCGCCGGGACGGCGCTTCTTTCGTCAACGCGCCGGCTGCCCAGGATTCTCGCAACCCTCCTCGTGCGCCCGTACACGCTTGCGGCCCTGCTGAACGCCTATGGCGTCGTCGAACTGGCCCACAGCGCCCTCGGCATCGGCGATCGCGGCCTGCTAGCGATCAGCATGGCTTACGGCCTGGCCACGCTGGCCCTGCCGCTGCTCGATGAATCGCTACCCCTCCCAACCAACCCGTAAGCACCCCATCGTTGCCGCCAATCGAAACGCGATGGCGGCTCCATGACCGCTCGGCTTTCATTCGAGAACCGCAAAACGCTACAATCACCTCCATGAAGCTAGGCGAATTGGCAAGCCGTTTGGGCGCGGAACTGCGCGGCGATCCCGGCCTTGAAGTCACCGGCGTCGCCGGCATCGAAGAGGCTGGCCCTGCCGAAGTTACTTTTGTCGCAAATGTGCGTTACACGGCTCTGGCCCGCACCACGCGGGCCGCGGCCGTGATCGTCGAGCCGGAGTTTCAGGAAATTCCGGCGGCCACGCTGCGCATCAAGAATCCTTACCACGCATTCGCCCGCGCGCTGGGCCTCTTTTATCAGCCGCCCGCCTATCCGCCCGGCATTCATCCCACGGCTGTCATCGATCCGACGGCTGAGATTGGCCCGGAGGCGCACATCGGCGCCTATGTCGTCATCGGCCCCGGCGTCCGGCTCGGCGCGCACGCCACACTGCTGCCGCACGTGGTTGTCTATCCCGGCGTGCAGGCGGGTGACCACTTTTTCGCCCACGCCCACGCCGTCGTACGCGAGCACTGCGTCCTTGGCGACCACGTCACGCTTGAAAACGGCGCGATTATCGGCGGCGACGGCTTCGGTTTCTCGAAAGATGAACAGGGGCAGTGGGTCAAAATCCCCCAGTCCGGCCCGGTGCGCCTCGGCAACCGCGTCGATGTGCAGTCGAACGCCACCATCGACCGCGCCACCGTGGGCGCAACCGAGATCGGCGACGGCGCCAAAGTGGACAATCTCGTCCAGGTGGGTCACGGCTCGCGCGTGGGCAACAATTCCCTGCTCTGCGCGCAAACGGGCCTGGCTGGCTCCTCGGTTGTCGGCAACAACGTGATTCTGGCCGGGCAGGTGGGCATCGCCGGCCACTGCACGGTGGGCGACGGCGTGATTCTCACGGCGCAATCGGCCGTCTCGCACGACGTGCCGCCGGGCAAGATGATCTCCGGCTCGCCGGGCTTCGACAACCGCACATGGCTGCGCGCCGTAACCCTTTTTCAGCGTCTTCCGGAGCTGGCCAAGCGCCTCGACCGGATGGAAAAAACTCTCGCCCGGCAATTGGCCGGCGCTGAGGCCGAACAAGACGACACCGGCCGGAAATAGCCGGCTCTGCCTGCGCGGTCTCCCCATCCTCTGCGCAGAGGGTGTAAGCATCGGCTCCGCAGCTCTCCGTTTCAGGTCGACAACTTCCCGGCCCGGCCCCGGCAATCGCACGCCGTTGAAGGCTCGATCCTCCGTCCCCAAACCCAAGGGGAGGTCCCGCGCGGCTTTGAGTCGTTTTCCTGCGTTGGATTTCTCCTCCACCTTGCGCTGACCCTGCACCAGGTTGTTGGCTCCGGCCCAAGCCGAGACCATGAACACAAGCTGCGTTTGCCTGCTGCGCTAGGCCTGCGCCGTGAACCCCATGCAGAGCTTGAAGGATCGCCTGAAAGCACCCGCCGAGGCACAAACGAAATGGAGCCCGCGCGATCGGGATGCGGCGATTCGATGCCATCAGGCCGATCTAGCTGGCGGCGATCGCACGGTTTCGAGGTCGGCTCCAGAATTCCGTTTTTCATAACCAGATCGGGCCGGAGCGGAGCGGCGGATTCCGTCCCAGCTCGAAGGCGGCGCGCGCAAAAGATTGATACTAAACCGATGTATATCAAGTGAAAACGGTACCATCTCCGATCTACGTTTTCTTATAAATCGTTTTTTTCAATATTCATAGGCTGCGCCGTGCGTTGACTGCGTGAATATAAATCGCTTTTCTTGAGGTTTTTCAATTGACAACGATCCTCCCGGCAGTTGTATATTTTTCCGGGCACCCATAGTGGGACATTTGTGTTTCCTGTGGCGTGGCTCGAACGACTCGACTTGCATTCGGAACTGAGAGGAGGCTTAAGTTGAATCGACGCAAACGTACACAAAGGGGCCTGACGTGGCTGGCGGCGTTGCCGCTGCTGATCGTTGGGTTCATGGGGCTGGCCGTGCCATCGGTAGTTCAGGCACAGGTCACCGCAACGCTATCGGGAACAGTGCAAGACCAGTCCGGAGGAGTGATCCCCGGAGCCAAGGTCACGCTGGTCAACGAAGCGACCAAGGAAACCCGTGCGGTGGAGACCAATGGCGCGGGCCTTTACGCGTTTCCGTCCCTGGTGCCGGGCACCTACGACATCAAGGCCGTGGCCAAGGGATTCAAGGCCAAGGCCGTCACCGGCATCGTCTTGAACGCCGGCGATCTGCGCACCGTTCCGGCCTTTGCCCTGGAAGTGGGTTCGGAAGCCGAAACCATCACCGTTTCCGCAACGGCGGAGATGATCCCGGTCGAGAACGGCCAGCATGTGGACGTTCTCAGCTCCAAGGATATTGACAACCTCTCGCTGATCGGCCAGGACACCAGCGAACTGCTGAAGGTGCTGCCCGGTACGGTCACGGCTTCAGGCGGTCTGACAAGCACCGCTCCGGCCTTTAACGACCTGAACATCACCGTCGACGAGTCGGCCGTGGGCAGCGGTATCTACTCCAACGGCTCCATCTACCGCGGCGGCACCTCCATCCTGGTGGACGGCGCGGAAACCATCGACGTGGGCAACATGGCCAACTCCCTCGTTATCGTCGTTCCGGCCATGACCGACCAGGTCAGCGTCCAGTCCTCGAACATGAGCGCCGACCAGCCCTTCGGTCCGGTCGTCGTCAGCACCATCAGCCGCTCGGGCAGCGCCAACTATCACGGCGAGGCCTACTTCAACGCCCGCAACAACGCGCTGAACGCCAACGGCTGGCAGCAGAAAAACAACAACGTGCCGCTCGGCCCGCAGCATTATTACTACCCCGGCGGCAGCTTTGGCGGTCCGGTTCCGGGCACGCACAAGCACTTGCTCTTCTGGGGCGGCTACCAGCGCTGGTTGCAGAACCAGGGCAACGGCAACGTCCTTCAGTCGTACATCCCCACGCCGGAGATGATGAAGGGCGACTTCTCCATGGACAACGCCGACAACCAGAAGCTCTGCCCCGACGGCTTCTTCCAGGGCAATCCTCCGGGCGGCTATCCCGGCGGCCCGTGGTGCAGCGACCTGGCCGGCACCATCTTGCCCAACGGCACGAATACGCCGCAGACCCTGCCTGCCGTCACGGTGGGACCGACGGGCGGCGCGTCAACGCCGACCCAGATCACCATCGGCAAAACGTCGTACACGACCGACTACGGCCAGACGATTCCGGCCGGCTTCCTCGATCCCGGCGCGGCGGCCCTGGCCAAGATCTGGCCGGCGGCCAACGTCAATCCCCAGACAACTTCGGGCGGCTACAACTACTACCAGCCCATCGTCAACGTCGACAATGGCTGGATCTATCGCATCCGTCTGGATTACCTGCTGGGAGACAATACGAAGATCTACGGCAGCTACGAGCAGGCCTACAGCTCGGGCCTGGCGCAAGGCAACGGCGCGCACCTTTACTGGACGCCGGGCAACGCCATCCCGTTCCCGGGCGGCGGCGTGATGCAGCAGAATTACGGCAAGGTCATCGCCGCGCACATCGTCCACACCTTCAGCTCGACCACCACCAACGACTTCCTCTTCGCCTGGGCGTATGGAAGTTACCCCTTCACCACGCCGGACCCCGCGGCCGCCCACAAGACGACGCTGGGCTACACCTACGGCTCGGTCTTCAACACCGGCTCGCTCAACATTCCCGCCTACTCCAGCGCAGGCAACGAAACCTTCCCGGACTTCTCGCAGGCTTCGATCTTCGAGAATCCTCCAGGGAAATACGCCGTCAAGAAGGAAGCCCCGCAGTTTGGCGATACGCTCACCAAAGTCTGGGGAGCGCACACCATCAAGCTGGGCGGCTTTACCCAGACCACGGATAACTACCAGAGCTCGTTCAGCTACTACATGGACGGCAACCTGAGCTTCAGCGCCGGCCAGAATCCGGATGTATATACCGGCATCAATGAAGGTTCGCCCTTCAACGCGACCGCCCAGTTCCTCACCGGCATCGCGTCGAGCTACTCGGAAAACAACGCGGCGCCCATCGGCGACGTGGCCCAGATGACCACGGCGGCCTTTGTGGACGACACCTGGAAGGCGACCGAGCGCATGACCGTGGAAATGGGCATGCGCATGGAGCACGTCGGCCACTGGTACGACCGGCAAAAGATCGGCCTGGCCGTCTTCTATCCGAACCGCGTCTTGTCGGACTACGAAACGGGTAAGTACGCTCCCGGCTTCTACTGGCATGCGATCGACGCCGGTGTGCCCCTGAGCGGCCAGCCCAACCGCTTCGTCTATCCCGATCCACGTTTCGGCGTCTCCTACGATGTCTTCGGAACCGGCAACACCGTCGTGCGCGGCGGCTGGGGCATGTATCGCTATGTCACCCAGGTCAACACGGTCGCCAACGGCGCAGCGCAGGGAACCGCGGCGCATGTGCTTGGTTACAACACGCCCGGCGGCCACAATATCCAGTTGCAGAACATCGGCAGTCTGGCGTACTCGGCCTGCCCCAACCCGGCCAAGGGCATTCTGCCCTCCGCTTGCGGCGCACAGGGAGGACAAACCGGCCTCGATCCGACGGACTACGGCCAGCCGATGACCCAGGCCTACAACCTCACCATCGATCAGCGGCTGCCCTGGAATACGCAGATTGAGGTCGCCTACGTCGGAAGCAAGAGTTCGCAACTGGTGGACGACGGCGAAGACACCGAAGGCAGCAACTACAGCGAAGTCGCCAACCAGAACAAGACGCCCATCGGCGCCCTGTACGCGGCCGATCCGGTCACCGGGCACATTGCCGCCAACCCGGAGCACGTCCAGTGTGATCCGAACTTCAACACCTGGACCTGCACCAGCTACGGCAACCAGTACGCCGACTACCGCCCGTACGGTTATGCCTACGGCACCAACGCAGTCATCATGATGCAGAACACGTCGTATGCCAACTACAATGGCCTGCAAGTCTCCTGGATCAAGACCTCCGGCAAGTTGACCTTCGACCTGAACGCCACCTGGTCCAAAATGCTGGGCACCACGCTGCAGGAAAACCCCTACGTCGAGAACCTGAACTACGGCCCCACCGCCGAGGACCGGCCGCTGGTCTTCAACTCGTCGTACACCTACAACACCGGCAACCTCCATTCCGGCAATCGGGCGCTGGACATCCTGGGCAGCGGCTGGACGATCTCCGGCATCTCCACCTGGCAGTCGGGCGGTTACTTCCCGGCGCAGCTCGGCAACGGCAATCCGAACTTCGGCATGGGCATTCAGTACAAAACCAACCTGCCCAACGATCCCAATGGAAGCAGCAACCTTGCCAAGGACACGGGCCTGTCGCCTGGCGTCGGCGATCCGACGTACTTCGGTACCGACGAGACCATGCCGATCCTGCCGGTGCTGACCTGCAATCCGACGCACGGTCTGGCCAGCCACCAGGTGCTGAACGGCGCCTGCTTTGCCGCTCCGGCTCTGAACGGCGGCGGACACGCGGTCTCCGGCAACGGCGGCTTTGCCTATCCGTACATGAAAACGACGGCGATGTTTGACAACGACCTGTCGCTCTACCGGACCATCCACATCCACAACAACCAGAACGTGCAACTCCGCGCCACCGCCTCCGACTGGCTGAACCACTCCCTGCTGACGTTCATCAACAGCAACTACTACACGGTGAACTACAACATGGACTACCAGACCAAGACGCTGACGCCGAACTTCAACCAAACCGCTACGGGCGCCAACGCCTTTGGCATGATGACCGTCCGGTCGGCATTGCCGTACGCCCGCGTCATCGAGCTGGACGTCAAGTACAGCTTCTAACTGGGTTACCTCCAATCCGTGGGGGGCGGGCTCGCGCCCGTCTCCCACTTTTTTTCTGTCCTGACTTTTCCGCGCAACCGGCGCCAGAAATACGCGCACGCCGAAGATCTTGCTCCGATTCCGCAAGCCGGTTTCTCCGGCTGTGACAGAATGAATACGTCCGCATTCCATCCGAGGGCCAACCGGCTTTGCGCCCTCAGCCAGGCCAGCCATGATCCATCGTCTGCTTTCCTTTTTCCTGCTTGCCACCTGCGTCGCCGCTGCGCAAACGCCGGCGGCGCAAACGAGCGCCGTATCGCTCCAGAGCCTTTACGGCAATGCGGTGCTGCTCCAGAAGGCGGGGCATCGCGAAGAGGCCGCCTCCGGGTACCGACAGTTTCTGGCCGCGTCGCTCGGCGTGCTGGCAGCCAGCCGCGCGCAGGTCAAGAATTGGAGCGGAGCTTCAGCGCTCTTTGACGACGCGCTCGCGCTTACGCCCACCGCGCCGCTGCTGCTGAAGAACTACGCCGCGGCGGCGCTCGACGCCGGCGATGACGGGCGCGCGGAATCCGCAGCGCAGACGCTCCTGCGCGATGCGGACGGCAACGCCGACAGCCAGGCCTTCGCCCATCGCATTCTCGGCCTTGCTCTGCACAAAACCCATCGCGACCAGGAAGCCAAGAAGGAACTGGAGGCCGCGGTTGCGCTCGATCCCAGTTTTGTCGACAAGTACAACCTCGCCGTGGTCTGTCTGGACATCGACGACGAGAAATGCGCGGTGAGTCTTTTCGACGGCATCGAGGCGTCGAGCCCGGACACGCCGGCGCTGCATATGCTGATCGGGCTGGCCTACGGCAATTCCGATTTCACGCCGCGCGGCGTCGCCGAGTTCAAAAAAGTGCTGGCCGAGGATCCGCATTATCCCGAAGCGCACTATTGCATCGCCGCGTCCCTGCTGGCGGCGGGAGCCGACGAGAAAACCCTTGCGCAAGCGGAGAAAGAACTGAAGGAGGAGTTGACGGTCTCGCCAACAAACTTTTTAGCCTACGCCTCCCTGGGCAAGATCGAGGTCAGTTACCGCCGCTACGATCAGGCCGAGCGGGATCTCAAACGGGCCATTGAACTCAATCCGAAGAGTCCCGACGCCTATCTCTACCTGGGCCAGATGGAGTTCGACACGCACCGGCCCGCCGAGGCGGAGACGAATCTGCGCAAGGCGATTCAGTTCACAACCGATCCGGCGCGCAACCACTATCAAATTCAGAAGGCCTATTTTTTGCTGGGACGGATTTTGATGGCGCAGCACCGGGAACAAGAGGCCCATGCGGAGATGCAGATCGCACAGTCCTTCACCAACCGGTCGCTGGCCAATTCCAGAAGCCAGCTTCTGGGGGGGCCATCGCCCGTCGCATCGACAGCCTCCGCCGATGCGACGGCAAACCCCGCCGCACTGCTGTCAGCCGTCTCGCAGCCTGTCGATCCGCGCGCAATCGGGAAGCAGAAAGCCTTTGAGAAAGAACTGACCCCGGCGATCGCCGACAGTTACAACAATCTGGGCGCCTTTGTGGCCTCGCAAGGGAAATACGCTGAGGCGCTCACGGATTTTCAACACGCCGCGACCTGGAACCCTTCGCTCGACGGGCTGGACTACAACCTGGGCCGCGCCGCTTTCATGGCCTCTGATTTCACCACGGCCGTGGCGCCGCTCTCACGCTGCCTTCGCTTGCACCCCAAAGATTCGGGCCTACGCGCCGCGCTGGCCATGAGCCAGTTCATGACGCAGAATTATCGCGGCTGCATCGACGCTCTCCAGGGGGTCAAAGAAAACATCGCGGCGATTCCGCAAATGCAGTACATCTACGCGGAGTCGCTGGTGAAAACCGGTCAGGTTGCGCCGGGCGAGGCGCGTCTGAAGGCGCTCGCGGCCGCCCACCCGGAAATCGCCGAAGTGCATCGCAGCCTGGGCGAGATCGCCGCGCGGCGCGGCGACTGGCTGAAGGCGACCGACGAGTTGAACCAGTCCGTTCAGCTCAACGCCAACGATGCCGAAGCCCGCTTCGATCTGGGCAAGGTCGATCTCAAGACCGGAAAAACAGGTGCAGCAATCGGGCAACTGGAGATGGCCGTGCGCCTGAAGCCGGAAGACACCGGCTTTCACCGCGAGCTGGCCAGCGCCTACGAGCGCGCCTTTCGCGTCGCCGACGCGGCGCAGCAACGTGGCATTGCCGCACAGATCGAGGCAGCGCAGACAAACACCGCTCCAGCCACGAAAACCACCGCGCCAGCCGCTGCGGCGAGCAGCGGACAGAACGCCGGCCGCTGAACGGCTACGAGTGGGGCACATGGAGAGTTGGCACAACAGAGGGCCGGCCTTTGAGATGGAAGATCGGCGTTTGTATCGTGCTCGATGAGATCAGAGGCAGCGCTTGAGCGCCAGCCAAACGCTACGTCTAGCTGTGGCCCAGAAATATGACGCGCAGCAATCCTAAAGTGCCTGAGGGATCTGGCGATCCCCAGGCAATTCTTCTCGGTGAAACTTTACAAGTCAGGTCAAGTCCGGCTTTTCTCGATTAGGCCGCCACAAACTTTACATTCATTCTTGACAAAAACGCCAAGAAGTTTAGCAAAATCTGATGGTTACATCCAAAATCGGTCTCAGGTCCATGTCAGAACGGAATATCTTCGTCGGAGATCTCGGCCGACTGCGCGTAGTCATCGTTTGCGGCCGCCGGACGCTGATCCATGCCGCCGGCTGGGGCGCTGGATGAGCGGCTGTAGCCGCCACCGTCTTCGCGTCCAGAGAGCAGCGACAGGTCATTGACGATAATTTCCGTGCGGTAAACCTTGCGTCCCGGAAATTCCTTGTCTTCGTAGTTGCTGGTCTGAATTCTGCCTTCAATGTAGAGCTTCGATCCTTTTTTCACATAGTCGCGGACGATCTCTGCGGACCGTCCGAAGGCCACTAGATTGTGCCACTCGGTGCGCTCTTGCCAGTTGCCCTGTGCATCTTTTTGGTTGCTGCTGGTAGCGAGGGGCATTTTGGCCACCATGATTCCTCCGCCCGTCGTGCGAATCTCCGGGTCCTTGCCCACATTTCCCAGAAGAATGACTTTGTTGACGCTCTTGGCCATATTCTTGCTCTCCTTTGCCGGTTGCGAAAACCTCGTGTCAATCGCCAAAACCTCGTGTCAATGACCAAAACTCCGTGTCAATAGTCAATACTCGATGTCAAGCCGAAATCCTCAGGGATTTCGAAGTTTTGGCGCTCGTTGGTGCCCGGCACTCCTTTCATAAAATTTCGCTAGGTCCATTCAATTAGGACGATGCTGAAGAATTCCAGGAATCCAGGCATCGGATCACTGCGCGGAACTACCACCGCGCCAATCACCTAAAATGATACGTCCTCGCCTCA
>JAJYFB010000087.1 GCA_021785495.1 Acidobacteriota bacterium | reverse complement strand
GCTCATCATCCAGAGCGAAGTGGCCAGCGCAATTCCCGCCACGCCGAACCAGCGCATGAGCACGAGATTCAGCACCACGTCGAGGCCAAGATTGATCGCGCCGCAATAAAGAATCAGGTCGGTGCGGCGCATGGCGACGATGAATCGATAGTCGATGCGGCTGACCACGTAAAACGGAATCTGCATGGCGAACATGGCCAGCACCGAGGCGACGACCGTCGTATCGTGCGGGCCAAAGCGTCCGTGCTGATAGGCCACGCGCACCAGCGGATGCGCCACGGCGATGAGCAGCATCGCGACGGGAATCGAGGCCAGAGCGGTGAGCCGCAGCCAGGTGCGGAGCGTCTGCTGGCAGGCGGCCCAGTCGCGATGCGCGATCAGGCGCGAGAGGTACGGCACGATGGCCGTCGAGACGGCGCCGGCCAGAAGCGACAGCACCACGCTGACGAAGCGGTTGGCGTAGACCAGCGCCGAGACGCTGCCGGCGGCAAGCATCGCGGCCATCGCCTGATCGACAAGCAGACCGCCCGATGTGACCAGGCTGCTCAGCAGCACGGGGCCGTATTGGCCGGCGACCTCGCGCGTGGCCTCATTGTTGCCATGCCATCGCAGCCGGAAGCGGTAGCCGTGCCTTCCCATCGCCCAGGCGACGATCACGGCGTGCAGCAGCGAGCCGGCCAGCATCGCAGCGGCCATCGCCCAGATGCCCAAGCGGCCGGTGAGGAAGATGGCCGCAAGGATCATCGAGATGGAAATCACGGCTGGCGCAAGGGCCGGCAGGGCGAAATGGTCGAGCGTGTTGAGAATCGCGGTGCAGTTGGTGGCGACGCCCGTGATAAGAACAATGGGCAGCAGCGCGTAAAAAAGACGGATCGCGAGGGCGAGCTTGGCGGGCGGAAAGTTCGAGGCCATCAGCGGAAAAATCAGATGCGCCAGCAGCGCCATGGCGAGCGTCGCCGCGCCCAGCAGCAGGCACATCCAAAGCATGGAACTGGAAAGCAGCTCCTGCGCGCGCGCGTGGCCCTCCCGCTCGCGTACGCGAATCAGCGTGGGCACCAGCGCCTGATTCATCGATTCGGAGATCAGATTGACGAGCAGGCTGGGGATCAGCGCCGCGGCCAGGAAGGCGTCCATCGCGTCCGAACGTCCAAAGGCCGAAGCGACGGCGATTTCCTTGGCCGTGCCGAAGAGCTTGACGACGACGCCCGCCGCGCCTACTGAAACCGCCGCGCGCAGAATGCTGCGATGAACGCTGGAGCTGCGCGCAGGCGCGGGCGGTGTGGAGATGGCTACGTTCATCCGGTACGTTTGCACCCCAAACCGCGTGATTTTATGCAGCCAGCCGCTTAATTTTGGGCCGTTTTTTCTGCAATTCGTTCCACATATCGTATTGAAGCTGCGCCTTTGAGAAGAAATCGGGGGTTAGCCCGAGCGCCTGCCCTAAACGAATGCTCAGATCGACAGTCATGGCTGTGCGGCCGTTGAGAATGCGCGAAACGGTCGCACGCGCTACGCCAATCCGGCAGGCTAACTCCGTCACCGTCGTTTTTCCGAGAAACTCTCGCAGCAATTCGCCGGGGCTGGCTGGGTTGTACATCGTCGTCATGCCGATTCCTCCTAGTGATAATCCCGGTAGTCCACAAGAATCGCGTTTTCTCCCGCAAAGCAAAAAGTAAGCCGCCAATTTTTGTTGACGGTGACTGCCCAGTGACCCGCGAGGCTACCTTTCAACGTGTGCCAATCCCAACCCGGCCGGTTCATGTCCTGCGGCGTCGAGGCAAGATTCAAAGCCGTCAACAGAATACGAAGCCGGGCTGCGTGCATCGGTTGAATTCCCGCTTTAGAGCCCGTCCGAAAGAACTGTTCCAGGCCGCGATGCCGGAAGGTCTCGATCACTTTTTGCACTGTAACATGAAATGTTACACCTCCGCCAGCCCGGCCGAAGCGTTTTGCGGGTTTGAGGCAGGCTGCGGCGGCGCGAAGCCGAAACATACGTCCATGCCCTGCGGATCGTCCATGCTCAGGCGCGCGGCCACGATCGTTGTGGCCAACAGCAACCATGTCATGCGATTTTCTTCAATCGTTGCCGTGAGCGAACCGACAGCCAGTACGAGCAAACACGTTGTGAGCGCCAGGCGCAACGGGCCGCGTGTGTGCCGTGCGGCTCGTATGGCCAGAGCGGCCAGAAGCGTGACCAGAAAGAGCGCGCAAAGCCCGCCCTCGACCAGAATCATCAGCGCCGTGTTATGCGCGGTGTCGAAGGAGGCCGTGCGCGCAGCGGCGACAAAGGAACCGGCTCCGCTGCCGGCCAAAGGCGCGCGCGCAAAGGCATCCCAGCCCATCGTCCAGATGTTGACGCGCTCATTGAAGTTTCCACTTGCAAGTTGCTGAGGAATCGTGGCGAGCCGCTGCAAAGTCGCGCCGGGAACGATGAACCAGAGCGCGGCCAGAAGAATGGGCAGAGCAAAGGCCGCGGCGGCCATGCGTCGCCTCTGTCCCAGAGCCAGCAGCGCCAGCGAACCGCCCAGAGCCACGAGCGCGGCCAGAAAGCCGCTGCGCGAAGCCGTCAGCAGCACGGCGAGGAGACCAACGGGCAAAAAACCGAAGCTCAAAACACGCATCGGCCAGCGGCCTTCGCAACGCGCCAGCAGCGCCGCCAGCGGAAAACCGAGATCGAGATAGCGAGCCATGTCGTTGGGATCCTGCCCCGAGGCGGCAAAGCGAATCTGCCCGGCAGCCATAGCCTCTGGCGAGCGAAAGACCACGAGCGTCAGCACGGCCAGCACCCAGGAGCCGGCCACGGCCGCGCGCAGCAGGTTGCGCAGATCGCCGGGCGTCTCGGCGAACTCCCAAAGCAGCCAGACGATCATGAACTCCTGAAAGTAGGCGCGGAGTTTGATGAGGCTGGCCATCAGATCGATGCTCCAGAAACAGGCCACGCAGAACCAGAGGTAGAGCGCCAGCGCGATCCATCCGAAGACCGATGGATGGCGCATGCGGCCGGCCTGCAAAATGGCGGGCACGGCGGCCAGCAAAGCCAGAACGCCGGCGATGCGCGCCGCATTGCCCAGCGGCTCGCCCAGGTCAAGCGAGTACTCCCACGGGATGGTGAAGGCGAAGAGGAGCAGCAATGCCCAGGTGATGCGGTGCATACGTCAGAGTCCCTCCGAAGCGATCAAAGACACGCGGCGAGATGCTCCGGGCAGGCCAAACAAACTCAAGGTCCCTCGCTAGTGGTGGTGGTCGTCGTGCTCGTACTGCTGCCAGTGCTTGTCCCACTGTTGGCGCCCGTCGTGCTCGAACTGCTTCCGGTCGTCTTGGAGACCGAGGTTGTGTTCGTCGTTGGCACGTGCCACTGCGAATAGACCAGACCCGCATAAATGCTGACGCCTATGGCCGATTGAATCGCGGATTCCAGTGTTTTGTACCAAATATCCTTGGCCATTGAATTGGGCACGTAGAGAATATCGCGATCATGGACGGGCACGTCGGGGTCTTTGCCGCTCAACATGCTCTTGAGATTGAGCGCGAGCATGGTGCGTCCTCCCTTCTGTTCGCGAATCAGCACGGCGTGCTTGAGGTTGGCGTTCTGCGAGGCGCCCCAGGCCAGCGAAAGCGCCTGCACGATGGTGAGTCCCTGCACGGGATCGACGGGAAAGCCGCCGGGACGGATCACGTCGCCCACCACGTAGACCAGGCCGGCGCGGCTCACCTGCACCGTATCGCCAGGAAGCAGTTCTGGATTGTGATTGGCGGATGTGTCCTGGCCGCTCGGATCGAGCGCGACCGGATGCGGCGTCTTCGGATCGTTGGCGTGGAAAATATTCACCAGCCGGCCGGCGTTGGCTGAAAGTCCCTGCGCGGCCGAGATCAGGTCGAGCAGGCGATGGTGATAGGTGTACGGATAGACGCCGGGCCGGTTGACCTCGCCGAGCACGCTCACGTCCTGGCCGGCGTAGTACGTGACCAGCACGGAGACCTGCGGATGCAGCACCATGCCTTGTTTGACGAACACGGCTTCAATGACGCGAGCGGCCGACCGCTCGTCCAGGCCATTCAGACTCACCTCGCCGATCAGAGGCAGGACCACGGTTCCATCGGGCGCAACGCGCACCGAAGCCTGAAAGCCTGGAATGTGATATTCGCTGATATTCAGCAAATCGCCGGGACCGATGGGCGCCGACATGGGCGCGGCGAATTGCGTGGAGCTTGTCTGCTCCTGCGCATGATTCGCGTTGGGGCCGGTGGTTCCCTGGCTGTTCCAGATGATCGGCGCGGATTGCCGCGGAGGTATGGGCTGGCTTTGTTGCGGCGTCTGCGCATCGAGCGGGCCGACGACCCCGCTCGGCAGCCCGGCGGTATTCGGCGTGGGCGCCTGGGCGTGGAGCGCGCCGCCAGCCGCCAACAGCACCAGCAGCAGCGCCGCGGCGCCTGGCGCGGCCGTCTTCAGCGCATCGCGCAGAAACGCGGCTCCCGCCGCAATCCAGAGACCAGCAAAAAACGTGATCGCAAAATCCACCAGCGGATTGGGCGAGACGGGTTTGGCCGGTTGGCGCGCCAGATCGACGATCGAAAAATTCGAGCCCTGCACGCCGGCCGCAAGGCCGGCCTCTTCGGATTGTTCGAGCGCCCGGAGGTAGAGCTGGTGGCTTGCGTCAGCCTCCTGACGCATGACGGCGTACTCGGTGGCGGCTTGGTTCACCTTCATGCCCTCGCTGGTCGCCTGGCCGAGGCTTTCGCGCACCAGGCGCTCGCGGTCGGTGGCCGTTTGCCAGTTGCGTTGGAAACGCTCGACGAGTTTCGCGTCCTCGGCCTTCTTTTGCCGGTCCAAATCCTGCAACTGGCGGTCGATCTCCACGACCTGCGGAAAGTTCGGCCCGAACGCGGAGCGCAACTGCGCCTTCTGCTGTTCGAGATCACTCTGGCGGGCGCGAATCTGCTGAAGAAGCGCGGTCGAGAAATCGGCGTTGGCCGCCTGCAGGCGCGGGTCGGCGGCAATCACCAGTTCCGGATCGCCCTGGGACGCGGCGCGATACTCGGCCTCGCTCAGGATGCGGTCGGTGGTCGCGGCCACAAGCTGACGGCTCAACTCGTCGATCTCAATCAGGGCCGCGTCATGCTCGGTCTCGCCTTCCACACCGTCGGCTTGCATCGTGGGCGTGGTCACCAGGCCGTGTTTCCTCTCGAAATCAGCCAACCGCTGCTGATCGCTGTCAACGCGGGCCCTTAGCGCGGAGAGCTGCCCGTCGAGCCACGCCGAAGCCGCGGCCGTGGCCTGGATGCGTGCATCGGTCTGCTGCTGCAAATCATCGCGCAGCAGCGTATTCACCACTGCGGCCGACAGTGCGGGGTCCTTGCTGCGGAAGCGCACCTCGACCAGCAGGGTATGCGGCGCCGCCTGCACATGCAGGCTCGTCGCAAACCGTTTCAGAAGCCAGTCTTCCGCAGCCGGACTGGGCCGGGAGGGATCGAAACCGGGAAATTTCTTCGCGAAACGGCCGCGAAATCCCGGCTGCTCGTAGAGCTTCAGATCCGTAATCGTGCGCCAGGCCAGTTGATCGCTGCGCAGCACGCCGGCCAGCGTCTCCAGCGCCAGCGGCGCCGAGAGGATCGAAGCGGAAGCGTAATTTTCCGGCCCCTGGAAGCCAAGCATGGAGTTCGGGGCCATGCGCAGTTCCACACGGGCCTTGGCCTCGTAGCGATTGGGCGCGAAGAGGCAATAAAGCAGACAAAGCAGCAGCAGCACGGCCTCGACCGTCGCCATCGCGCGGCGGCGGCGCCACAGAACCTGCCTCAGTTCGCGCAGCGAAGCCGATGCCGGCGGCAGGGCCGCCCGCGACGCTCGCGCGGCTGCATCGTCCAGCCGTGCAGTCTCGAATGGCGAAGAATCAGACAACGTACGGAGACCTCGCTCCCATCGTCGAACAGCGCAGAGCCTGGCTTTCGCCCGGCTTCGGCGCAGAAACGCGGAAGCCGCAATGCGGCCGGAGGAAGTCCTCGGCCAATGCCGCGCCATGAGCCTCGCCGTCCATATCTCGACCGGGAGCTTGCGGGATGACTCTGGCGTTCGGAACGAAAAACCGATCCGGGAAAAACGTTGTCAGTTTCGTCTATGGAACGGCGCGCCGTCAACACCGCCCGTCTTATGGTGCTTTCATCGGGCCGGACCCGATCCGCGACGGCTTCTCATCGTTCACTGTGCATTGCGGTACCACTCGACCGTGCGCCGCAAGCCCTCGGCGAAATCGACCTGCGGCGCGTAGCCGAGCAGCTCCTTCGCCAGGCGTATATCGGCCAGCGAGTGCTTGATGTCGCCTGAACGGGGCTCGCCGTAAGCCGGCTTGCCTTTGTAGTTCGTCAGGCCGCAGAGCAGATCGAAGGTCTGGTTGAGCGAGATAGCCGAGCCGGTGGCGACATTCATGAAGCGGCCGGCGACTTTTTCTCCCGGAGCCGCGGCGGCCAGCAGATTCGCGGCCACCACGTTGTCGATGTACGTGAAGTCCCGGCTCTGTGCGCCGTCGCCGTGGATCGTCGGCTGCTCGCCGGCCAGCATCTTGCGGCAGAAAATCGCCAGCACGCCGGAGTAGTGCGAGGCCGGATCCTGATGGGGACCGAAGACGTTGAAGTAGCGCAACGTCACGTTTTCCATGCCGTAGACGCGGCTGAAGGCCGCCAGATAGTGCTCGCCGGCCAGCTTGGCCACGGCATAAGGCGTGATGGGCGCGGGGAGCATTTCTTCATGCTTCGGCAGTGTGGGCGTCTCGCCGTAGACCGACGACGAGCCGGCATAGACGACGCGGCGCACGCCCGCTTCCCTGGCGGCCACCAGCAGGTTCAGCGTGGCGTCGACGCAGTTGCGGTTGGTTGCGATTGGATCGGCCACCGAACGCGGCACCGAGGCCAGCGCGGCCTCGTGAAAGACAATCTCGACGCCAGAGCAGACATGGGCGCAAACGACCGGATCGGTCAGATCGCCCTCGACGAACTCCATCGCCTCCAGACCGACCAGATTCTCGCGCTTGCCGGTAAGAAAATGATCGACGCCCCGTACGGATTCTCCACGCGCCAGCAACGCCGCCGCAATCGACCGGCCAATAAATCCGGCAGCGCCAGTGACAAGATATTTCGCCAAGATTCCACCCCGCGATTCGTGATTGAACAGAAAAATGCGGACATCTGAGCCACTTGCAACAATCAATTTCGGAACATCTGCAAAAAAACATCCTCAGGGGCGAAAGTCCCCGCATTCCAAGCGTTTTACGGCACGATTGAAGTCGTGCTCCTTCCAATCCGGCGATCGTCGATTGAATTCCGCAAGCGGCTCGTCTCCCTCAGAATATCAATGCCGCCGAGACCTTCTGCAACGGCCGCCTTGGTTGACCAGCAAATCACTGCCGTCCAAATTAGCCGGGGACAGCCTGTTTTGGAGGGGTTCAGCCCTTGATTTCATTAGAGAGGCGCTGAAGGCTTAAAAACAGGTTGTCGTTGCAATCGCGATGCCGTCCAAATTGCAAGACAAGATGCCGGAAACCAGCAGGGCAAACGCATTTGGACTTCGCATTGCCGCCCGGAACAGCTTGGAAAGGGCACGGCTTCAGACGTGCCGAAACGTGGTGCGGAAAACGGTCCGGCTTGAGCCGCCGAGGGATGCTTTTGGGATGCAGAACCCATCCCGCGGGCCTATTGATCTCTGTATCAAGAATGCAATAATAGGACTTCAGACACTGCCGTCCAAAATAGCGAAGTCAGTTTTCTACAGATTGTGTAATGAAAGAACATAGCCAGCCGTCCGTGGTCAGAGAGCAAACCTGCTGCACCACCCACTCCACCAAGCCGCGAAGGAAATCCTCCCCGCCCAGCCCCTCTTGCCAATCCACCAAAATCTTCGTAGCGTTGTCCTTGCGAGCCATCCCTTGCCTCCTTGGTAATGTCGTCTGTTAAACAACATCATCCTAAGGAGGCCGGACGGAGCGGCTCGCCTAGCTCGCCGCTGAACCGTTTCTACAGAAGTTTAGGGACGTAATCTATTTTGTGAGCGAGGATCGAGAATCGGGGAGTGGACTTGCGGCCATCGGTTACACCTCCTGGAAACGGATGATCCATAATGAGCTAAACTGACTTTCCAAGGAGTTATCGTGTTCGACCGTCTCAGAGAGAAGGGTTTTGCGGTCCTCTACCAATCCCACGCCGAAGCCATCCTCGAAAAGGACTTCTCGGAGGCGGCTGAGGAAATAGAGCGTGCCATCGCTGATATTGAGGTGCCGATCACCGAAATCATTGGGTCTGGAGGAGGAGAAGCGAAGGGAACGCAGCGTATGCGCCGGTCCCTAGCCGAACTAGGTTGGCAGAAGACCAACTTCGACATCCGAAAGATCGTCAACGGCGTGGAAAGAGAAGCGATCTCCCACGAAATTGACCATGTCAAAACCTTCGACAAAGGTGTAATCGCGCTCGAGATTGAGTGGAACAACAAGGATCCGTTTTTCGATCGGGACCTTGAAAATTTTAAACGGCTCCATGCAGAGGGCGCTATGAGCGCTGGCGTGATCATTACCCGCCATACCTCGCTCCATGAAGGCATGTATGGATTTGTGCTTCGCTTTGCACAAGAACAGCAGATTCATTCACTCGAAGATCTGGCGCGTCTGGATATCGTGCCAACGCCCAAGCAACGTAATGAAATACTCAAACGTGTTCAACGTCTGCGGGATCCGATTGAGTTTGCTGAAGCCTGGGCAGACAAGTTTGTCTCTGACAAATATGGTGAGGCGACGACGCACTGGCGCAAACTTTTGGATCGCGTTACAAGAGGAGTCGGCAATCCATGTCCATTAATTCTGATTGGCCTACCTGCCTCAATCGTCCGCTTCCCTACTTCAGCTACGAGAGAGGAAACCGCCGCCGCGATTGAACAGGCAGCGATTGAGAGTAAGGACGCAGAGAACTAATCCCCGAACGCCAGAAGCTCCATGTCGCTTCTAGAGTGATTTGCATATGTCTTCCAGGTCGGCTCGTAGGAATTGTCGGCTTGGTTCCCCCAACCCACCCATTTCTTGCGATCGCCGCGTGCAAACAGTTCCAGGAAAGGCCCTGGGCTGCAGGCTTCAATGATTTCGTATTGCTCATCTGGTTTGCGGGAATGCTCCCGCTTCCGGCTGCTCAGATAGTTCACTTGAGTGCGTCCGGGCTGCAGAGTGCGCGCGTTCTTTCCGCGCACACCGAACAGAATTAGTTCTGTGACATTCCGGAAGTAGAATCCAACACCGCGACCATCTGATCCGCCGTCTTTGCGGATCTTATGCCATACCAAATTGCTCTTGTACTGGAATCCCCAAGCGCGCATCACTTCGAGACCTTCGGGCAGCAGGGCATTGGGAACCCAGAGATACAGATGCGCTGTATCGGCGGCCGTAATCGCTACGGGAAGATCCTTGATCTCTTCCAGCGTCATTGTTCCGTACCGCGAAAGGCGTTTATGCTCTGGCGCGACCTTGCCCGTCCGATTTTGAAATTGCCACGGCGGATCAGCCAGAATGGTCCCGAATTTCCGGCCGGACACACTACCCAAGAGATCTTCCCCTGCCGGGGAAAGCGGACAGATGGGAACCACTTTGCTTCTATTCATTTTTCATCCCCGCAAATAATGGCCATTGCTCAGCAACATATTTCTCGGTGGCGTCCCTAATCACCCAAGCAACTGACACCTTCTTCTGCTTTGCGATGATCTCAAGTGATGAATACACCTGTGCTGGTAAAGTCACCGAAGTTCGCGTAGAGGGTTCGATATTGGGTTTGCGTGCCAACGATTCCCTATTCGATTTCATGCACCACATTACACCACATAGGTGTAAAAGAAAAGTGGAAAATCCAATGCTGATCCATTTTTATTATGGGCGAATATAAGGCGAACATGTGGGTGGATTGTTAAGTGGAACACCGTACGGCGTTCCAACTCGATTCCTTGATAACTCATGCCTTCTCATTTGGCGAGTTTTGAAGGGGGCTGGGACCATGTCAAACCTCAGAAATTGAGAAAGATGGGTAACCGCAAGACAAGAATTCCAGCACAGACGGAGACCTTCGCTTGGCTGATTTTACCGCGACACCGTGTGGTTTGTTTCCCGATATGTTTCGGCGTCCCCTGCGCATGGAATTTGACCAGACCGAGGGCTCCAGCGACGGCGGCCTGGTGCTGTTTGCGGCCGACTTGCAGCGCGACCGTGGCCTGGAAATCGCCCAGATCGTGTGCGGCAACCGGCTGCGGCTCTCGCCGGGCGAATGCGCCGAGGTGCTGCAATCGCGCATCTCCTACTACTCGACCGATCTGGCCGTGATCGGCTGGAACGCCGCCTTTCTGCTGGACTCGAACGACGGCGCCAAGTCGGCCATTCAACTGCTGGAGTACGCCAATTCGCAGTTGCTCGAATTTCGTCATTACGACGAGTTGCTCACGGGCGTTCTCTCGAACCTCTACGATTCGCTTGAAGGGAGGCGCGGTTTTCCCGCGCGCTGGCGTCTGGCGCGCCGGGCCACGCGGCTGCACGCCGTGCTGCTCGATATCGCCGAGCTGACCGAGCGGGCCGACAACTCGATCAAGTTTCTCAGCGACATGTTCGCCGCCCGGCTCTACCGTCTGGCGGCCACCCGGGTCGGCGTGCCCGATTATAAAGACCTCGTCGCACAGAAGCTGCGCACCGCCGAAGACCTCTATCACGACATGATCGAGCAGTTCAATCAGGCCCGCGGCTTCTTTCTCGAAGTCGTCGTCGTCCTCATCCTGCTTATCGAACTGGTCTCTCTGTTTCTCGGCAAGGTGATGTAGGCTTGACGGCTTGCAGAACGGACCGGCGGCCAACCCGATGCGTTTGCTTGATACCGCAAAAGGGCGCCCTTGTTCCTTCGTTCCCCGGCTCTGTATAGTCAAGAAGGAATGTCGACCACGCCGAACAAGCCCCTTGCGGGCAAGAAGCAGGAGCAGCGATTCGTTTTCATGCCGCTCATCGCCGGATGGCTGGTGCCCGGCGCCGGCCACTTTCTGCTGGGCAAATGGATTCGTGGCACGCTGCTGGCCGTCTCGATCGTCGCCATGTTTGCGATGGGCCTGGCCATGCAAGGCAAGCTCTACGTGAGCGCGCACAATGTGCTCGATCTGCTGGGTGTGGCCGGCGACCTGGGCAGCGGTGTGCTCTACATCGTCAGCCATCTGCTCGGCCTGGGCGCGCAGCCCGTGCAGACGACGGTGGCCGACTACGGAACCAAGTTCGTCGTCGTGGCTGGCCTGTTGAACATCATCGCCGCCGTGGACGCGCACAACCTCAGCACCGGAAGGAAACGGTCCTGATGCATCCCTCCCACTTCACCGCGGTTCTGCTCTTCGCGCTCTTTGCCTCGACGGTCTTCGGCATCACCATGCGCGACACGCCGCAGCGAATGCTGCGCTACGGCGCCTATTGCTTCGCGCTCTTCGCCGGTTCGGCCATTGTCCTCAGCTGGCTGATGTTTCTGATCGCCCGCTAGTCGGTTGCGCTGCCGCCTGTGTCCTCCGTTTGCCGGGGTGCGCGCGGGGTCTGTGCGCGGTTTTCCGTGCGCAGCGCCCGCGATTCTTGCCCGCGCGCCCCGGTCCGTATTCCCGCCGGAGCCCGCCGCCCGTTACACTGGAAGTGCTATGCACATGCGCTCGGGAAATGAGATACGCGAGCAGTTTCTGCGCTTTTTTGCGTCGAAGGGGCACCGGCTGGTGCATTCTTCCTCGCTGGTGCCCGCCAACGACCCCACGCTCCTGTTCACCAACGCGGGCATGAACCAGTTCAAGGATCTTTTCCTGGGCGCGGAAAAGCGCGAGTACGTGCGCGCCACGACCTCGCAGAAGTGCGTCCGCGCCGGCGGCAAGCACAACGACCTGGAGAACGTGGGCTTCACGCGCCGTCATCACACATTTTTCGAGATGCTCGGCAACTTCAGCTTCGGCGACTACTTCAAGCGCGAGGCGATCGGCTT
>JAJYFB010000086.1 GCA_021785495.1 Acidobacteriota bacterium | reverse complement strand
AGGAGCGATGCGGCGATCCTCCAGTTCCTCTTTTCCTACCGCGGCGATCGAATCGATCGACGCTCTTTTTGCCACCGGCGGGCTGACGCGCCATCCGCGCCAGCCACAGGCGCTCGCCACGCGGCCCCGGCGTTTGGACCGCTCCTCGGCCGAAGAACTTTCGCCGCCGCGGCCGCTTACGCGCCGCGCCGCCAATGGCGTCGAGTGGCTGCCCGTTCCCGGCTGGGATTTTCCCTGGCTCTGGGCGGGATTCAGCACCCGGAGGGGCGGTTTGAGCCGCGCCTATGGCGCGCAGGACGCACCGGGCGAGCTGAATCTGAGTCTGACGGCGGAGGATGAGCGCGCAACGGTCCTTGCCAATCGACGCCTCTTGGCCGAGGCCGTCACCGGCGACGCCGAAATTCCCATTCTTGCTCTCCGCCAGTTTCACGCGAATCTGGTCGTTGACGCCACCCGCGCCGACGCCGGCCGAGCTGTTCCGCGTCGCGCCGACGGGCAAATCGCCACAGAGCCCGGCCTGCTGCTGGCCGTGCAGACCGCCGATTGCATCCCCGTCCTGGTGGCCGATCGCCGCCAGCGCATCGTCGCCGCCTTTCACGCCGGCTGGCGCGGCACGGCCAGGCGCATCGTCGAAACCGGCGTTGGCCGCATGAGACTTCTCTACGGCTCACGCCCGCGCGACCTGATCGCGGCCATCGGTCCCGGCGTCGCGGCCTGCTGCTACTCGGTAGGCGAAGAGGTGCTGGCGGAGTTCGAGTCGCAATTCACCTGCGCGCGCGAGCTCTTCCGCGAGGTTTTTTCGTCGGAGCCCATCCGCATCAAGTATCCGCTGCTGTTTTTGACGCAGCGCGCGCCGGGCCACTCGCCGATCGGTCCCAGCCTGCACCTCGATCTTGTCGAAGCCAATCGCCGCCAGTTGCTCGACAGCGGAGTTGCGCCGCGCGCCATTCGGATTGTGGGCGGATGCACCGTGTGCCACGGCGATCTGTTCTTCTCGCATCGCGCCTCGCAGGGGCGGGCCGGGCGCATGATGGCCGTCATCGGCATCGGCGAAGGCGCAAAGGCGCGTTCCCATCGGCCGTAATGCGGTTGGATTGGCTTGAGGTTCGAGCGCGACAGGAGAGTTGCGCCTACGCCTTCGTCCCGGCCTCGCCGGGATTCACCAGGTCGCGCAGTTCTTTCGACGGCTTGAAGTAGGGAACTTTCTTCGCCGGTACCTCGACGCGCGCGCCGGTCTTCGGGTTACGGCCAATGCGGGGATTGCGCTGGCGGATGCGAAACGAGCCGAAGCCGCGAATCTCGATCTTGTCGCCGCTCTGCAGGGCGCCGATCACCGAGTTGAAGATGGTCTCTACAATCACCTCGCCGTCGCGCCGGGTCAGATCGCCCAGGGCCGTTACCTTCTCCACCAGATCCGCTTTTGTCATCTCGTTTCAACCTCCCCACCAAGCCTACAGGGATTTTGCAGGGGCAACCCGAAAAAAGCAAGTCCCTCGAACGATTTTATCCTTTGCGCATCAGCGAGTTGTGACGGGCGCTGCGCCCGGCGCAGCCGTTTCGGTTTTGATGCGGTCCGTGCGCTATCATCATCGAGAGACCACCTGCTGCGCAACCGTCGCCGTTCCGGCTGCGGGCGGGCGCCTGGCGCGTGGTCCGCACTTGCATGATGTATCCAGCCTACAGCATCGTAATTCCGGCCTATAACGAGGCCGCGCGCATCGGCAAAACCCTCGATTCGGTCGTCGCCTGCGTGCGCGAACGCGGATGGAACGCCGAAGTGGTCGTTGTGGACGACGGCTCGCGCGACCGGACGGCGGAGCTGGTCCGCGCCTTCGCCGGCCATCACCCGGAGGTCCGCCTGCTGCAGAATCCCGGCAATCGCGGCAAGGGGTACAGCGTGCGCAACGGCATTCTCCACTGCCTGGGCGAAACGGTGCTGTTCACCGACGCCGATCTGTCCGCGCCCATCGCCGAGGCCGAGGGATTGTTTGCGGCCATCGCCTCTGGCGCCGATATCGCCATCGGCTCCCGCTGGCTCGATCGCGCCCGCCAGACCATCCGCCAGCCGCTTTACCGGCAGTTTTTCGGCCGCTGCTTCAACGCCGTCACCCGCTTCGTGATGGGCCTGCCTTTCGCCGATACGCAATGCGGCTTCAAGGCCTTCACGCGCTCGGCCGCGCAGACCGTTTTTCAGCTTCAGACCATCGAGCGCTGGGGATTCGATCCGGAGATTCTTTTCATCGCCCTCAAGCGCGGCTATCGCATCGAAGAGGTCCCCGTCAGTTGGGCGCACGACGAGCGCACGCGCATCAGCTACCTCAAGGACGGAATGCGGATGCTCGAGGACATCGCCATCGTCCGCACTAACGCCCTGCTCGGCCGCTACTCGAAGCAGATCGAACGGATCCACCGCTCCGACCTCGTCCGGTAGAGTTTTTGATCGCAAGTTGTCAACAAAATGATGCACGATCGCTTGAGCGTGAGAGAGGATCGCGGCCGGTAGCTCCATCCAGCGCGGAGACGGCGATCCCGGCCGACGTGGCGGAGGCGCCAACGCAACAAATTGCCGATCCTGCACGAAGAAACCACTCCGGATGCCAATCGCCATTTGCACGCAGCGTCGATTGTGGCGGCAATTCCAGATCGCCCACCGGGGCATACGCATTTCGGCTTGCGGGATGATTTTGTTTTGCAAGGTCACGGCTTCAGCCGTGCCGTAGACATATTTTGATGAATGTTTGCGGCCTTTCGGCCCTGCGGGATGGGTTCTGCATGCCAAAAGCATCCCTCGGCGGCTCAAGCCGGACCGTTTTCCGCACCACGTTTCGGCACGGCTGAAGCCGTGCCCTTTCCAAGCTCTTCCGGGCGGCAATGCGAAATCCAAATGCGTTTGCTCTGGGTCGTCCACCTGCCGGCTTTCGCAACCAGGGCGCGCAGTGCGACAATGCTCGCGTCGGGTGCTTTTCCGGCGGCCGGTCGCAAACGAGGCCCGGACGCGGCAGGATGCGCGCTCCTCGGCGACGGATCGCACAGGGCCCCGACAGGAGGAGATGCATCGCATGAAACCTGTCTGGATCGCTACGGGACTGCTCTTTGCCTCAACCATGCTTTTCGGCCAGATGATGAAGCCGCACGCCGGCCCGCCACTGAGCCCGCCGGCCGCGGCGTCGGTCGTCCTCGGCGGCAAATCCATCAGCATCACCTACAGCTCGCCCCGCGTGCGCGGCCGTGAAGGCAAGATTTTCACGAAAGATGGGCTCATCGGCCGCGATCCGCACTACCCCGTCTGGCGGGCCGGCGCCAATGCGGCCACCACGCTCACCGCTCAGGGCGACATCGAGATCGGCAGTTTGCATGTTCCCGCGGGCACGTACACGCTCTTTGTCGACCTTTCCAACCCCAAGCAGTGGACGCTGATCGTCAGCAAAGCCACCGGCGAGTGGGGCCTGGCCTACAATCCAGCGAATGACCTGGGCCGGACGCCGATGACCATGTCGAAGCCGCCGAAGATGGTTGAAGACCTGACCTACAAATTGACCGGCAGCGGCAGCCAGGGCACATTGACGCTCGCCTGGGAGAACATGTGCGCGTCCGTGCCCATCACGGCGCATTGACGGTTGAGCCTCTTCGGAATCTTCCGCATCGAACGGGCAGGCTACATGTGCAGAAAATTTGCCGCCTGCCCGATAAAATAGGGAGAGTGGAAGATTTCCCGGAGAGGTAAAGACCATTGCCGATCTATCCGTATCGCTGCACAGAGTGCGGTCATCGCTTTGAGAAAATTCAAAAGTTCGGCGCCAAGCCGGAAGAGATTTGCCCCCAGTGCGGCGGCGCGCTGGAGCGCCCGCTGACCGCTCCGGGACTGCAATTCAAAGGCGCGGGCTGGTACGTGAATGACTACGCGGCCAAGAGCAGCGGCAACGCGGCTGAAAAATCCGCACCCGCCGAAAACAAGCCCACCGCCGAGTCGAAGCCGGACGCCGCTTCCGGCGCAAGCAGCGCGGCTGCCCCTGCGTCCGCACCCGCGGCCGCGGCGGCGACAGCGTCCACGGCTTCGAGCAACTGACGAACGGCCCGGAACGCTGTCGAGCGGCGATCGCATCGCAGCGCGCCGCGAACTACCATAGTTGTTGACCATGCTTCTCGATCCCATCCCATCCCCGGTCGGCCATGCCGACCTTGCCGCTCTCGAATGGGAGCCGCTGGTGGCGCTGGTCGCCGGCTACGCCGCTTCGCCCGTGGGCCGTGCGGCAATTCTCGCCTTTGCGCCTTCCACCGACGAGGCATGGATCGGCCGCCAGCACCAACTGGTCGGCGAGGTGCGGCTGCTCGTCGAAGAACAGCTTTCCATCGCCCTCGGCGGCCTCTTCGATCCCACGCAACTGGCCGCCAAGGCGCGCATTGAAGGCGCGGCGCTCGAAGCCGGCGAGTTGCAGAGCGTGGCGCGGCTGGCCAACGACGTGGCCGCCTGGCAGGCGCTCTTGCGCGAGCCTCCGGCGCGGCTGGCGGGCAAATTGCCGGGACTTTCTGAAGTTTCTTCGGCGTTGATGACGAATCTGCGCCCGCTCGCCGAGTCCATCGAGCGCAAAATCCAGCCTGATGGATCGCTGGCCGACGACGCCTCGCCCGAACTGGCCCGCATTCGCCGCGAACAGGAGCGGCAGCAGCGCGCCATCGAAGAGAGCCTGCGCGCGGCGCTGCGCAAACTCACCGGCGAAGGCGCCACGCAGGACGATCTCATCACCATTCGCGGCGAGCGCTTCGTTATCCCCGTGCGCGCCGAGCTGAAGCGGCGCGTTCACGGCGTGATTCACGGGGCCAGTTCCTCGGGGCAGACCGTCTACGTCGAGCCGCTGGAAACCATCGAGCAAAACAACGAGTTGATGCGGCTCCTCGACGAGGAGCAGGAAGAGATTCACCGCATCTTTCTCGCGCTCACCCGGCTGGTGGCCGGCTACGCGCAAACGCTCGTCGAAGGGGCGCAGGTGCTGGCGCTGGTCGATAGCCTGCTGGCCCGCGCCCGCTTTGCCCGCGCCTATGGCTGCGCCACGCCAACCTTTGGACCGGATTTGTTGCTGGTCAGAGGCGGCCGCCATCCGCTTCTGGAAAAGCGTCTGCGCGCAACGGGCGGCGAAGTCGTTCCGCTCCACATGGAGCTGACCGCCAGCGAGCGGCAGTTGATCCTCAGCGGCCCGAACACGGGCGGCAAAACCGTGGCGCTCAAAACCACGGCGCTGTTGGCCATGATGGCGCAGGCCGGCATCCCCGTTCCGGCCGAAGCCGCCAGCTTTCCCGTCTTCACCGCCTTTCTCGCCGACATCGGCGATGCGCAGTCGATCGAGGCCGCGCTTTCCACCTTTTCCGCGCACATCACGAATCTCGACCGGCTTTCGCGGCAGGCCGGTGAGCGCGCGCTGGTGCTGCTCGACGAACTCGGCTCGGCCACCGATCCCGAAGAGGGCCCGGCGCTGGCCGTGGCCGTGGCCGCGCATTTTCTGGCCGCCGGCGCCTGGTCGCTGATCTCCACGCATCACACCTCGCTCAAGGTCTACGCGGCGAACACGCCGGGCGTGCGCAACGCCGCGGCTGGCGTGGACGAGGGGACCCTCGCGCCGAATTACCATTTTCACCTCGGCGTGCCCGGAGCATCGGCCGGCATTCAGACCGCCGAGCGGCTGGGGCTGAACGCGGCCATCATCGCCGCCGCCCGCGCGCGCCTCGGCTCGCAGCAGGCCGACATCGCGCGCTTTCTCGATAAGCTCCACTCCGAACTGACGGAACTTGAGACGGAAAGAAAAAAAACGCGCGAGGAGCAGTACGCGCTCAATCTGGAGCGCAAGCGGCTGGAACGCGAAGGCGACGTCGAGATGCGCAACCGCGTACGCGAACTCGAAGCCAAGCTCGCCTCGCTGATGAAAGACTTCGAGTTCCAGATGCGCGAGAACGTGCGCGTCATTGAGGACCGCGCCGCCCAGCAAAAGCTCTCGAAAGAGGCCGAGCGGCGCATCCAGCGGCTCCGGCGCGAGTTTCAGGAGAGCTTCAATCAGGCTGTCGTTGCGCATCGCACCGGCGCCGATCAAGGAGACGCCAACGCGCAGCCGCACCTGCTGCGCCACATCGCGCCCGGTGACCGCGTGCTCATCAAATCGATGGGCAAGGTCGGCGTCGTGCAGCGCGAGGTGGAAAACGACCTCTTCGAGATTGCCCTCGGTCCCATCAAAATGCGCTGCAAGCGCGACGAGTGCTCCGCGCCTCCGGCTTCTGGAGGAGATTCCGGGCAAGGGAAGTACGACCCGCTGGCCGCCGCGCGCCGCCAGAAGGGCGTGCGCATCTCCGTCTCCAGCGAAAACGCCGAGGCGATGCGCATGGAGATCAACCTGATCGGCCGCACCGTGGACGAGGCCACCGGCGAACTCGAAAAATATCTCGACCGCGCCTTCCTCGCCGGTCTTCCGCGCGTGCGCGTGATTCACGGCCACGGCGCGGGCATTCTGCGCCGCGGCGTGCGCGAGTTCCTCAAAAGCCATCCGCACGTCGCCGGCATCGAAGAGGCTGCGCAAAACGAAGGCGGACAGGGCGCAACGCTGGTGGAACTGCGGCAGTAGATGACAAATTGCCACACGAGCGCGCCACTCGCAAAATGCAATCGACGATCACTCGATTGGAAGGGGCACGACTTCAGTCGTTCCATAAAGCCCATGCAATCAACAGGGCTTAGGCCGCTGAGGGAGATTTTTCTTCCCGCAGGATGGACGGAAAACTGAATGTTGCAACGGGCCCGTCCGCCGGGAATTTTGCTTGTCGTCGATCAGAGGACATCCCCAAAGGTGCGCTGGATCGCGCCTTGATCCATTTTTCACGGATTTTGGGTCGAACTTTTGATGTGGAGGCCGACAGGTTGAGACTCTCCAGCGCCCAATCATCCTGCAGGAAGCGAAAAGCAGATTGCGCGCATCTTATTGTCCATGAGCATGGAAAAAGCGACATTTGCTGCGGGTTGTTTCTGGGGCGTGGAGGCCGCATTGGCGGCGATTCCGGGCGTAACGGCAACGGCAGTGGGCTATGAGGGCGGTTCGTTTGAACGGCCGACCTATCAAGACGTATGCACCGATCAGACCGGCCACGCCGAGGCGGTCGAACTCGACTTCGACGCGGAAACGGTCAGCTACCGGCAATTGCTTGACGCATTTTTCGAGTTGCACGATCCCACCACGCTCAACCGGCAGGGACCCGATCACGGCACGCAGTACCGCTCGGTCATCTTTTTTCATACGCCGGAGCAGGAGGCGCAGGCCCGCGCCAAAATCGCACAGCTTACGGCCGATGGCCGCTTTGCGCCGCGGCGCGTTGTCACCGAAGTGACGCCGGCGAAGACTTTCTGGCGTGCCGAGGAGTACCACCAGCGCTATCTCGAAAAGCGCGGCCTGGCCAGTTGCCACCTGTAAATTTCAGCCGCAGGCTCAGGCGCCCAGCAGCTTTGCGCCCCAGATCAACAGGGCCAGACCGAAGAGAATGCGATAAACGGCGAAAAGCGTGAAGCCGTGGCGGCGCACCCAGGTGAGAAACCATTCGACCACGCCCAGGGCCACGATAAAGGAAACCACCGTGCCGATGAGCAGCACGATCCACCGATCGGGATTCATGACCACATGGGCTGCAATCGCGCCGGCCGCGCCCTTGCCGTGATGCACCTCTTTGACCAGATCCCAGCCCGTGGCGGCAATCATCGTGGGGATCGAGAGCAGAAAGCTGAATTCGAGGGCCGACGGGCGGTCCAGACCGACGAGTTGGCCGGCGGCGATCGTCGACATGGACCGCGACGTGCCTGGAAAAACGGCCGAAAGCGTCTGGCAGAGGCCGATCCAGATGGCTTGCGGAAGCGTCATATCCTCGACGTGCGTCGTGCCCGGCTCGACCCGGTTGCTCCACGCATCCACAATCCACATGAGGACGCCGCCGGCCAGCATCGCAATCGCCATGGCGTTCAGGCTGCCAAGATTTTTCTCGCTCCACTTGATCAGAAGCAGCGAGGGCGCCGAAGTGAAGGCGAAGGCGATCAGCGTCAGCGAAATGGGGTGCGTCAACAGGTTGCGGTCGCCGCTTTCGCCCTTGGGAAAGGTACGCAGGAAGTTCACGATCCGCTCGGTAAACAGCAGGCAGAGGGCAAAGATGGCTCCGACCTGAATCACGACCGTGTACATCTTCCAGTAGGCCACGTCCTGCAGGCAGACGGCGTTGCCCACGGGGCAGTCCTGCGCCGCGAGCGGCAACTTCATCAGGGCTTCGGCGATGCGCAGGTGCGCGGTCGAGCTGACCGGTAAAAACTCCGTCAAACCCTCAACGATTCCCAGCAGAACAGACAGAATGTACGGATTCAAGCGAACTCCTGATCTTCCTCAAGATATGAGCCGGACAGCGCACCCCCTGCTGCATTGCGCAACCGCCGGCCGCTCCGTTCCGGTCCGCAACCGGGGTGGGAATGCCCTCATCCCTTGTACGCCAGCGCGGCGGCCTATCCGGCGAAATCCGAGCCTTGAACCTGCCGCTTCCTCTGCCTGTCGCTCGGGTTCCAGCAGAAACGGGCAGAGTCTGGATCGATCTGGTGGCTTGAGTGGGACTTGAACCCACACGGGATTGCTCCCAATGGTTTTTGAGACCACCGCGTATGCCGATTCCGCCATCAAGCCAACAACTCTATTAAAGCATACAAAATGCTGGCCCGAAGGTCAGCATTTTGTCTCGCAGTTCCGGCAATCAGCCCCTCTCCCGTCCAACCGCGAAAGGGTAGATGGCCCACGAGCAGTTGGACTCACGCAACCTTTGCGCCGAACGCCACCGGGGCGCCGCCATGGCGCTGAAGCCGCATCGGCGCCCACAAGGACGGTGGGAGGTAGAAGGGGGAACATTACGGACGCTTCTGCTGCACACCCTCCAGCAGTAACTCGGCAAGGTCGCGAATCTCGATCGTCTCTTCTGCCGCAGCCTCCGGCGTGGCGCTCAGCATCGTCTTGCAAAAAGGGCAGCCCACCGCCAGCACCTTCGCTTGCCGTCCGCGCGCAAGCGCCTGGCGGGCCTCGCGGAAGCGGTTGACGGCGATTTTCTCTCTTCCCGCCTCTTCTTCTTTCCAGAACTGTGCGCCGCCTCCGCCGCAGCAGAAGGATTGCTCGCGATTGCGCGGCATCTCAACGCAGTCCGTGCCGAGCGTGCGCAGCAGATGGCGCGGCGCATCGTAGACGCCGTTGTGACGGCCCAGATAGCACGGATCGTGCCAGGTAATCGTTGCTTCCAGCGCGTGCGTCCGCAACCGTCCCGAGGCAACCAGTTCTTGCAGAAATTCGGTATGATGCAGAACCTTGAAGTCGCCGCCCAGTTGCTTATACTCGTGTCCGATGGCGTTCATGCAGTGAGGACAGGTGGTGACAATTCTCGGTGGCTGCACTGCCTTCAGTGTGGCAATGTTCGTTTTCGCCATCTCCTGAAAGAGAAATTCATTGCCCGCGCGACGGGCGCTGTCTCCCGTGCAGCTTTCCTTTTTGCCCAGAACCGCAAAATTGACCCCGGCGATCTGCATCAGGCGCACAAAGGCCCGCGCCGTCTTCTGCGCCTGCGGATCGTAGGCCGGAGCGCAGCCGACCCAGTAAAGCACTTCCGGATGCGGATTCTCGTCGATTGTGCGCACGTTGAGTCCTTCGGCCCACTCCATGCGCTTTTCGTGGTTGATGCCCCAGGGATTGCCTGCGCGTTCCAGGCCGCGAAATGCCGTTTGCAACTGCGCCGGGAATTCGCCGGTCATCATCACCTGATTGCGCCGCAACTCGACGAGGTCGAGCATGGGCTCGTTCTGCACCGGACAGGCTTCCAGGCAAGCTCCACACGTGGTGCAGGCCCAAAGCGCCTCGGGCGTCAGCGCGAACTCCAGCAGCGCACGCGATCCGGCCTGCTCGGCGCGAGCCGCCTGCAACTCCATTCTCTTGTTGATGACCAGCGCCGCCGGGCTCAGCGCCTTGCCCGTCGCCGAGGCCGGGCAGGCGTCCTGGCAGCGATTGCACTGGATGCAGGCGTACGCGTCGAGAAGACGCGGCCAGGCCAGATCCTTCAGCGTTCGTGCGCCCAGCGCAAGCGTGGCATCCTCCGCGGCTGCCTCCAGGTTCACGTCGAGATACGGAAGCACGCCGGAGTTGGCCGTACGCGCAAAATAATACTTCACCGGTGCAAAAACGAGATGGATGTGTTTGCTGGATGGAAAGTACAAAAGAAAAGCCAGGATGCTGCCCAGCGCGGCCCAGTAGGCGAAGAGGCTCCAGGCCATCGCATGATCGGCCGGAATGCAGCGCGACAGGGCGGATGCAATCGGCTGAAAGGCGTCGCGCCCATGAAGCCGCAACCCGGCGGCCGCGCCCAGCAGGCGGCTGCTGACATGAAAGAAGATGAAAGCGGAGACGATCGCCGAATCCCGTTGGATGTACCGGCGCTTCACAAGCGGATGCAGCAGGGTTTTCTCAGGAAAACGGAAGTCCCGGCGAGCGGGCGCAAGAAAACGGCGCACCACGAGAGCGACGACGCCGAGCAGAACCAACCCACTCAGCAGGTCGGCCAGCACGTGGTAGCACGCGCCGGCCGCATGAGCCGAGGAGATGGAAAATCCGGTGTAACCTTCCACCGCGTCCAGCAGATTGAGCAAAATGTAATAGAGAAATCCGTAAAAAATGAAGGAATGCAGCAGCGTGACGACGGGACGCCTGCGAAAAGCGCGGCTTTGCAGCAGCGTGGTTCGCAGCGCATGGCGCAGCCTCTTCCACGGATGGTCCGTGCGCGGTTCCGTATCGGCGCGCCCCATGCGAATCCGCCGGTAGATGCCGTAAAATCCCGGCGCAGACAGCCCGATCAGGACGGCCGCAAAGATTGCAAAGGCGATTCGGTGCGCGATCGGCAGCATGAAGAGCCTCTCCGTTTTGTGAGGATAATCCGCCCGCGGCTTATGCGCCCGCGGGGTGAAGCCGGGCGGCGGCAATCTGTTCGATCAGGGCGGGAACCACGCTCTCGACGTTGCCGACGATGCCAAAATCGCACACGCGGAAGATCGGCGCGTCCGCGTCCTTGTTGATGGCCACAATCAGGCGGCTTTTATTCATGCCGCTCAGATGCTGCACCGCGCCGGAGATGCCGACCGCGATATATACCTTGGGCTGCACGGTTTTTCCGGTCTGGCCCACCTGCTCGGAGTAGGGCCTCCATCCCGCGTCGACGACCGCCCGCGATGCGCCGACAGCGGCGCCAAGCGGATCGGCGAGGCCTACGACCAGACGTTCAAAGCCAGCCGCGTCGCCGACGCCGCGCCCGCCCGAAACGACCACCTCCGCATCCGCCAATGCGATCCGGTCGGTCGCATCGCGCAGCTTTCCCGTGACGCGCACACGCGTCGGAGGCAAAACAAGCTCCACCGTGCGCGGCTCCGCCGGCGCGGCTCCCATTGGCTCGGCGGCGGCAAAGACGCCGGGCTTGATGGAAACCACGACGACCGGCGACAGCGCCTCGATCCGTTCCGTCACGCGCGCCAGGCAGGTGTATCGCTCGGCCATCAGAGATCCCTGCTGATCCGCAACGCTCACCACATCTTCGAGCAGCGCTGCGTCGAGCCGCACCGCCAGGCGGGCGCTCCACTCGCGTCCGCTGCGGGAGGCCGTCACCAGAATCGTATGCGCTTGCCGTTCCCGCGCGATCTGCGCGACAGCCGCGGCCCATACCTGCGGGTCGTACTGCGCAAGCTCCTCGCAATCGGCCACCAGCACCTGATCCACATACGGCGCGATCTGCTGTGCGACACCGGCCACGCCGCGGCCCAGCACCAGCGCCGCCACCGGCCCGCTGCGGCCGATCTGCCTGGCGGCTGTGATCAACCCGAAGGCGCTTTGGCTCATGCGCCCCTCCGCGTGCGCCACCACCACGATCCTCATGCGATCACCCCGGCTTTCTCACGCAGCATGGCCATCAGTTGCGACGCGGCGGCGGCCGCGTCGCGGCCATCGATGACCTGGCGCAGGCGTAGATCGGAA
>JAJYFB010000085.1 GCA_021785495.1 Acidobacteriota bacterium | reverse complement strand
TCCGATCTTGCGAGGTGCTTCATGACTGAAGCTGCAAGTCCCGAGACTGCGACGCAAGGCCCCCTGAGCCCTGCGTTGCTCGCGAAGATGGACGCCTACTGGCGGGCGGCGAATTATCTCTCCGTCGGCCAGATTTACCTCAAGGACAATCCGCTGCTCGACCGCCCGCTCACGCTCGACGACGTGAAGCCGCGGCTCTTGGGCCACTGGGGAACCACCCCTGGCCTGAATTTTCTCTATCTTCACTGGAACCGCATCATCCGCGAGCGCGGGCTGAACATGATCTACGTCATCGGCCCCGGCCACGGCGGGCCGGGACTGGTGGCGAACACATGGCTTGAAGGTTCCTATTCCGAGATTTTTCCGCACATCGAGCAGAACCGCGACGGCATCAAGCGCCTCTTCCGGCAGTTCAGTTGGCCCTACGGCGTGCCCAGCCACGTCGCGCCGGAGACGCCGGGCTCGATCCACGAGGGCGGCGAACTGGGCTACTCGCTGCTGCACGCCTACGGCGCGGCCTTCGACAATCCCGACCTGGTGGTGGCCTGCGTCGTCGGCGACGGCGAGGCCGAGACCGGGCCGCTGGCCGCAAGCTGGCACTCGAACAAGTTTCTCGATCCGGCCACCGACGGCGCCGTGCTGCCCATCCTCCACCTGAACGGTTACAAGATCGCCAACCCCACAGTGCTGGCGCGCATTCCGCACGCCGAGCTGGAAGAGCTGATGCGCGGCTACGGCTACGAGCCCTTTACGCTCGCGGGCGACGATCCGATGACGATGCTCCAGAAGGGTGCGGCCGTCTTCGACACCATCTTCGATCGCATCGCCGCCATCCAGAAGGCCGCGCGCGAAGAGGGCGCAAGACAACGGCCCGCCTGGCCGATGCTGATCCTGCGCACGCCCAAGGGCTGGACCGGTCCGAAGGTCGTCGATGGCAAACCGGTGGAAAACACCTGGCGCGCGCATCAGGTTCCGCTCAGCGGACTGCGCGAGAACCCCGAACACCTGCGCCAGCTCGAAGAGTGGATGCGCAGCTACAAGCCCGAAGAGCTGTTTGACGCCAAAGGGCGGCTGCGCGAGGATTTGAGCGAGATCGCGCCCAAGGGACGGCTGCGCATGGGCATGAATCCCCACGCCAACGGCGGCCTGCTTCTCGATCCGCTCGTCGTGCCGAACTTCCGCGACTTCGCCGTCAAAATCGAGGGCCGCGGCCAGCAGGATGTGGAATCGACGCGCGTCCTCGGCCACTTGCTGCACGCGGTGATGCAGGCCAACGAGGAGCAGAAAAACTTCCGCGTCTTCGGCCCCGACGAGACCGCCTCGAACCGCATCGGCGACGTGATTACGGGAACCGGCAAGCGCTGGCTGGCTGAAACGCTGCCGGTCGACGAAGAGCTGTCGCCCACCGGGCGCGTGATGGAGGTGCTCAGCGAGCATCTCTGCCAGGGCTGGCTCGAAGGCTATCTGCTCACCGGCCGCCACGGCTTCTTCTCCTGCTACGAGGCCTTCATTCACATCGTCGATTCGATGGTGAATCAGCACGCCAAGTGGCTCAAGACCACGCGTGAGATTCCCTGGCGCAAGCCCATCGCCTCGCTCAACTACCTGCTCTCGTCGCTCGTCTGGCGGCAGGATCACAACGGCTTTTCGCATCAGGATCCGGGCTTCATCGACCATCTGCTCAACAAGAAGGCCGACGTGGTGCGCATCTATCTGCCGCCCGACGCCAACACGCTGCTCTCGGTGGCCGACCACTGCCTGCGCAGCCGCAATTACATCAACCTGATCGTGGCCGGCAAGCAGCCCGCGCCGCAGTGGCTCACGATGGAAGAAGCCATCACGCACTGCACCACGGGACTGGGCGTCTGGCCGTGGGCTTCGAACGACGCCGGCGACCCGGAGGTCGTCATCGCCTGCTGCGGCGACGTGCCGACGATGGAGGCGCTGGCCGCCGTCTCGATCCTGCGCGAGCGCGTGGCCGACCTGCGCATCCGCGTGGTGAATGTCGTCGATCTCATGACCCTCCAGCCGCAGTCCGAGCATCCGCACGGACTGCCCGACGAGGATTACGACCGCATCTTCCCGCCGAACGTGCCGACGATCTTCGCCTTTCACGGCTACCCGTGGCTCGTCCACCGGCTCACCTACCGGCGGAACAACCACGACCACCTGCACGTGCGCGGCTACAAAGAGGAGGGTACGACCACGACGCCCTTCGATATGTGCGTGCTCAACAACATCGACCGCTACCAGCTCGCCCTCGACGCCGTGCGCCGCGTGCCCCGGCTCGCACCGCAAATCGCCGCGACCGAGCAGTGGTACTCCGAGCAGATTCAGCGCCACAAGCTCTACGTCAGCGAAAACGGCGACGATCTGCCCGAGGTCAAAAACTGGCGCTGGAAGGGGTAAAGCAGCGGAGTGAGCGGGGCTAGCGGCGTGAGCGGAGCTAGAAAAACGCCGCGAAGCCTCGGCCAACTCCGCTAACCACGCTTACTCCGCTCACTCCGCCAACTTCGCTTCCTACGAAAGGTTTCCTCGTTCATGTCCTCATTGCCCATTCTCGTTCTCAACAGCGGTTCCTCTTCCATCAAATTTTCGGCCTATGAGACCGGCGACGGTCAGCGGACCCGGCTCTTCGAGGGCGCGGTCGACGGCATCGGCACCGATCTCGGCAAATTCTGGATCAAGGACGCCGCCGGCAAAAAGCTCGTCGATCAGACGCCGCCCCTGCCCTCGCGCGCGGTTGCGTTCCAGCTCGTCGCCGACGCGCTCCACTCGGGCGACTTCCCTGCCCCGGCGGCCATCGGCCATCGCACGGTCTGCGGCGGACCGAACATCCGGGAAAACCAGATCATCACGCCCGCGCTGATCGACGAGATCGAAGGCTACGCCGATCTGGCCCCGCTGCACACGCCCATCGCCGTCTACATCATGCGCGAGGCGCTGCGCCTGTTTCCGGGCATTCCGAACTTCGCCGTGCTCGACACGTACTTTCATCGCACGCTGCCCGAGGTCGCCACGCACATGCCCATCCCGACCGAATACGTGGCCATGGGCGTGCGCCGCTACGGCTACCACGGCATCTCCTACGAGTCGATCCTTCACCAACTGCAACCGAACGTCCCGGAAAAACTCGTCGTCGCCCACCTCGGCAACGGCTCGTCGATCTCGGCCATCCGCAAGGGAGATTGCATCGACACGTCGATGGGGCTGACGCCGACCGGCGGCATCATCAGCGGCTCGCGCACCGGCGACATCGATCCCGGCGTGCTGATCTTCATCCTCAAGCAGATCGCCAGGTCGACGCCCGACGCCGCCGCGGCCGCCGAAAAACTGGAAACCGTGGTCAGCAAAAAGTCGGGGCTGCTCGGCGTCAGCGAGCGGTCGAACGACATGCGCGACCTGCGCGAAGCCATCCAGGCCGGCAACGCCAAAGCCCGTCTGGCCGTGGACAAGTTCTGCTGGACGATCGCCCGCTGGATCGGCAGCTACGTGGCGGAGCTGAACGGCCTGGACATGCTCGTCTTCACCGGCGGCATCGGCGAAAACGACATCGCCGCGCGGGCCGAGATCTGCGCCAATCTGGGCGCGCTCGGCATCGTGCTCGACCCCGCGCGCAACAACGTGCGCGGCGAAGCGACCATCTCCGCGGCAAACTCCAGCGTCACGGTGCGCGTCCTTCCGCCGCTCGAAGACCTGATCATCGTCAATCACGTCCTGCGGCTGATGGGCCAATAAGCCAGGCCCTTCGCGCAAAAGAAAACCGCGGCGCTCTTTCGAGTTCCGCGGTTTTTTCCTGCTGCGCACTTTCTTTGCCGCGAACGCCCAGCCGATTTCCTCCGGTGCGGAACCGTCCGCGGCTTCCGCACCGGAAGAGACCCTTCACTGCACGAATGTGGTCACGCTTTGCGCGGGAAGCGTGTAATTGAACTTCCCGCTGGTCACGCTGACGGCGGACTGCGCCGCCAGACCGCCTGCCGATGTCGTTTGATACGGCGTCACGGAGGTTACGCTTCCGTTGTTCAGCGTAAAGGAGAACGACTCCGCTGTTGTATTGGCGTTGATCGCCACGATCGCATACTTGTTCGCATAGGAAGCGGAGCCCGTGTAATCGAACGCCGAGATGTAGACGCCCGCAACCGGGTTTGCCGTGGCCGCAACGCGCACGAATCCGGGCTGGATAAATTTGGAGTACTGGCCCATCACGTAGCCGAACACGGTTGGATTCCCGCTGTTGTCGACCAGCCCATAGCTGCCGGCGTTGGTCGGGGCCCCGTAGATCCCCCACCAGACAAACGCATTATATTGGCCGGTAACCAGGGAGTTATGGATCGCTTCGCCATAGGTCGTCAGGGCTTCGGAAAAGGTTGGCGTGGCCGTGCTCAGGGGACCGAACTCGGTCATCCAAAGTTCTTTCGACGTATCTCCGGCGGGAATGGAATAGGGTACGATCGATCCGCCAAACAAGATTTGATAGATGTGGCCGGCGACAATGCTGATGAGCCCTTCGGCCTTGGTATCGCTGAGAGCCGTTGAAGCGTCAACCGGGTTGAAGCTGTTCGACTCGGGCATCATGAGCTTGGTGTGATACGCGTCCGAAGTGACGGTGGAAGCATTGTTCGCCACCCAGGCGTCCATCTCCTCGGGCGTCCAGACGCAGGATTCGTACGTGACGTTCTCTTCCGGCTCGTTCTGCATCGAGATCGCGTACAGGTTAAAACCATTGGTAGTGTTGAAGAATTTGACGAAATCCTCCAGGAAGTTGGCGTAATCGGCATCGTGGTTCGGGTCCAGATAGCCGCCGCAGTAGCCGGTTCCTTCGCTGCAACTGGCGAAGGACTGGTTCCAGGTCAGGCCGTCGTCCTGGAGGCTGCTGCTGCCGGAAAGCTTCCAGGCGGCCGGGGGCGTCCACGGCGACGCAAAGACGACGGCGTTCGGATTGGCGGTGACGGCTTCCAGTCCGTTGGCGGCCTCCCAGTCCCACTGCTGGGTTTCATAGGGATCGTTGTGGGCGCCGCCGCCCGTCGCCGAACCCTGGGGATCGATGCGCACGCGCAGGATGCTCAGGCCCAGGCCACTGGTCGGGCTGAACAGCGCCGTGGCGACTGCCTGGGGCATCTGCCCGAGCCATGCCGTCGAGCCGCCAAAACCGCGAATGGTCTGGTAGGTCGTTCCGAAGTCCACGGTCACCGGCGTCGCGGCCGGGGCATTCACGGTCACGCTCACCGATCCCGTCACCGTGCTGTAATCCGTGCTGTCCGTCGGCGTAAAGGTCACGCTTTCGCTGGCCGTCCCCTGGCTGGGGGTCGTCGAAGCGGCAGTCCAGGCAAAGGCGCCCGCAACCGAAGCACTTCCGCCGGTCAGCGTCGAAGAAGCCAGCGTCTGGCCGGAGGAAATTGCGCTGGCCGTCGGCCACGCCGAGACGGTCGGCGTCGCCTTGTTCACCGTCACCTTCACCGCGCCCACCACAGGCATGTATCCTGTGGAATTCGTCGGAGTAAAGGTCACGCTTTCGCTCTGCGAGCCCGCATTCGGCACGGTCGCCGGCACAGACCATGCAAAGGTTCCCGCAACCGAAGCCGCCCCGCCGGTCAACGTCGAAGAGGCCAGCGTCTGGCCATAGGTCATCGCGCTCGCCGCGGGCCAGGACGAAACCGTTGGCGAAGCCGCGCTGACCGTCACGCTCGCCGATCCTGTGACCGCGTTATAGTCCGTGCTGTCGGAGGGAGTAAAGGTCACGCTTTCGCTGGCCGTGCCCACACCGGGCGCCGTCGCCGGCGTGGTCCATGCAAATGCGCCGCTGACCGAACCCGCGCCGCCGCTCAAGGTGGATGAGGCCAGCGTCTGACCGAACGCGAGCGCGCTCGCCGTGGGCCAGGTCGAAACCGTCGGAGTCGCCTTGCCGACCGTCACCGTGACCGCTCCGGTCACGGTGGTGTAGGCGGTGGTATCGGCCGGCGTAAAGGTCACGCTCTCGCTTTGCATTCCCGCTGTAGGCGCCGTCGTGGACGCCGTCCAGGCAAAGGTTCCGTTGACCGAAGCCGTTCCGCCGGTCAGTGTCGACGACGCCAGCGTCTGGCCGTAGACGATCGCGCCTGCCGTTGGCCACGCCGTGATGCTCGGTGTGGTTGGCGTCTGCGTATTTTTCGTTGTGCCGCCAGTTCCGCCGCCGCTGCAACCTGCGATCAGCAAAACCACGCTCGTCAACAAAAACTGAAAATGGAACCGGTTCATTCTCCCCTCCTCGGGTGGTTTTCGACGGCAAAACCCAGGCTTTGGCGCACTGGAAACCGGGGCGTACCGGCGATCTGGCTTCGAGCCGGTTTACGCCCTGAGTCGAGAGTTTCACGGCGAAGACGCGGGGAGGGGTTGCGTACTCGATGCCGTCCATCTCTAGAAACAGAATGGTAAATCAATTTATTGATCTTGACAATTCGCGCCGCCGGAACACCCCATCAACGCCATCTAATTTTTCACGCTGAGAAGATGGAGGAGTCGCTGTGATCCCAAACAAGCCTCCGCGTTTGCCACCCGAACCGCGTTCTTTGCGGTTGGGCTGGCGAAGCATGGACTCCGCCTGTGTTCGCCGACTCGTTGCGCACCGCAAAACGGCCTGCGCGCGAACCGGCTCGTCCAGCGATCGCCTTTCACCGGAATGCAGGCACCAACAGCCGCGAACAGAGAAGAGGCCGGGACAGAAAGAACTGTCCCGGCCTCTCGCTTGTTCCAGAAACTTACTGCACAGTAAGAGCAACCTTGAATGTGGTGATCGAACAAGGGGTCAGCGACGGATCGGCCTTGTTGGTGGAGGGATTGACGCCGCAGGTCTGCGTTGATGGGTTTGGATTCGACGAACTGGGCATCGTTGTGAATGGATCGGAGTAGGCGTAGACGGTGACGGTGCTGGCGCCGGCGGGCGTGGTGAATTGCAGTCCGCTGGTGCAGGCGCTCATGGCCGTCACGGCGGCGCCAAGCAGAATGAATGCGAGCATGGCGCCGATTGCGGCCCAGGCCCCGCGCGCAAACCGCCGCCGCGCAAAGAACAGCAGCATTCCCGTGGGGCCGGCGAACCACCAGAGAAAGGTGCTCGCCGTTGGCGTCTGCGGCGGCTGATTGATGGCGACGCTCATCGTGATCTGCGGATTGGACGCGGTCGTGGTCGGCGTGCTGGGCAGCACTTCGATCTCGCCGGGCGAGAAGACGCAGCGCGCATTGGCTGGCAGAGTTGCGGCATCGCAGGCGAAACCGACCACGCCGTTCCAGCCGCCGTAGCTGGTTGCGGTAAAGGTGAGCGAGGAACTGCTGGTCAATGAGCTTCCGCTGGCTGTCGTGCCCACGGAGCCTATCGCTGGCGCCACATCGAACGTGGAGCTGGACGAGGCGGAGCCGGTAAAGTTCGTATCGCCGCCATAGGTGGCCACGACCGATTCGACATCCACCGGCGCGCCGCTGGCTGGCGACTTGGTGTTGGCATAGCTGTAAGTCGCCTGGAAGGCGCCGCCGCTGGCCGGCTGAAGCGTGCCGGATCCCGTGACGATCGTGCCGCTGGCGTCGGTAATCGTGAAGGTCACCGGCCCGGTGGGAATGCCGGCAAAGGTGGAGCTGACCGTGGCCGTGAAGACGATGGCTGTCCCCGCAGGCTGGCTCGTGGGATTGGTGTAGAGCGTTGTGAAGGAAACCGCCGTCGCGGTGGGCACTGTGGCGACAACGACCGTCGCGGGAGTGGATGCGCTGGCCGAGTAGGTCGTGTAGCCGGAGGCGCCGCCTACATAATTGGCCACAATGGTGTGGCTGCCGCCCGTCAGCACGCCGCCGGCCAGCGTGAAGCTCGCCGTGCCCTGGCTGGACAAGGTCGCCGTCTGCTTGACGATGCCGTCCACCGAAAGGCTGACGCCGCCCGTCGGGGTTCCGCTCGAACTCGTCACCGCGACCGCAAAGGTCACCGGCTGATCGTAGGCCGGCAAACCAGAGGGCGAGGATTGCGTGAGGGTGGTGGTGGTGGCGACGGTCTGCCCGCCCGTGCCCGTAAAGGTGAGCGTCTGGCCGGCGGCGTTGGCGGCGTTGGCGGCGTTACTGCTCAGCGTGAGCGTGAGGGTGTCGCTGCCGTCAACCGTGGGCGCAAAGACGACATCCACATTGCAGCTTGCTCCCACGGCAACCGAGCCGCCATTGGCGCAGAGGCCGGCAGTGCCGCTGGCGATCTGGAACTGCGTCGTATCGCCCGTAGCCGCTTCATAGGGGGTTCCGAAGCTGAGCGCGGCGTTGCCCGCGTTCTCCAGAACATCGGTCAGTGTCCCGCTCTGGCTGGCTGGGTTCCAGATTCCGGCCGACTGCGCGGAACTGGTGCGCGTGACGACATAAGCCGCCGCGTTCATGCTGTCGGTCACATAGACATTGCCGCTTGGATCAAGCGTCACGCCGTAGGGATCGGCGACAACCGGCGTTCCCGACGCGCCCAGTTGGCCGGTCACGTTGATGGCGCTTGACGGCGTGAGCGCGCCGGAGACCGCGGGGATGCGCCAGACCTTCTGGTTGCCCTGATCGACGACAAAGAGCGAACCCGAAGCATCGGCGACAAGCGAGGAGGGATTGCTGTAGCCGCTGGCGACGGTAACCTGCACGCCTGCCGACAGGGGCGCGCTCAGTTCGTAGACATTGCCGTTGCCGGCGTCGGCCACGTACACATTGCCGTTCGCATCCACCGTCACGGCCGAGGGCTGGCTCATGCCAGAACCCAGCGTCTGCGCCAGCGACGGGTTCCAGCTTCCGACGTACGGAAGGTCGACAACGCGCTTATTGCCGGAGTCGGCAAGATAGAGATTGCCTTTGCCGTCCACGGCGATGCCTTCCGGCGCATTCAGGCTCGCGCCAGCCAGGGTTGCGCTGCTGGAGATGAGCGTGGTCTGCGCCGTGGCGCTCAGCGCGCCGTTGACCACGGGAATCTCGACGATCTGGTTGTTGCCGGTATCGGCCACATAGACGTTGCCCGCGCCATCGACGGCCACGCCCTTGGGCGCATTGAAGCCCGTCGCCAGCGCGGTGGCCGTCGAACTGCCCGCAGCGATCTCCCAGAGGGTGTTCGCGCCCGCATCGGCGATGAACAGGTCGCCGGCCGAGTCCATGGCGATGGACTTCGGCGCGGTATAGCCGCCGCCCAAAGGTGCGACCGTTCCCGGATCGACGGTGAGCGCAGCGCCGCCGCCGATGCCGGTGATCGCGCCGGTGGCCAGCGGCGCGCCATTGGCATCGGCCAGCACCACGCCGCCGGCAACGCGCCCGGCGGTGGACGGCGTAAAGCTGAGCGCCACGGTGCAGAACGATCCCGCGCTATAACTCGACGCCGCGCAGGAGCCGGAGCCGGTATTGGCAAAAACGCCCTTGGGACCGGCGATCGCGATGGAAGCCGGAGCCACAGCGGAGTTGAAATAGAAGTTCAGCATCGCGTTGGCGGAGCTTCCCAGGGCGACATTGCCAAAATCCATCACGCCGGGCTGCAATGCGGAGAGCGTCGTGCCCGTGTATTGCGGCAGGGCGAAGAGCAGCGTCTTGCCATCCTGCGCCGTGCTCAGGTAGTTGTTGGCCTGCGCGGCCACGGGAAAGGCATTGGCCGGAACCAGGGCCTTGGCGTCGATGCTGTACGGAATCTCGTAGACAACATGCGTGCTCGAATCGGTGACGAAGAGATTGCCGTGCTTGTCGAAGGTCATGCCCGCGGCATCGACAAGACTGGTTGAGATCGATGTAGCGGCCGCGGCGTAGCCGGAGCTGGACGAATAGGGAATCTCGTAAATCGTTCCGCTGCTATTGAAGGTGTAATACACATTCTCGCTGGCGTCGACCGCAATGAAATCCGGCGTCGACGCCAGTCCGCTCAACAGCACGGAAAGCGTGGCGTTGGTGGCGTTGTATTCGAGAATCTGCTTGCCGCTTGTGGCGAGGAACAGATTGCTCGACGGGTCAACGGCAACCGCCTGCGGGAAATACCAATAGCCTTCCGCGCTGCCGGGTGCGGCAAATTCGGCGGCCTGCGCGGGTTGCGGCACACAGCCTGATGCGGAGGTCGTCACGGGCACCTTCAGCATCTTGCCGTCCCACTGATAGGACGACATATAGAGTGTGTTATCCGGCCCAATGGCCAATCCGCCGCCCTCGGTCGTTTTGGAGAGCACCAACTGTGTCGCCGCCCCATTGGCGCCGGCTGGAATCTCGTAGAGATTGTCGTTACTATCCAACTCGTAGAGGTTGCCGCAGCTATCCTGCACCATCTGATCAGGGCCGTTCAGGCCGCTGGTGGTGATCGTGATCAGCTTTGAGGCCGTCACCGCCTGTGCGCGCGCAGTTGCGCCCCAACCGAATATCCAGAGCGCCATCATCGCCACCCAGGCGACCGTGCGCATCCCGTACTTTTTCCCAATTTTATTCAACATCTCAAGCCTCCGCAGTGCGGCTTCCCGCCGCGTGTCGCTGTTTACCGTTCCGGCCTTCGGCCTCTGGCCGCCAGGCCGTCCTGATCCATGCGCAAGTTGCGCGGGAGCGCTTCGCGCGCTCCCGCCGCGGCTAGAAGAAGTACTTGAAAGCAAGTTCCACGATGCGCACGCCGTTCCTGTACGGCGTGTAACCGAAGTTGCTGGCGTTGGTGATCGAGACGTTCTGGAGCGCCTGCGTCATCGAGGTGTACGTGCAACCGCTCGCCGGGCAGGTATTGCCGGCCACCAGGTACAGATTGTTTACATTGGCGTCGTTGAACGAAGCCAACGGATGGTTCAGGAAGTTGAATCCCGAGAACTGGAACTGCATCTTCTGCCGCTCGTTGATCTGGAAGTCCTTGTAGAGCGACATATCCCACTTGAAGTAGGCCGGGCCATGCACGTCGGGCAGATTCCACCAGCCCTGCGAACCCTGCGCGGGCATGGCGAAACAGTTGCCGTTGACGTACTGATCCTTGTGCAGGCCATGGCGCGGATCGCAGGTCACCATGGGTTGCAGCGTGTAGTCCGACGAGCCCAGCCACTGGGCCGCTTCGATGGGCACGCTGACGGCTGAGGTCCCGACGTTATAGCTGACGCCGCCGCTCAGGCCGTAGCTGGTGGTGCCGTTGATGACCGAAAGATCCGCACCGCTCTGCACCGAGGAGATGCCCGAAAGCTCCCATCCGTTGAGGACCTGGCCGAGAACCCGGTTCCCGTGGAACTTCGTTCCCTCCTGGTACGAGTAGGTGATGTTGACCGCCTGCGGACGGTCAAAGGCCAGAATGCCGTAGTCGTGACGCGGATTGACGGGATCGGGAATGTAGCCCGTATCGTAGTTGCCGCGCACGCCCAGAGCCTTTGACCAGGTGTAATTGACGCCCCAGGTGAGCGCGCCGGAGGTCCTGTTCCATGAGGCCTGCAGCGCGTTGTAGCTCGACCACAAGTTGTGATTGACGACATTGACATCCTGGTAATTCGGGTAAGGACGGTAGTCGGCGGCGTTGGGGATATTCCCGGGCAAATTCAACGAGCCGGTGACCGGATCGGGCGCAAAGAAGGCGCCCAAAGGAATCACGTTCTGGTTCTGCAGATTGCCGAGTGTCGCCTCATGCAGGCCGCGGTTGCCGATGTAGGCGAGTTCAAAGGCCGACTTCCACGGCCCCTGACGGTCGATGGTCAGGTTGTAGTTGTAGGTTTCGGGCATGTGGTCGTCCTTCGGGTCCATGCCGTACACCGTGAAGGGCGCGGCCGTGCTGGCCTCCGTGTAATAGTGGGCGCAAGGAACGTACTTGTTGCCCAGGAACAACTGCCCGAAGGTGCAGGAAACGGCGCCGGGAATCGAGAAGGTTTGCATGCCGATCTCGGTCGAGAGCGCGCCGCTGGCGATGCTGGTCGAATCGTGCGAGACGTAGATGCCCCAGCCGCCGCGCACGACGGTCTTTCCGTCGCCGGCCAGATCGTAGGCGAAGCCGCCGCGCGGGGCAAAGAACAGGGGGTGCGTGGGCACGCCGGCCACCGGATAGACCGGATCCTCGCTGTGCCAGTGCAGGCCGGGCCAGGTCGTGTTCGATGCGGTCACCGTCACGCCATTGGGGTTGAGCACGTTCTGCGGCACGCCGGTCGGATCCCAGACCGCCATGCCTTGGCCGTGCGCATCCTTCCACGGCTCCATGTGCGTAAAGCGCATGCCCAGCGTGAGCGTCAGCTTGCTGTTCACCTTCCATTCGTCGGTGACGTAGGCTTCGTAGTCCCAGTAGCGCAGATTGTCCGTCGGGGCGCTGCTGTCCTGGCTGTAAC
>JAJYFB010000084.1 GCA_021785495.1 Acidobacteriota bacterium | reverse complement strand
CCGAAGACCGGAATCCCCAGCCCGGCCTTCGGCGAACCGCTCACAATCAACACCACGAATTTCTATCGCGAGCGGCAGATTCAATTCGGCTTGCAGATGCACTTCTAGAGAGGATCACGCGGAGTACGCGGATCGACCGCGCAAAAACAGCTCGAAATCTCAGCGCCAACGGGGCGCTACGCTGCGGGAACCAGTCCGGTCGCGACGAATTCCGCTTCCATTGCGAAGCGATCCTGCGCGAATCCTTTTTCCGTTTCCGCCTGGGCGGTTGCAAACTCCTCGGCCGTCATCAGCCCGGAGCCGATCAGAGCCTCGCGCTCCCTGCGCAGCCGTTCGAGCTGGTAGGCTTCCGCCTCGGCATTGCGTCCGTTTTGCACGCCCAGTTGAACACGCGGGATCACGATCACCTGGATGTTGACGAGTCCGGCTTCGCGCATCAGCCGATACAGTTGACGGCCGATGAGCCGGTTGCCGCCGCGTTGCGCCTGCAAGGCGCGAATTGCCTGGCGCAGAGCGGTTTCATGCGGCAAACCCGCTGGCTCGCAAAGCATGACGTCATCGTCCACATCGATAATCACGATGCGCCCGCCCGGCCGGGTCACTCGCCGCATCTCGGCGAGCGCGGCCGCGGGGGCGGAAAGATGCTGAAAGAGAAATCGCGCGATCGTCAGGTTCTGCGTCGCGTCGCCGGCCGGCAGCGCGTTGGCATCGCCGATCGCCGTAGCGAGTTCGATGCCAACTTCGCCGGCCAACGCGTGCGCGATCTCCAGCGCCTGGGCATCGCGATCGACAGCGGTCACCCGGCCTTGCGCGCCCATCCGCCAGGCCAGATCGAGGCTCAGCGCGCCGGTGCCTGCGCCTACGTCGAGAACCGGTCCGCTGAGCGTTTGAAACCAGGGCATGGCCAAAAGTGTGGCCAGGCGCTGAAAATGCGTAAAGATGCTCTGCTTGAGAAGCCAGCCATGCGGGCCGTTCCGCTGCACCAACGGCCAGCTGGCCTCGGTAACCCGTTGTATCCAGTTTTCGATGGCATCCTGACTCATCGGCCTCGCACGCCCCTACCTTCCCATCGGTCGATGGTAATGTGCCCGTTCCGCCCAGCGTTTCTGTTTGCGAAACGCCATAAAATTTTCAGGAATGGCGGGAATGCAGGCTGCATCGAGTTCCCAAAGAGGAAAAGTGCGGCCTGCCGCCGTCGGCTGCCTCCGATCGATCCGGCTCACGCGAACAAGATCTCTCCGCACCACTCGGACTCGCCCGGAGCGCGGCGGGTTTTTACAAGGGAAACCGCGCGCGCACCCACTCCAGAGCTTCGTTCGCCGTGGCGACGGCTCCCTCCAGTTGCGCGTCCTCGGCCGCGCGCAGCATGACGCGGAACTGCGCTCCCGGCCGGTAGCCGGCGGCGATCAGCTCCCGGCCGGTGATAAGCGGCTTCGGCCGCACGGTCTCCTCGGGCATCTCGGCCCGGCGCTCGCTCACGAAGCGCCAATGCTCCAGATTGCCGCTTGCCGCCAGGCAATCCATGCGATGCAGCTCCAGGTGTTCGTCGAAATGTTCCAGGCGGAAGAATCGCTTGAGCGTCGAGGTCTTCATGCGCTCGACATCCATGAAACGCATGTGGTTTTCGACCAGCGCAACCACCTGCCGTGTCTCCTCGTTCGAGAAACGGAAGCGGCGGCAGACTTCGGCGGCCATTGCCGCGCCGATCTCCGCGTGCCCGTCGAAGCGAATCCGGTCCGGCGCACGGCGAAAGGTTGCCGGCTTGCCCACATCGTGCAAGAGCGCGCCCCAGGCGAGGGTCGCCGGGCATCCCGGCGGAAGTTGCGCCAGAGCCCGCAGAAGATGCGCCCACACATCGCCCTCGGGGTGGTACTGCGGCGGCTGCTCCACGCCCTTCATGCGCGCAATCTCCGGCAAGACTTCGGCAAGCAATCCTGTCGCATCCAGCAGCTCGAAGGCCCGGTCGGCATGTCCCTCGGTCAGCATCTTCGTCAACTCATCGCGCACGCGCTCGCGGCTGACCGCGTGAATGCGCGGGGCGAGCGACTGGATGGCGCGCGCGGTTGCCGCCTCGATCTCGAAGCCGAACCGCGCCGCAAAGCGCACCCCGCGCGCCATGCGCAGATGGTCTTCTTCGAATCGTTGTTCTGGCCGGCCGATGGCGCGCAGCAGGCCGGCGTCGAGGTCGTCGAGACCGCCGACAAAATCGAGAACAGCGGCGCGAAGGCTTTTTGCATCGCCTCCGCACTCGCCCAAAAGTCCGCCTCCACGCAGTGGGCGCAGCGGGTCGAGCAGAAGGCCGTTGATCGTGAAGTCGCGGCGCGCCACGTCCTCCTCGGCCGTCTTCGTGTAGCGCACGCCGTCCGGGTGGCGGCCGTCGGAGTAGGCAAGATCCGAGCGGAAGGTAGCGACCTCGGTCACAAAGTCCGCGTTTCCGGCCTCTGGCGCGACCAGAACCACGCCGAAGTGCGCGCCCACGGCGAAGGTGCGCGGAAACATCGCCAGCACTGTCTCCGGCGTGGCGCTGGTGGCCACGTCGTAGTCGGACGGCGTGCGCCCCAGCAGAAGGTCGCGCACGCAGCCGCCGGCAAAGTACGCCGCATGGCCCTGCGCGCGCAGCGTCTCGACAATGCGCAAGGCGGCTTCGAGTTGTCGATCGGCGTTCATGCGATGGTTCTATTGTCACCCTATCCATCCGCGCAGGCGAAATCGTCACCCCAGCTTCGCGAAGTCCACCCGCTGACTCCGCCGCTTTTCCGAATAGACTGAAAGTATGCCCGGCTCCGGCCTCATTCTCGGCATCGAAAGCTCCTGCGACGAGACGGCTGCGGCCGTTGTCGAACGCGGTGCGCGCACGGTCTCCTCGGTGGTTGCCTCGCAGATCGCCACCCATGCGCGCTATGGCGGCGTCGTGCCGGAGCTGGCCAGCCGCGAGCATCTGCGCGCCATCGCGCCCGTGGTGTGCGCGGCGCTGGCCGAGGCCCGGATCGGACTCGGCGATCTGGACGCCATCGCCGTCACCTCCGGCCCGGGTCTGGCCGGAGCGCTGCTGGTGGGTATTACCTACGCGAAGGCGCTGGCCTTCGCCAGCCGGTTGCCGCTGATCGCCGTAAACCATCTCGAAGGGCACATTCACGCCGTGCTTTTGAACGAGCGGGAGAGCGACGCCGCGCCGGAGGGCCGCGCTGGCGAAGACCGCGCGGACGCGCACGGCGATTCGGCTCTCGCGCTGGTCGTCTCCGGCGGACACACGCATCTTTACCTCGCCCGCCCCCTGGGTGGCGCCTGGAGCTACACGCTGGCCGGCCGCACGGTGGATGACGCCGCCGGCGAAGCCTTCGACAAGGTCGCCAAGCTTCTCGGCCTTGGCTACCCGGGCGGCCCGTGGATCGACACGCTGGCCCGGTTCGGCAATCCCCGCGCAGTGCCGTTTTCCTTCGCACAGGTCAAACCAAAGGCCCACCTGGGCGGCAAGCCGCCGCGCACCAAGGCGGCGGCCACTGCGCCCATCGCGCCGCTCGATCCGCGTCTGCTGTTCTCGTTTTCAGGAATCAAAACCGCGGTGTTGCGGCACGTCGAACGGAACGGTCTGCGCGACGAGGCCCTCCGCCGCATGAGTGCCGCTCCGGTCCATCCCCGCCCGCCGCAAACACGCGACGAGGCGCTCAGGCTCTGTTCGCAGCAGACGCTCGATCTGATCGCCAGTTTTCAACACGCCGTCGTCGGCGATCTGATGAAGAAGACCTTCGCCGCGGCCGAATCGCTGGGAGCGCGCCGCGTGCTCGTCACCGGGGGCGTGGCGGCCAACCGCGAACTCCGCGAGCGCTTTGCTCAAGAGGCCTCCACGCGCGGGCTGCGGATGCTCTTTCCCACCCTCGCGCTCTCCACCGACAACGCCGCCATGATCGCCGCAGCCGCCTGGCCGCGTTTTCTTCAGCACATGTTCGCCCCGTCCGATTTGAGCGCAGAACCCTCGCTCGCGCTGCGCTGAGCGGAAGAATCGGGCAGAATCGGGATCGGGCGAAAGATGCTCCGCGACTGATTCCGCTCCACGTTTCTGCCGTATGCGCCATGAACAAGCCACGGCCTGCCCGCTTCTTCAGGCGAAGCGGGAAAATGCCTGCGCAATTTTGCCGGAGAGCGCGGCGTGCGGCTCGGCCACGGCGCTGCTGAGTTCAAGCACCGCCGCCGGGGGCCCGGCCAGCGCCTGGAGGGCCGGGATCGTCGACTTCCAATCGATGGCGCCGTCGCCGGGCCAAAGGTGCTCGTCCTTCGCGCCGTGATTGTCATGCACGTGCACGGTGACGATGCGGTCGCCGAGGGAGGCGATGGCGGCTGTGGTTCCCACCGTCATATGCGCATGGCCCAGGTCGAGGCAGACGCCGACGTTATTCAGATGGCCCATCGCGAGAATCAACGTCAGATGTTCCGGAGTCGTGGCCTCGTTCAGCAGATTTTCGACCAGCAGCCGCACGCCGAGCGGACGCGCAAAAGCGCCCAGGTGTTCGAGCGCGGTGATCGCAAGCTCGATGGTGCGCGGCGACCATGCGTCGTCGCGCTCGCCCAGATGCACGACGAGATTGCGCAGGGGAAGATGTTCGGCCGACTCGAGGGCGCGTTTGATCTCGTCCATGGCGTCGATGCGCCGCGCCTTCTCTGGATGCAGCAGGTTGAGCGCGGGCGCGCCCGCGCGGCCCATCTCACGGTCGGGATAGAGCGGCGCGTGCATCGAGAAGGGCTCGAGCGCGCTGGACCGGAACCACTCGGCCAGCTCCGCCACGTCTTCGCGGCTGGCGTAGTCGAAGTGCTGACGCGCGGCGAAGATCTCCACGGCCTGCGCGCCGGCCCGTTCGGCCAGCTCCAGCAGCCCCGGGTGCAGACGGTGATTCAGAAACAGGTGAGTCGAAAGAACGCGCAGCATCGTCGAGCAGCCCCCGCGCCGCAACGATCGGACTTCGTCCTGCGGCGTTGTTTTCATTTTCGCACTCTGCGTTGCATCTTCGCCGTGCGCCGGATCAATGCGCCTGGCGGAATATCGATCAGTCTTGCCGGCCGTCGAGCGCGCCCAGCCGTTCGAGCGCCCAGCGCGCGGCCGCGCGCAAGCCTTCATCGGCAGCCTCGGCCCACGCCGCGAGGCGCGGCGCAAACTCTGTGTGCCCGCTGTTGCCCATCGCGATGGCCACGTTGCGCTGTAAGCCGCGAAATCCCGTTCTGCGCACCGGCGAGCCGTTGAAGAGACGCTCGAAGGCCGATTCATCGAGGGATCCGAGCCAGTCGAGCGCGGGGCGAACGAGTTCCGGCCGCGGAGCGAGTTCTGCATCGGCGGAGATGGAGCTGTTGCGCCGGGCCTTTGCATTCCACGGGCAGACATCCTGGCAGATGTCGCAGCCGAAGACCTGGCGGCCGACAAGCGGCAGCAGCTCTTCGCCGACCGGCCCCTTGTGTTCGATGGTCAGGTAGGCGATGCAGCGCGTTGCGTCCATGCGATAGGGCGTGTCGAGCGCGTGCGTGGGGCAGGCCTCGATACAGCGGCGGCAGGAGCCGCAATGGTTGGGAATTTCGATGGTTTTCTCCGCATTCCCGGCCTCCAGCGAGGTCACGAGCACGGCGAGAAAGCCGAAGGAGCCGAGGCGCGGATGAATCAGGCAGGTGTTCTTTCCCGTCCAGCCGAGGCCGGCGGCAACGGCGAGCGGGCGTTCAGCGATGGGGCCGGTATCGACATAAGCTCGGGACTCGAAGTCGCCAAAACAGTCGCGCAGGCGGGCTTCGACCTGGCGCAGCCGCTGGAGCAGAACCTTGTGATAATCGCTCGGACGGCGTTCGCCTCCCGCGCCGTTGCGGTTCGCTTGCCAGCGGCTTGTCCAGGCGTACCGCGCGATCCAGCCGTGGTCTTTGACGTGACCGCGCTCCTGCGCTTCGGTCGAAAAAGGCGATTCCGGGGCCAGATAGCTGGCGAAGCAGACCAGGGCCGAACGCGCCCAGGGAAAGGGAATGCGCACGCGCTCGCGCGTCAGGCGGCCGTCTTCGGCCGTTCGCTCCAGATAGCGCATTGAGCCGGCGCGTCCATCGCGAATCCACGTGGCAAAGCGGCCCGCATCGCGCTCTTCGTTCGCGTGAGGCAGCGCCACGAGGCCGGCCTCGGCAAATCCGGCCTCAAGCGCCAGGGCGCGCGCAGCCTCGGGCGCAAGTGCGGAAGCGCGTGCGATCGCGTGGAAGCGCGTCGAACCGGATTGTTCGCTGCTGTCGATCACGGCGTGCATCGCAATGGAGCGCTCAGCGCCCACGCATTTCCAGCATACTGCGCACGGGCTGCGAAGATGCAGGTTTTCCTGTGGACAAAGCCATCCCTGCGCGCAGGGCAAACGCATTTGGATTTCGCATTGCCGCACGGAACAGCTTTGAAAGGGCACGGCTTCAGCCGTGCCAAAGCGTGGTGGGGAAAACGGACCGGCTTGAGCCGCCGAGGGATGCTTTTGGGATGCAGAACCCATCCCGCAGGGCCTAAAGGCCGCAAACATTCATCAGAATATGTCTACGGCACGGCTGAAGCCGTGCCCTTTCAAAACAAAATCATCCCGCAAGCTGAAATGCGTTTGCCCTGTCCCAGCGCGCCCGGTCCAGCAGGTACTGCATTTCGTGGCTACCAGGCCAGCAACTCATCGCCCGAGGAGCCGGACAGGAACGTGACGGGCGTGGATGCGGATTGCGGCATGGTGCAGAAGCACTGAATCGACTCGGGTCCGGCGGCCTTGGCCGAGTCGAGGGCGCGCTCGGCCTCGCGCAGCACCACCACCGGCGAACGTCCCTGGCTGACGGCGATGCCGAAACAGGCCGAGAGACGGATGGCCTCGCCGGCGACATGAAAGGGCGTGGAAAACACCTCCAGGCGCAGCCGCTCGGCCAGCGTCAGGGCATTGGCGGCGCTGCATGAGGGCAGTGCCACAAGAAACTCGTCTTCTCCCGGCCGGCCGAGCACATCGTAGCTGCGCAGCAGCGTGGTCGTGCGCGTGGCCACCTGGCAGAGCAGATTGTCGCAGGCATCCATGCCAAGCCGCGTGTTCCAGTGGCCGAAGTCGTCGATATCAAAGAGAACGATGCACATCGAGGACTGGCTGCGCTGCGTGCGGTCGGTCTCGCGAAAGAGCATGGCAAAAAGCGTCTCGCGGTTGTAGACGCCGGTCAGGTGGTCAAGCTGCGCACTGCGCAGCAGCGCGTCGCGCATCGCGTCCAGCTCGTGCGCCATGCCCTGATGGCGCAGCGCCATGTCCAGGCGCAACTGCCAATAGGATGGATCCGCCGAGCGGAGGATGAGGTCGTCCACGGCGCCTTCGGCCAGACGGTCCAGCCATTGCTGAACGACCGCGCCCGCAATGAGAATAAGGGGCGGTCGCGGCGCGGACGAGTCGGCGCAGAGAGCGGCCAGCAACTGACCCATCGGCATGCCGGGCAACTCGACATCGAGCAGAATCAGGTTCGGCGGACAAGGGCCGGCAACCGAGGACAACGCTGCTTCGGCGGAAAGAACGACGTCAACACGCGCTCCCGTAGCCAGCAGCACAGGTTCTACCGTGGCAAGCAGCTTCGTGTCCGACGACGCGAGCAAAACGACGAGCTGTGCGTGAGCGGGCATTTCGAGGTCTCTCCTGCAGGATGTATCGACCCGGATTAGAGAAAATTTAGAACTTCCCGCAAAGATTCTTGAAGGAGGGGAATGACTTTGGGAAGAGTGACTTTCGAGAGGGGACCCTGCTAAAAGTAATCTGTTCTCCTGCGGATCGTGATTGCTTCCTGCGCCGCCCGCGCGGCAACAAGCAATTTGTCCGGCTGCATATTCTGACCTCCGGATGCAGCTTTTTCATTTTCCGGATGGGATCGGCTGGAGCATGGGCTCTGGATTTCCGGAGCATGGGCTGGGGTCTTCCTTCAATCGCCCAGCAGCCGCTCGACCTCGTCGTGCAGGCGGGAGGCGATGGCGGTCTCGGTCTCTTCGGGGCCAACGCGGATGGCCTCGCCGATGCGCACTTCGAGAACTCCCGAGCGGAACCAGCGATGGCGGCCGGCCTTCATTTCGCCCAGTCCGCGAATGGCCATGGGCACAACGGGAACGCCGCACTGCTTTGCGAGCACGCCGATTCCCGGGCGGAACGGGGCCAGTTTTCCCTCGGCGGAGCGCGTGCCCTCGGGGAAAACCATCACGCTATAGCCGCGATCCATCGCCTTGCCCGCGTGGGCAAAGCTCGTCTGGAAGTCGCGGCGGCGCGGCAGCGGGAAGACGTTGAAGAGCGCCGTTACGAGCCACCAGGCCGCTGGCCCGAAGAGATAAACGCCCTTGCGCTCGGGCGGCCAGTCGGGATTGCGCCAGCGCCGGAAGTCGTCGAGCATCTCGGCGGCCATGGCCACGGCGATGCGGCGGCGCAGCGGCCCGGCGAGCGCGTACTGCATCAGCGGGCCGTCGTAAGCGGTGACGTGATTGCCGACGAGAAGCAGCGGCCCCGGCGGCAGCGATGCGGACGGCCCCACCACGCGCGGCGCGGCCAGCAGCCAGGTCAGCGGCCGCTGCACGGCCTCAAGAAACGCCACGCGCAGCCCGTGAACCGGCGGCCACCAGGGCCAGGCGGGATAGACGGAGCGCACGGGCGGCGAGAAAGGCGCAACGGATGGCCGCTTCCCCGTCCCGAGTTCCTCCATTTCTGATCCCTCTGACCTTCGTCCCTTGGTCCCTGGTCCCGCCGTCCCGGTCGTTTCGCCCGCCACGAGCCGACGGAGTTCGCCGAGCGTGAGAACCTCTTCGAGCAATCCCCGGCCCTCGACGATGCCCAGCCGTTCCTCGATGGCTGCGGCAAGCTGCACGCGCCCCAGGCTGTCGAGGTGCAGATCCTCGGCGAGCCGCAGCTCGTCGCCCATGCCGAGGCGCGGCTCCCCGACGATCTGCGCAATCAGCGCGATGAGCCAGTCGGCGGAGGGTCCGAAGGCGCTGTCGGCGGCAGCATGCGTTTCGCCGTGCGGTGCGGAGGCCGCGGCCTGAATGCGATCGAGCCACGCGGCTACCGGCTTGCGCCGTACTTTGCCTGTCGAGGTGCGTGGCAGATCGGGCTCCGGCCACAGCACCCAGCGGGCGATGCGCTGAAACTCGGCCAGCCGCGCATTGGCGCGCGCCACAGCCGTTGCGGCCCGGTCTTCCGCCCCGCGGCAGACGATCACGGCGCATGGTTCGGGACCGCCTGGCGTCTCCATCGCCACGACCGCGCAGGCGGCAATCTCCGGCTGCTCTTCGAGAACGGCCTCGATGTCTTCAGGATGGATGTTCAACCCGGCGGCGGTGACAATGACCTCGCTCTTGCGGCCGACGAACTTCAACTCGCCGGAGGGCTGCCGCTCGGCGATGTCGCCCGTGGCCAGCCACTCGTCCGGGTGCGGGCGAAGCCGGCCGCCCTGCCAGGAAGCGGCGGAGATCGTGGCTCCGCGCACCAGCACTTCGCCGTCGTCGGCCAGCTTGACCTCGCGGCCGGCCATCGGCTTGCCGATCGTGCCCCTGGCCACGTGGAAGGGATGGTTGAGCGTGATCAGCGCCGTGCTCTCGGTCATTCCGTAGCCCTGCACAAGCACGAACCCCAGGCTGTTCCAGAACTGCTCGACCGCCGGAGGCAATGCGCCGCCGCCCGAAACGAAGGCCCAGAATTTGAGCCCGAAGGCGCGATGCACGGCGCGGAAGCGCCACCACCGCAGCCACGCGCCGAGCCCCTGCGATCGGGCCAGACGCTCGGCAAGGCCCGCGTGCGTGGATTCAAGATGCGACTTGAGGAGCGCCAGCACGCGCGGCACGGCGGCCAGAACGGAGATCCGTTCCGCGCGGATCAGCTCGACAAGGCGCGGCGCGACCAGGCGGTTTTCAAAATGAACTTCGGCCCGCAAAAGCGGCGGAACCCAGAGTCCCATCGTCTGGCCGAAGACGTGGCTCAGGGGAAGCGTGTGCAGAATGCGCAGCGGATGCACCAGCCGCTCCCAGCGCATGTACGGCCGCGCGCCCTCTTCGATGGGGCCCACGCTCGCCAGCACGTTGCCGTGCGTGAGGACCACGCCCTTGGGTTCGCCCGTCGTGCCGGAGGTAAACAGAATCTGGAGCGGCGTCTCGCGGCTCAGTCCGTCGATCGCGCCCAGTTCCTCGGCGGGCAGCCGGTCGAGCCAGTTCTCGAAGGCGAGGGTCGGGATCGCGTCCCCCTCGGCCAATTGGTTCAGCAGAAGCGCATCGCCCACGGCGAGCTTCGGCTGCACGTCGGCGGCCACGCGCGCGGCAAAATCGGCGCTGCCGGCGGCGTCCAGCGGCACAATCAGCACGCCGCGCAGCATCGCGCCGTAAAAGGCCGCCATCCACTCGGCGCTATTCTCGGCCCAAAGCAGAATGCGATCGCCCCGGCCGATCTTCCTGCTTTCCAGGAACGCGGCAAAGCGGCCGGCCACGTGCGCCAGCTCGCCGTAGGTGGTCGCGTAGCGTCGATTGCCGTGAAAGTGCACCACGGCAATCGCGCGGGCCATCTTCCGGTCTGAGCGTTGAACCGGACGCCGAAAGTCCTCGATCAATGTAGCCAGATGGTCGCGCATGATTCTTTCGGTGAACTTCATGGTAGCAGCGCCGGGCGCGTTGCAGGCCACAGCAACAATCGATCAAAAAACAAATGAGTCAGAAGCTACGGAAGCAGAAGTTTCTGACCCGGCCCAAAAATTCCTGACCCAGCCCAAAAAGTAGGACGACGGGAGCCCACCTAAACCGTTTTGATTGCGGTTCGGGTGGGAAGGCGCGGACGTATCCTTTGGACCGGATCAAGATGGCGGCTGCCGAAAAAGGCGCGGCAAACGTTGAGGAAGTGGAGCCACGTGCAAAATGCAGTTTCGCAGTATCTGCAGGATCAAGATCGATGGTGACCAGACGCGCATGATGGTTGCGGCGCTTGCTGTGGCGCGTGACGACGCTCTCGGCCAGCGACCTGCCCATCCGGTAGAGGGTGCGCGCAGAGACGCGGTTCTCGAAGCGCGAGAGCGTGGGCTGCGAGGCCAGATCGAGGTCCTTGACCGGGTCGCGTCCGGCCAGCAACTTGTGCATGGGATCAGCGCCGATGCGGGCCGCATCGTTGGCGTCCTCATAACCGCAGGCCAGGCCATCGATGCGCTGGCGCAGCCACTCGGCGGCCGGGTGCTTCCGTGCGCATTGACATCAGATGCGTATCGCAATATCATCAAGCATCATGCGAACCACCATTGACATTGACGATCCCATCCTGCGCGAAGTCAAAGCCATCCACCAACGAGAAGGCCACTCCCTGGGCGCGGTCGTATCCGCGCTGCTGTCTGACGCGCTGGCCCTGCGTCAAAGGAAACGCGCCGTGCCTTCGTTCCGCTGGACCGCGCGCGCCATGCATGCGCGTATCGATCTCGCCGACAAAGATGCGCTGTATGCCGCGCTGGATGGCGAACGGCGATGAGCTACTCGGTCGACGTGAATGTGCTCCTCTATGCGTCGGATCATTCTTCGGATCGGTATGACGCCGCGCGCCGTTTCCTGGAACAATGCGCCAAGGGCCCGGACTTGCTCTGTCTCGCCTGGCCCACCTTGATCTCCTACCTTCGCATCGCCACACATGCGAGCATCTTCGCTCGGCCGTTGTCGCCGGAGGAGGCGTTCCAGAACATCGAGGCATTACTCTCCCTGCCGCATGTGCGGGCGGCGTCGGAACTGGACGGTTTCCCCGCAGCCTACCAGCACGTCACCAAGGGACTCGTGGTCCGCGGAAATCTCGTGCCCGATGCGCATTTGGCCGCCATTCTCTTTCAGCACGGGATTCGCAGGCTGTATTCGGCCGACAGCGATTTCAGGAAGTTCGCTGCGCTCGATGTCAAAAATCCGTTTTCTGAGCAGTGACAAGCGCGATGGAGTCTGCGTGTGGCGGGTGGTGTGCTGGGCGGGGTTCTGCGGGCGGGTGGCCATCAGGTTATCGGCCCTGACAGTTCTCATGTGCCAGAAGAATCTGTGCCCCGTGTTCATCGCGCTGTTTGCGATGAGCGGGCGTTGGGTTAAGATCGCTTCCGGACACGAACGGTCATGCTTTCCCACCCAAGCCGTAAAGAGCGCGGCTTGGATGGGGCACCCTCTGTCGTGGGAGAATTGAGTGTTGAAAACTTGGGTGTGCCACCCATAAGCGCTAAGATAACGATTGACGATTGAAATGAAGCTTACTATTCTATTTGCATGGCTGAACTTGAGAATTGGCGAGTTCTCGTGGGCTTGCTGCCCTCGTCTTGGGAGCAATTGGGC
>JAJYFB010000083.1 GCA_021785495.1 Acidobacteriota bacterium | reverse complement strand
AGCGCACAAACGTGCTCTTGCCGCATACCGAAGGGCCGCTCAGCGCCGTGGCGTGATTGGCGGGGATGTTCAGATTAATGTCCTGCAGCGTGTGATTGGCTCCATACCACGCGTTCAGGTTCTCGACCTCGATGCCGACGCCCACGTGCGATGCTCTCCTTGAAACTCGATGGCGGCCTCTTGCGAGGCGCGCCGTTAGCTGTTCCCTTTCAATACGCCGCGGCTGGTGACAAAGCGCACCAGCGAGACGGCAAGCACAATCAGCACGATCAACACCAGCGATCCGGCCCAGGCCATGCGGTGCTGATCTTCGTACGGCGAGATGGCGTAGTTGAAGATCTGCAGCGGCAAGGCGGCGATGGGATCGTTCAGGCTAACGCTCCAGAACTGGTTGCCAAGAGCGGTGAAAAGCAGCGGCGCGGTCTCGCCGGCCACGCGGGCAAAGGCCAACATGCAGCCGGTGATGATGCCGGGCGAGGCGGTCTTGACGGTGATCGAAAGCGTGGAACGCCAGTTGGGCACGCCCAGGCCGAGCGCGGCCTCGCGAATGGCGTGCGGCACCATCAGCAGCATCTCCTCGGTGCTGCGGCAGACGGTGGGAATCATCATGATGCCCAGCGCCACGCCACCGGAAAAGGCCGAAAAATGGCCGCAAAACGGCAAAAAGCGCACATGCGCATAGACGATCAGCGCATAGGCGGTGACACCCATCACGATCGAGGGCACGCCGTTGAGCACGTCGGCCGTAAAGCGCACGGCGTTGGCGAGCTTCGTTCCCCTGCCGAACTCCGCCAGATAAATGCCGCTGCCGATGCCGATGGGAACGCCGATGCTGCTGGCCAGCGCCAACAGCACGCCGGAGCCGACGATGGCGTTGGCCATGCCGCCGCCCAGTTCGCCCTCGGGCGCGGGAACCTTGGTGAAAAAATTCCAGTTGAGCGACGATGCGCCCTTCAACAGCAGATAGCCGAAGATGGCCGCCAAGGGCGCGATCACCAGCAGCGTAGCCAAAACCGCGAGCACCGTCACGGCGTGGTCGGTCACCGTGCGGAGTTTCGATCGCAATGGGAAATGGTCGGTACGCATGGGCCTCTCCTCAGTGCGCCCGCGCGGGCGCTCCGCGCGTCACGGCCCAGACCAGCAATTGCGCAAAGGCATTGACGATGATCGTGACCAGGAACAGCGCCAGGCCGATCTCGATCAGGGCGCTGCGGTGCAGATCGCTGAAGGCTTCGGCAAACTCGTTGGCGATCACCGAGGCCATCGAAGCGCCGTTGGCCAACAGCGATGGGTGAATCTCCGGTGTGTTGCCGATGACCATGGTAACGGCCATGGTCTCGCCCAGCGCGCGGCCCAGGCCGAGAATGATCGAGCCGACAATGCCGATGCGCGCGTTGCGCAGCACGCCGGTGCGGATCATCTCCCAGCGCGTGGCGCCCAGAGCCAGCACGGCCTCGCGCTGCGCGTGCGGCACGGCCATCATCACCTCGCGCGTCAGCGAGGAGATGATGGGCAGAATCATGATGGCCAGGATCACGCCCGCAGCCACATACCCCAGCCCCGTGGGATTGTCGTCGGCAAAGAATCCGGTCCAGCCGAAGGTCTTGATCAAAAGCGGGTTCACATTGTCGCGCAGCAGGGGAACAAGAATAAAGAGCGCCCAGAGCCCATAGACAATCGAGGGAATCGCGGCCAGCAGCTCGGTCAGGAAGGCCAGCGGACCGCGCAGCAGACGTGGACACATTTCCGTGAGGAAGATGGCCACGCCAAGGGCCAGGGGCACCGCCAGCAGCAGCGCCAGCAGCGATGAAACCAGCGTTCCGTAAAGAAACGGCAGAGCGCTGAATTGGCCGCTGACCGGATCCCAGTACTGCGACTGGTTGGTGTACGGATTGCGAAAGGAGGAAAAGAAAAAATGGAAACCGGATTGCGCCCAGTTGGGGCGGGATTTGTCGATCAACTGCGCGGCGATCAGCGCCACAATCAGAAAGATGCTGAGCGCGCAGAGCAGCATCAGCAGCTTGAAGAGGCGATCGGCCAAGGCCGAGTTGCCGCGCGAGAGCAGATAGCGACGAACGCCGGAGTGGGGCGCAGGCGCACTTGTCCCAACGCGCACGGAAACCGGGCCGGAGCCCGCTTCAGGCGGAGGCGCAGAAATACCGATCTCGGGCACGGTCGTGTCCACAGATTCAGGGTACCGGCCGATTATGAACAGAAGGTTACAATCGTGAAAAATCAGATGAGAACCGAGCCACTTGCAAAATTCAATCGATGATCGCTGGAATTGAAAGGGCACGACTTCAGTCGTGCCGTAAAATCCCTGGGATGAATGGGGCTTTAGCCCCGGCGGGAGATTTTTCTTCTCGCAAAATACACCGGAACTGAATTTTGCAAGTGGCTCAACCGTACCAAGTTCTTGATTCGGTCAGGGGCCATTGTTGGCCAGTCGAAGGTTGGATCGATCGGTAGCCAGATCGATCCAGCGGTCGACCAGCGTCTTCATGGTCTCGTAGTTTTTCAGTTCCCGGCGGATGAATGAATAATTTGACAGTTATTCGGAAAGATTCTTTGACTTGAGCAGCGCGAGGGCGCGACTGAGCTGCTCGTCGCCGCTTTGGATGCTCTTCGACTCACCGGTGTCCTCGGGGCCAGCGACAACGACCGTGGGCGTTACAGCCTCGTCCTCGATCTTTTTGCCTGCCGGGTCTTTATATTTGGCCACGGTGAGCATGAGCGCCGCGCCGTCGGGCAGATCGATGGTTTTTCCGACCGCGCCCTCGCCGAAGGTGCGCTCGCCCACGACATCGCCGCGCTTGAGGCCCTCGATGGCGGCGGCGGCCAGCTCCGGCGCGCCGTAAGTGCCGCGATTGACGAGCATGGCAACCGGAGCATCGGTGATGCACTGCGCAGGATCGGCCGCGAAGCTCTGCGCGGGGAAGGTCTGGCCGGAGAGCGTGGCCAGCGTGCCCTGCTTGAGGAAGAAGTTGGCCAGGCGCAGGCCCTGCTGGAGATCGGTTCCCGTCGTGTCGCGCAGGTCGAGAAGAATCTTGTGGCCCGGACCGGCGGCCTTGATGCGGGCGGCCAGATCGCCGACGCGCGCGGCCGTCAGCACGCCGGGCTTGAGGTAAAGAATGGTCGCATTTTCATAGAACTGCTCGCCGAGCGGCGGCGTGGCCAGGATGGCGCGGGACAGAACGATCTGGTCGGGATTGGGTTTGAACGGGCGGACTACGGAAAGCGTGACCGTGCTGCCCGGCTTGCCGGCCAGCAGGAGGCGCAACAAAGGCAGCGGAATGGCGTGCGTGGATTGGCCCTCGATCAGATCAATCGCGTCGCCATCGCGCAGATGCGCCTGATCGGCAGGCGAGCCGGGCGCCACGTTGACGATGGTCGCGTAGCCAAACCGTTTGGAGACGGTCAGGCCCACCTGGGCGCTATCGGCGGTCAGGCGATTCTTGTATATGTTGTACTCGGACGGGGTCAGGTAGCTGGAGTCGGAGTCGAGCGAGTCAAGCAAGCCATGAAGCGCGCCGTCCGTTACGTCGGGAATGTTCGGCGTGGTGACGTAATCGTTCTGAATCTTGTGCAGCACCTCGGCATAAACGCGCATCTGGCTGTAGGCCGCGTCGTGTTCGTCGCCGGCGCGGACGCCGATCCAGCCCAGTTCGCCCAGAACATAGCCCAGGCCCAGAGAGGCCAAAAGAACGATGGAGACCGCGAAGACAAGCCGCCGCAAGAGTTGAGACACACACACCACCGGGCGCAGCCGCCAGGGAAGACCGACCGCACACACCTTTAGACGCAATCATACCGCAAGGAGCAGGAGCGGCGCGGAGAAGAAGTCTGCGCCAAAGCGTACCGAACGCGGTGAAAAACACGATTCATGCGTCGATGCGGACGATGCCCAGCCTGCCAATGGCAGCAATCGCGGGACGCGAATTGCGGACCGCGTCCCCCCGCCCGTCTGATTTACAATCACCCTCAGTGCAGGACACATTTGCGATGAGACTTTTTCCCATGATTTCCAGGCACGGGCGCTGTCTGTTGGCCCGGGCAGGCGGAGCGCTTGCGATTACCCTTTTGCTTGCAGGCTGCGGCGACAACTACAGGCCGATTATTACGCCCGTCTACTCGAATGGACCGGAGCCGCAACCTGCCGCCTACGCGATCGTGGTTTCGTCCACGGGCGCCAGCAAACCGGGCGTCGTTTCGATTGTCGATTATTCCGGCGACTCGATTCTGAGCAGCAGTTCCTTCAGTGTTGGCGGCATCAAGGCCGGCCCCGTCGCCTTCACGCTCGATTCGATCGGCGGCACCGGCTTCACGCTGAACACCGACAATACGCTTACGAACTTCAACATCAACACCACGGGGCAGTGGGCCAACAACATCCTGATCTCCACCGTTTCTCCCAGCTCGCAGATCGTCAACCTCATGGCGCCCTCTACCGGGCTCTGGACCACCGATCTGAACGGCGATGCCGTCGATCTGTTCAGCGGATCGCCCGAAGCCTTCAAGGAGGCGGTTCCGGTCGCTTCGTCGGGAACGGCTCCAACCATGCCCGTCTTCATCGCCGGAGCCTCCTCGTTTTCGGGCCAGCGCGAATACGTCGTCAGCCAGAATCAGCCGGATTTGACGGGACAGACCTTCTGCAACAATCCCGCCAACTTCACGGCGGCGCCGAACGGCTGGCTCACCCCGATCGAAATCACCACGGACACCGCCGATCCCCCCATTGCAACCGGAAAATGCCCGGTTTATGCCGTGCAAACTCCCGATCTGCAGCGGATGTTCGTCCTCAACCGCGGCGACGACACCCTTACCGTCCTCAACACCAACATCAATGCGCTGGATCAATGCACGCCGCATCTGGGCCAGAGCGGAAATTGGGTGACCTGCCACCCGGTGATTCCGCTTTCGTTGAACGCGGTTGCAGCGATAGGCGCTCCGTGGAATGGCACGGCGGGCATGACCACGACCGCCGGTCCGGTGTATGCCGAATATAATGCCGCAACCCAGCAGCTCGTTGTGGCCGACTACGACGGCGGCACCATCAGCGTGATCGATGTGCCGATCGATGAGTACGGCGACGACTCGAACACCTACACGAACAGCACCTGCGCCACGTACGCTGCGTGCGGCGCCATCACGGGCGGATTCGGAACCATCCACACGATTCAAGTCGGCAACACCACCCATCCCAATCCGGCCAGCGTCACCGTTCTCAACGACGGCAGCAAGGCGTATACCGCCAACCAGAACGATGACAGCAGCGGCAACGGGACCGGCAGCGGCACCGTCAGCGTGGTGAATCTGAGCACGTACACGGTGGAAAAAACCATTCCGGTGGCCGGGCACCCGCGTACCGTGGTCAACATCCAGAACTCGGAGTACGCAAAAATTTACGCCGTTTCGCCGGACAGCCCCTACCTGGCCATCATCGAGTCCAGCCCCACGATTACCGACCAGATCGACACGGAACTGTTGTTGCAGGGCTACCCCATTGATGTGCGCACCACCTCGCAGAACGGAGCCAGCGGCAACAACAATTACAGCAGCCGCGTGCCCGGCTACGGCCAGCCGTGCAACCTCTCCGATCAGCAGTTGACGGCGCGCGGCTATCTTGGCGCGCTCACGCTCGCCGAGTGCGAGGCGCAACAGTAACCTCGAAATGCGCCGCCGCGCGCTCAAACCCAAGCGATCGCAGGGCCATTCCCCGACGGGAGTGGCCCTGCGCTTGTGAGGAGTCTTTTTCACGCCATGGCCAGCCCGGCAAAAACACGGCTCGATCTGCTGCTCGTCGAGCGAGGTTTGGCGGCCAGCCGCGAGCGCGCCCGCGCCTTGATTCTGGCCGGCAGGGTGCTCGTCCGCGAACAGAAAATCGACAAGCCCGGAACCGCGATCGCCGCAGACGCGCCCATCCGTCTGCTCGGCCAGGACCAGCCGTACGTCAGCCGCGGCGGCCTGAAGCTGGCCGCCGCGCTCGATCACTGGAAGATCGACGTGCGCGAACGCTCCTGTCTCGACATCGGCGCCTCGACCGGCGGCTTTACCGATTGCCTGCTGCAGCACGGCGCGGCCAGCGTCACCGCCGTCGATACCGGCTTCGGCCAGATCGACATGAAGCTGCGCAACGACCCGCGCGTCACGCTGCTGGAGCGGACGAATGCACGGCTGCTTGTACCCGGTTCCCTGGAACATTCCGTCCAAGAGCAAGAAAAAAAACAGAAAAATACGCTGCTTGTGATGGATGTTTCCTTCATCTCGGCCACGCTTGTGCTCCCGGCTGTACTGGCCGCCGCGCCCGCGCTCGTCGAGGCCGTGATCCTCGTCAAACCGCAGTTCGAGGCCGGCCGCGAGCACGTGGGCAAGGGCGGCATCGTGCGCGACGCCGCCGCACACCAGCTCGCCATCGAGCGCGTGGCCGCCTGCGCCGGCTCGCTTGGCTGGCAGGTGGTTGAGACCATCCCCTCGCCGATCACCGGCGCGGAAGGCAACCGCGAGTTCCTGCTCTACGCAAAACGGCGCCCGCATGAGATGAACGTCCGCCCCGATCCGTTACACTCGATGCCATGACCCGCGTCGCCATCGTCTCGAAGCCTCATCGCGAGGAACTCCAGCGGCTTTTGCCAGAACTGACCGTCTGGCTGCGCCAGCACGGCTACGAGCCGCTGCTGGACCGCGAGAGCGGCGGCTATGCGCCGGCCGAGCCCACGGTCGACCGCGCGCAACTGCCCGCGCACGCGCCCGATCTGGTCATCGTTCTCGGCGGCGACGGCACGCTGCTGGCCGCCGCGCGCATCTTCGCCACCGTGGGCACGCCGCTCCTCAGCGTGAACCTCGGTTTTCTTGGCTTCCTCACCGAGGTCCGGCTGGCCGATCTCTACACCACGCTCGAAAACTGGTGCGCCGGCTGCCACAGCCTCGATGTACGGGCCATGCTCCACGCTTCGCTCTGGCGCGCGGGCGCGGAGTTGGCCGGCTACGAGGCCCTCAACGAAGTGGTGGTCTCCAAGGGCGACATCGCCCGCATGGGCGACTTCGCCGTTGAGCTGGACGGCAAAAATGTAGCGTGCTTTCGCGCCGACGGCGTCATCGTCTCCACGCCCACCGGCTCGACGGCCTATACGCTGGCCGCCAACGGTCCCATCCTCACGCCCGACGTGGACGCCATGGTCGTCACGCCCATCTGCCCGCATCTGCTCACGCTGCGGCCCATCGTGGTGCGCGGCGACGCCTCGCTCAATGTCCGCGTCGAGGGCGTGCCCGATCTGGCTCTGCTGACCATCGACGGCCAACAGAAGGTCGAGCTGCATCGCGGCGACGAGATTCGCTGCCGCCGCTCTCTGCATACCGTCAAGCTGGTCCGCCTCGGCGACAGCGGCTTCTTCGATGCGCTGCGCAGCAAGCTCAGTTGGGGCGAGCAGTAGGCGTTTGCGCCGGAAATCTGCGCGAAGGGAAAGATCGACCGCTTCGCGCTCCGCCGCAGAAGGAGTGGAAGATGGCCATCGTCGAGGTCTCCCAAGCGCCCATGCGCGCCTTGCTGGCCGGGGCGCGACGCAAAGAGAGCGCGCTGCTCGCGCTGACGCGCAAGCTGGTCGAAGCCGAATCGCCCTCGGACGTAAAACCCGCCGTCGACGCCTGCGCCGCTCTGGCCGCCGCGCACTTCAAAGCGATCGGGGGGCGGATCAAGCTCCATCGGCAAAGGCAATACGGCGATATCATCGAAGCCCGCTTCCGCCCGCGCCGCAAGCCAATGCGCGATGCGGCCCAGCCGATCCTGCTGCTGGGCCATCTCGACACCGTCTGGCCGGTCGGCACGCTCGCCTCGATGCCCTGCCGTCAGCGCGAGGGCCGTTTGTGGGGGCCGGGAACGCTCGACATGAAGGCCGGCGTGGCGATGGCCGCCACCGCCATCGAACTGCTCCTCGAAGCCGATCTGCTCTGCCGCGAGCTGGTCGTCCTGCTCACGAGCGAGGAGGAGATTGGCAGTCCCGTCTCGCGGCCCATCACCGAAGCTCTCGCCCGGCAGTGCGAGGCCGTCTACGTTCTGGAACCAGCGCAGGAGCTGGCCTATAAAACCGCCCGCAAAGGCACGGGCGACTGGCGCATCGCGGTGCGGGGCGTCGCCGCTCACGCCGGCGTCGATTTCGCCCAGGGCGCCAACGCGCTGCGCGAGCTGGCGCGTGTGATCGAGACCGTCAGCGGCTGGACCGATCTACAGCGCGGCCTCACGGTCAGCGTGGGCGTAGCCGCGGGCGGCAGCAAAAGCAACGTGGTTCCCGACGCAGCCTGGGCCGAGGTGGATGTGCGCATTCGGCGTCGCATCGACGGCGAGCGCATCGCGCGCAAATTCGCCTCGCTGCGCCCGGCCGCCCCCCGCTGCGGGCTTGAAGTGACTGGCGGCATCAACCGCCCGCCCATGGAGCGCAGCCGCGGCGGCGTGCGGCTCCTGCGCCAGGCGCAGACGCTCGCGCGCGAGCTGGGCTTCGCGCTCGACGAGGCTACGAGCGGCGGCGGCTCGGACGGCAACTTCACCGCGGCGCTCGGCATTCCGACCCTCGACGGCATGGGCGCGGTGGGCGAGGGCGCGCACGCGCGGCGCGAATCCGTCTTCGTCGAGCATCTCGCCACGCGCACCGCGCTTGTGACCGGCCTGTTGCTCGACGAAAAAACCCTCGGCATCGCGACTCCCAACTGATAGACTCCCAAGTGAAATCCAGTTGGAGATTGGCTCAGCCATGAATCGTCTTCTCTTTGCTTTCACTCTGACGGCCGCAACGCTGGCCGCAAGCGCTCAAACTCCTCAAAAATCCGCACCCGCCGGTGCGCAAAAAAGCGCCGCGGCCGCAAGCAAACCTGCAACCACCGCGAGCGCAAAGCCCGTTGCGCCGTGGATCAAGCTGCCGCACGGCGTGCCTCCGCTCGCGCACGGTCCTCTCCACACCATCCCCATCGTGGTGCGCTACGAAGACCTCAAGGTGGGCACCGGGGCCGAGGGCGAATCGCACAAACTCTGGCACATTCAATACACCGGCTGGCGCGCGGCCGACGGCGTCCAGTTCGACTCCTCGGCCGACCACAAAGGCCCGGTCATCGGCAAAGACGGCAAGCCCGAAAAAGGCCCCGACGGCAAGCCGGTCATGGCGGCCCAGCCCATGGTATTTCCCCAGGGAATTGGCGCAGTCATTCCCGGCTTTGATTACGGCCTTGCCGGCATGAGGATCGGCGGCAAACGCCGCATCTTCATTCCCTGGCAGTTGGCCTATGGAACCCGCGCCATGCCCGACCGCCCCGGCCATCCCGGCATTCCCGCCAACTCCGATCTGATCTTCGACGTGGAACTGGTCGACGTAACGGCCATGCCGGCGCCGCATCCGTTCACGATGCGCATGCGGCCCTCGGGCGTTCCGCCCCAGGCCGGCTCCAGCCCGGTCCACGGCGCACCCGCGCAGGCCGCGGCGCCGGGCCATCCTGCGGCGACAGCTCCGGCAACAACCACGGCAAAACCGCCCGCCACCGCCACGCCAGCCGCGTCCCAGCAAAAGTAGCGACGATCCGCGCCCCCTTTTTTCCGCGCCTCTGCGGAAAAAAAGGGGGCGCGGATCGAGAAAAAACAGGGAGATGCGCACAGCGCAAGCGCCTCTTTCCTCCGCCGTTTTCCTTCGACAAGGGAATCGAGTGCGCCCGGCCACGGCGTGCCGCGCCTCTTCTTGCCGATTTTCGACGCTCCGGCCCGTTTCCCGCCTTCCTCCGATAAACTGGAATCAGGACTATGTTCGAGAATCTTTCCGACAAACTGCAGCGCGTCTTCAAAAACCTTCGCGGCCAGGGTACGCTCACCGAAGAAAACATCGGCGAGGCGCTGCGCGAGTTGCGCGTAGCCCTGCTCGATGCCGACGTCAACCTGAACGTCGTCGGCGACCTCATCGACCAGATCCGCGCCAAGGCCGTGGGCAGCGAGGTGCTGACCGCGCTCGCGCCCTCGGAGCAGGTCATCAAGATCGTGCGCGACGAGCTGGTCACGCTGCTCGGCAAAGACACGGCGCGCTTCAACTTCGCCTCGCGTCCGCCCACGGTGATCCTGATGGCCGGCCTGCAGGGCTCCGGCAAAACCACCACCAGCGGCAAGCTGGCCGCGTGGCTCAAAAAGGGCGGTCACCGGCCGATGCTGGTCTCCGTCGACGTCTATCGCCCGGCCGCGCGCGAGCAGTTGAAGATCGTCGCCAAGCAGGTCGAAGCGCGCCTCTACGAGGGCGACGTCAGGAATGAGCCGGCAGGAACCGCGCTGGTCGAGCGCCTGGCCAAAGAGGCTCGCCGCGAGGCCGTCATTCTGGGCTGCGACACGCTCATCGTCGATACCGCCGGACGCCTGCACGTGGACCAGGAACTGATGGCCGAGATGGAGAGCCTCAAAAAGCTCCTCGCGCCGCAGGAGATTCTCTTCGTCGCCGACGCCATGACCGGCCAGGACGCGGTCCACTCCGCCCGCGACTTTCACGACCGGCTCTCGCTCACCGGCGTGGTGCTGACGAAGATGGACGGCGACGCACGCGGCGGCGCGGCCCTTTCGATTCGCCACGTCACCGGCCAGCCCATCAAATTCATCGGCGTGGGCGAAAAGCCCGACGCCTTCGAGCCCTTCCATCCCGACCGCATCGTCTCGCGCATCCTGGGCATGGGCGACATCCTGTCGCTCATCGAAAAGGCCGAGGAAAAGCTCGACCGCAAGAAAAGCGAGGAGTTCGCCAAAAAAGCCCTGCTCGGCGACGGTTTTTCGCTCGAGGATTTTCGCGACCAGTTGCGGCAGATCAAAAAGCTCGGCTCGATGGAGTCGATTCTGAAGATGCTCCCCACGGTCGGCCCCTTTGCCGGCATGAAGCAGGCCGCCGGACAGGTCGACGAAAAGCAGTTCGTGCGCCTGGAGGCCATCATCAACTCGATGACGCCCAAGGAACGCCGCAATCACGAGATCATCTCCGGCTCGCGCCGCAAGCGTATCGCCTCGGGCTCAGGCACCAGCGTGCAGGAGGTCAACAATCTCCTGCGCCAGTACGCGCAGATGGCCAAAATGTTCAAGCAGATCGGCAAAGGCGGCCTGGCCAAGACGATGATGCGCGGTGGCCTGGGCGGCCTCGGCGTCCGCCAGCGCTTCGGACGTTAAATTCTCTCATTGCTTCATCGTGGGTGCCCCACCCTAACCGCGTTCTGTGCGGTTAGGGTGGGAAAGCACGATGCAAATCTTTTGGGCCGGATCAATAAATTCTCCCATTGCTTCATCGCTTTCGGCGGCTGCGATTCGATGGCGGGCCGCCGCCATCGAATCCCCACCCCTGGCAAAATGGCCTCTCCGCCTTGCGAACCCGCCGTTACGCAGGCGCGGACGTGCGCTTTTCGACGCACGGCAAAATAAATTCGACAAATTGTGGCGGATTTCCCCGGAAGCTTGCGCGTATACAAGCAGACAGATTACGCGCTGCGGCGCCCATTCGAGGAGGTTCTCACCATGCGTCTTCCGCTCACCCGGTTTGCATCGATTTCCCTGGCGGTTCTCGTCCTAACGTATTTTCTAAGCGGCTGCAGCAGCGGCGGGAAGAACGGTGGTGGTGGAGGAGGCGGCGGCGGCAATTACTACTACGTCAGCGGCACGGTCACCGGTCTCACCGCCAGCGGCCTGGTGCTTGAGGAGAGCGTCAGTGCGCAGTCGATCCCGGTTTCGCAAGGTTCCACCGGGTTTACCGTCTTCAACAATGTCCCTACCGGCACGAGCTACAACGTCACCGTCAAGACGCAGCCGACGGGCGAGACCTGCACCGTCAGCAACGGCTCGGGCTCAGTCAGCTCCGCCAGCGTGACAAACATCGCGGTGAGCTGCACGGCCAACTCGACCGGCAGCACGTACTCGATCGGCGGCACGATCAGCGGTCTCACCGCCAGCGGCCTGGTGCTGAACGAAACCGTCAGCGGACAGTCGACATCCCCGGCCGTCAACGCCACCTCGTTCACCTTTGGCACAGCCGTCGCCTCCGGCGCCAGCTATAACGTCACCGTCAAGACGCAGCCTACCGGCGAAACCTGCACCGTCAGCAACGGCAGCGGCACGGCCTCGGCCAATGTCACCAGCGTTCAGGTCGCCTGCACGGCCAACTCGACCAGCAGCACGTACTCGATCGGCGGCACGATCAGCGGTCTCACCGCCAGCGGCCTGGTGCTGAACGAAACCGTCAGCGGACAGTCGACATCCCCGGCCGTCAACGCCACCTCGTTCACCTTCGCCACGGCCGTCGCCTCCGGCGCCAGCTACAACGTCACCGTCAAGACGCAGCCGACGGGCGAAACCTGCACGGTCACCAACGGCAGCGGCACAGCCTCGGCCAA
>JAJYFB010000082.1 GCA_021785495.1 Acidobacteriota bacterium | reverse complement strand
AGTTGCTGTCGATCATCCGCCCCTCGCGGTGCGCCGAAACCGTCACACCGCTGCCCATGTGGAGGACGATGAGCCGCAACGAGGCGTAGGCGCGGCCCAGGCTCTGCGCATAGCGGCGGGCCACGGCTTTGGTGTTCAGCGAGTGGCCGACGTAGCTGCGCTCCACCAGCGGCGAGCCGGAAAGCCGCGCGCAGGGCTGCCACTCGTCGGCCGTCACCGGATCCACGATGTAGGCCTTCGCGCCGGCGGCCTGGGCAAAGCGTAGCGCAATCGGCGCGCCCAGGTTCGATGCGTGCTCACCGCGCCGCGCCCGGCGCAGCTCTTCGATCATCGCCTCGTCGACGAGATAGGTTCCGCACTCCATGGGCGGCAGCAACCCTCCACGCCCGGCGACGGCCTCCCAGTGCTCCGCGCCTTGTCCTTTTGGCGTAAATCCCGCCTCAAGAAGAGCCGCTTCGATCCGTTCGGCGCGGTACTCCAGACGGTCGAGCATGGGCCGCCCCTTGAAGCGCTCGATCTCGTCGTCCCCGTGGCGAATCGTTCGCGTCATCACCTCGCCGGAGCGCGTAAAAATGCCGAATTTTGTCGAAGTTGTTCCGGGGTTGATGGTTAAAACCAGTCCTTGGCGTTCGCGCAAATCGCACCTCGTGCGCTGACGAGTGTACCTGAGCGGGAGGAGCGAGCGCACCTCTTGGTCCTCCTCGCCAACCCTGTTACGATAGAGGTTGCGCTTGCCCGCGCCGCGGGCAATGGCAAGAGACTCAAGCGAAAGAGGTTGACGTGGCAGACACGAAAAAAGTCGCCGACAAGGCGGAACGGAAAGAGTTGAAGCGCACGGCCCGCAAAAAGGCGGCGCCCAAGGCCAAGCGCACCACCCCGCGCGGCGCGCAGAAGAAAAAAGTGAAGAAGCTGGTCCGCGGCCAGAGCAAACGGTAAGAATAGCTCCTAGCTTCTAGCCTCTAGCTTCTGGCTTTCAGCGAATCCGGCTGGAGCAAGCGAAATCGTTCCCAGGAAACGAGCCAGAAGCTAGTCGCCAGCAGCTAGGAGCTAGAAGCTAGGAGCTAGAAGCTAGAAGCTAGGAGCTAGGAGCTAGGAGCTAGGAGCCAGCAGCTAGGAGCCAGAAGCTAGAAGCTAGAAGCTGTTTTGAGGAGATTTTCCCTGCCCAGTCAGTTGCTCGCCTGCAAGTCGATTGACAAGCTCATCAGCGAATCGGAAGAGCCCGATAAATCGCTGCAAAAGACGCTCGGACCATGGTCGTTGACGGCGCTCGGCATTGGCGCCGTCATCGGCTCCGGCATTTTTACCGTCATCGGCACGGCGATGGCCGGGCAGCACTTCGATCTTCCGTCGATCGAAAACACGCCTCTGCTGCATTACATGCTTCAGCATGGCGCCATGGCCGGACGGCCCGGCGCCGGGCCCGCGCTGGCGCTTTCGCTGGTGCTGGTGGCCGTGGTCTGCGCCTTCACCGGCCTGTGTTACGCCGAGATGTCGTCGATGATTCCCATCGCCGGCTCGGCCTACACGTACACCTACGCCACGCTGGGCGAGCTGGTGGCCTGGATCATCGGCTGGGATCTGATCCTCGAATACGCCTTCAGCAACATGAGCGTCAGCGTCGGCTTTGCCGCGCATGTCGTCGATCTGATGGACTGGTTCGGCATCCATCCGCCGCTGCTGTGGATCTCGCCGGCCTATCTGCCGACGGGCTTGCAGGATCTGGCCGGCAACAACCTCTACAATCCCGGCTGGCACTTCGGCTTCAACATCCCGGCCTTTCTCATCGTGATGATTCTCACGGTGATTCTGGTGCGCGGCATCCGCGAGTCGGCGCGCACGAACAACATTCTCGTGCTGGTGAAGATGGCCGCGATTCTGGTCTTCATCTTCGCCGCGGCCAGCTTCATCAAGCCGCGCTATTGGCACCCTTTCATGCCCAGTGGCTGGTCCGGGGTGCTGGCGGGCGGCTCGATCATCTTCTTCACGTACATCGGCTTCGATTCCGTCTCGACGGCCGCCGAAGAGTGCCGCAATCCGCAGCGCGACGTGCCCTTCGGCATTCTGGCCACGCTGGTGGCCTGCACGGTTCTGTATGGAGGCGTGGCCATTGCGCTCAGCGGCATCGTGCCCTGGCAGTCGGTGATGGGCGATGCGGCTCCCGTGGTCAACGCCCTCAAGCGGCTCGCCATCGAGCAGCACAGCCTCCTGTTGCACTGGGTCCGGCTCTTCGTGCTCATCGGCGCGCTGATGGGCATGATCTCGTCGATCCTGGTTTTTCAGCTCGGCCAGGCGCGCGTCTGGTTCGCCATGTCGCGCGACGGCCTGCTGCCGCCCATCTTCAGCCGCATCCACGCCCAGTTCCGCACGCCGGCCTTCGCCACGTGGATGGCGGGCATCGTGGTCGGCATTCCGGCCGGATTGCTCGACATCGGCACCGTCGCCAACCTCTCGAACATCGGCACACTTTTCGCCTTCGTGCTCGTCTCGGCCGCGGTGCTGATCCTGCGCTATCGCGAGCCTGAGCGCCGACGCGGCTTCCGCGCACCGCTCGGCCCGGTCTTTCCCATCCTCAGCATCGTCTTCTGCATTCTGCTGATGATGGGCCTCGAAGTCCTCACCTGGATGGCCTTCTTCATCTGGCTCATCCTCGGCCTGATGGTCTATTTCTTCTATAGCCGCCATCGCTCGGAGTTCGCCCCGCAGCGATAGCAGGCAAGAAGCGCGGTTCGCTCCGGGAACGAGGAGGCCGTAAGGCCAATCTACCGCCAGCAGGCGCGAGCCGCAGTACACTGTCTCCGGGTACCGATGTGAAGAACTGGCAAAAGTCTCTCGTCATCACGCTCATCACGCTTGCACTCGGCGGCATCTATCTGCTGGTCGTCTTTGCGCACCGGCGCAATCCGGGCGTCGCCAGCCGGGCCAATCCCGAACAGAACCTGACGGCCGACGATGTCGCCGAGGTGCGCGCTCTTTTCCCCACCTCCTTCGACGACGTCCTCAAGCTGCAGAAGACCAGCGTCTGGATGAAAAACGGCTATACGATGCCGTACTTTCCCTACGAAGCGGGTCGCATCGTCTTCGCGAAGCCCGTGGGTGTCCTTCCTTCCGCTCAGCGCCTGGAGATCAAAAAAGTTATCAAAGCCGCCGCGCCCGCACGGGTGGACGACGGCATTTCGCACGGTGCGCGTCAGGTCTTCGCCGTCTTCGCACTGCCCGGCAGTGCGAATCTCTACGCCACTGCGATCGGCGTCCTTGACGGCGCCCAGGAAGCGTACTTCACCGACGTTCTCTTCTACTATGACGATCCCCATTCGATCTATAACTACTGGCCGAAATCCGTATGGGCCGCGATCGATGCGCACCAGGTGGTTGCCGGCATGAGCGAACTCGAGACGCGCATGGCCCTCGGCCAAAAGACGCAGGCCGACCGCTCCAGCGAGGGCAATCGCACGGTCACCTACGACCAGGCCGGCAAAAAGTGGATCGTTACGTTCGTCGACAACCGGGCCACGACGATTGTTCATCCGTAGCCGCCTCCGCCCTGTTTGCGCGGAAGATAAGCTAGGAGCTGGGAGCCTGAACACGATGCTGCTTGCACTGGACGTTGGCAACACGAACACGACCCTCGGCCTCTACAACCTCGAGGGCGACAATCCGGGGATTGCTGCGCATTGGCGCGTCACTACGCATCGCACGCAAACCGTGGACGAGTACGGCGTCTTCTTCGTCAACCTCTTCGAGATGCACGGCATGTCGCCGCAGGACGTGAAGGACATTATCATCGCCTCGGTGGTGCCGCCCGTCGAATCGACCCTGCGCCAGGTTTGCGAATCGTATTTTCACGTGGAGCCGATCTTCGTTGAGCCGGGCATCAAGACCGGAATGAAGATGCGGATCGACAACCCCACCGAACTGGGCGCGGATCGGCTGTGCGACGCCATCGCCGCCTATGAGCGCTACGGCGGCCCGTGCATTGTGGTGGACTTTGGCACCGCAACCAAGTTCGAGGTAATCTCCGCCGCCGGCGAGTACCTGGGCGGGGCCATCGCGCCCGGCCTCGGCCTGAGCGCCGATGCGCTGTTCTCACGCGCCGCGCGCCTCTATCGCGTGGACATCAAGCGCCCCGCCAAAGTGATCGGCACCAACACGGTCGCGCACCTGCAGAGCGGCCTTTACTACGGCTACATCGGCCTGGTGGACGGCATCCTCGAACGCATTCTGAAGGAGATGGACGCGGACCCCAGCCGGCCGCCGCGCATCGTCGCCAGCGGCGGCCTGGCGCGGATGATCGCGCCCGATTCGCGCTACATTCAGGAGATCGACGAGATGCTCACGCTCGACGGCCTGCGCATTCTCTTCGAGCGCAACCGCATGGCGCGGCCGCGCGGGCGGACAAGCTGAACTGCGGCGCGTGGCCGACGAGCTTGCCTAGGACTCCGGCCGCATTTCCACGAGCGCGGGCATCTGCGCGAGCAGGCTCTCCGCGGTCAATTCGTCCGCCTTGCGCAGATCGGGAAAGAGCGTGGACCACAGCCCGGCCACGGCCAGCGCGCCCACGCCGCCGATTACGGTCGCCCGCACCGCGCCCCACCACTGCGCCGTCAGGCCGCTTTCGAATTCGCCCAGTTCATTCGACGCGCCGATAAACAGCCGGTTGACCGCGCTGACGCGGCCGCGCATCGCGGGCGGCGTGGCCAGTTGCAGCAGCGATCCGCGGATCATCACGCTGATGGTGTCGGCCGCGCCGGCGACGAACAGCGCCGCCAGCGACAGCCACACAAGGCGCGAAAGGCCAAAGATCACCATGGCCGCGCCGTAGATCGAGACGCAGACAAACAGCCACCAGCCCGTGCGACGGCGCAACGGGAAGCGCGCGATCACAAACGACATTACCACCGAGCCTGCGGCCGGGGCGGCGCGCAGCAGGCCCAGGCCGCGCGGCCCCTGGCGCAGAATCTCGTGCGCGAAGATGGGCAATAGCGCCGTGGCCCCGCCCAGCAGCACCACGAACAGGTCCAGCGAAAACGAGCCCAGCAGCAAATGCGCCCGTCGCACGTACTGCAAGCCCGCCAGCAAGACCTTCAGCGAGAAATCGCGATGCTCCATGCGGCCTGAGCGCACTTGCATCGAAGCCACCAGCGCAAGAAAGAGCAGCAGCGAGGCCATCGTGAAAACGTAGACGATGCCCGCGCCTTCGAGCCGCGTGCCCGGCAGCCAATGCGCGAGCGGAAAGGTGAACAACAGTCCGCCCAGCGCGGGCCCAACGATGTTGGCGAACTGAAAAAACGCGCCATTCCAGGTAACCGCGTTCACAAAGTGTTCTTCCGGAACCAGGTGGGGAATGATGGCGGCGCTGGCCGGCCCCGAAAAGGCGCGCCCGGTCCCGATGCAGAAGAGGACCGCGTAGATCGCCAGCGTGTTGCGCGTGTTGTCGAGCGCCAGCATCCCCAAAGCCGCCGTGCAAATACACTGGAGCGCGTAGCAAACCAGAATGACGCGCCGCCGGTCGAAACGGTCGGCCATGTGCCCAGCGGGCAGCAAAAACAGAAGGCCGGGCAGAAACAGCGCCAGCCCCGTGTAGCCCAGGTCGAGGGCGCGATGCGTGATCGAGTAGACCTGCCAGGCCACGGCGACCGCCTGCGCCTCGGCGCCCAGCACGGCCGCCATGCGTGCAAACTGAAACTGCCGGAAGTCCCGGTAGGCAAAGGCTTCAAAACCGCGTCGCGGCGGCGGCGAAGAGGGCGTTGTCATCTGCTTTCAGGGTATAACGAATCGCGCGGCCGATGCGGGCGTTTCCTTGTTGTCGTCAGGGCCATCGCAGGAACGAAGCCCGAGCACGCAATGGACGCGGCTTTTGATCCGACCGCCGGTTGCGTCCCGGAGGGACAGGCGAAAATAGCCCAGGGTGAAGCGCAGCGGAACCCTGGGACGACGAGGAGAAGAACCGTTCGCGCCCTGGAGGGGCGCGGCGATCCCGCGATGCTAACAAAAAGCGATTCATGCGATCGCCCTATCGTTGTAGCCCTTTCGCCGTCCGCCGTGAAACAATGACTCCATTCACCGCATGACCGACGAACACGTTTTACCCACCACGCCCGAAGCCGCCGACCCCACCGCAACGCCTGCCGAAGTGCGCGACGAGGCCGCTGAGCCCGGCATTGTCGCCGCCGAAGCGCAGAGCGCCCCGGCTGAACCCACCGCAGCGCCAGCGAATGCCGAAGCCGCGCCCGACGCGCCTGCCGACGACGAGGGCCTGGATGGCCCGTCTTTTGGCGATCTGCTTTCAGCCTTCGAGCGCGAGCACACGCACCGCGCCGCCACCAAACAGCTCGAAGGCACGGTCGTTTCGCTCACCGCCGAGCAGGTCTTTCTCGACATCGGCTACAAAACCGAGGGCGTTCTGCCGCGTGCGGCCTTCGAGCACGACTCCACGCCCGTTCAGGTGGGCGACGCCGTTCCCGTTTCGATTGTCGGCCGCAACGAGGAGGGCTACTACGAGCTTTCGCGTTTCCGCGTCGAGCAGCCGCGCGACTGGTCGGCGATCGAGCGCGCCTTTGAGGAAAAAGCCGCTGTCGCCGGCATGGTGACCGAGCAGGTGAAGGGCGGTCTGCGCGTGGACATCGGCGTTCGCGCCTTCATGCCGGCCAGCCGCAGCGGCGCGCGCGACGCCGAGGAGTTGGCGGCCCTCGTTGGCCAGGCCATCACCTGCCGCATCACCAAGCTCGACATCGCCGACGAGGACGTGGTCGTCGATCGCCGCGTGGTGCTTGAGGAGCAGACGCGGGCCGCGCTCGCCGAACGCCGCGCCGCGCTTCAGGAAGGCGCAACCGTCACCGGCAAGGTGCGCACGCTCATGCCCTACGGCGCTTTCGTCGAGATCGAGCCCGGGCTGGACGGCCTGCTGCACATCAGCGACATCGCGCGCACGCGCATCAACAAGCCCGATGACGTGCTCTCGGTCGGCGAGGAACTTACGCTGCGCGTGCTGAAGATCGATGCCGAAACCAACAAAATTTCCCTGGGCCTCAAGCAGCTTCAACCCGAGCCCTGGGAGACCGCGGCCGAGCGTTATCTGCCGGGCCAGCGCATTGCCGGCACGGTTACACGCCTGGCCAACTTCGGCGCGTTCGTCGAACTGGAGCCGGGACTCGAAGGCTTGATTCATATTTCGGAGATGTCCTGGGCGAAGAAGGTGCGCCATCCCGGCGATCTTCTGCATCAGGGCGACCGCGTGGACGCCGTGGTGCTCGCCGTCAAGCCGCCCACGGCCTCGGAGCCGGGCCGCATTTCGCTCGGTCTCAAGCAGACCCTGGCGGATCCCTGGCTCGACGCGCCAAGCAAATTTCCCATCGGCGCGCAGATCGAAGGCCCGGTGACCAAGCTGATGAACTTCGGCGCGTTTGTCGAACTGGCTCCGGGCGTCGAGGGGCTGGTGCACATCGGCGAGATCGTTGCCGACCGGCGGCTCAATCATCCCCGCGAGGCGCTGCGCGAGGGCCAGCGCGTTCAGGCCATCGTGCTCGCCATCGACAGCGAAAAACGGCAGATCCGGCTCTCGATGAAGCAGGCGCTGCCGACCTCGATCGACGAGTACATCGCCGAGCACAAGGCGGGCGACCGCGTCTCCGGCCGCGTCGTCGAATGCACGGCCGCCGGGGCCATTGTCGAACTTGGCGAAGGCATCCGGGCAAATTGCCGCGCGAGTCATGCCGAAGCGGCAGCAACCGCAACCGCTGCCTTTGAGCCAGCCGCCGGCAAGCCGGATCTCTCGCAGCTCTCGACGCTGCTGAAGGCCCGCTGGAAGGGGAATGCTCCGGCCGCCTCGGCCCAGCCCGAAGCGCTCGCCGCCGGCCAGGTCCGCACCTTCCGAATCGTTAAACTTGCCGCCGATACGAAAAAAATAGACGTTGAGCCGGCGTAGAGGGAGCGTGGTTGCTGCAATCGTCGACAAAACCGCCCGCGCCCCATTTTTTCCGCGATTCGCGCGCGAAAGGATAGGGCGTGCGGGCGTTTCTCAGCAATCGGGCCCAATGGACCGGAGCAATCGGCCGAAGATAGGCTAGAACTTCACGCTCGCCGCGCGGGGCGAGATGCCGCTCAACTCGGCGGCGCGGGCTTCGGCATAGGCTGCGGCGCCAATCAGCGCGGTGCGGCTTTCGAGGATCACGCGCACCGGCGTATTGACGAGCAACTGGCTCAGCCGGCCTTTGTCGGTGAAGGCCTTGATAAACGTTCCGTCCTTCAACTTTTCGAGGATGCGCGGCGCAATGCCGCCGCCCACGTAAAGGCCACCGACCGAGAGAATCTTCAGCGCAAGGTTGCCGGCCTCGGCTCCGTAGGCCGAAACGAACAGATCGAGCGCCCGCTCGCAGATCTCGCTTTGAGCCTTCATGGCGACGTCGGTAATCACGGCGTTCGGGTCTTCGGCGCGCATCCGTTCGGCGAGCCAGGCAGGCTCTTCCATGCCGCGCGCCTCGCGGAGAAACTCGTAGACATTCGTCAGCCCCTGGCCGCTGATGACGCGCTCATAGCTGATGCGGCCATTGTACTTCTGCATGAGGAAGCGCAGCAGATCGACCTCGTCCTCGTTGCGCGGCGCGAAATCGGCATGTCCGCCTTCGGAGGGGTAAGGCACGTAATCGCGCCCGTCGAAGACCAGGAAGGCTTCGCCCAGGCCGGTTCCGGCCGAAAGCAGCGCGCGATTGCCCACCTGCTGCGGATCGCCCTCGCTGAGGGTATAGACCTGCTCCGGCCCCAGTTCCGCAATGCCGAAACCATTGGCTTGCAGATCGTTGATCAGAAAGACGTAGTCGATTTTGAGGTTGCGCGCCAGATCGCGGCTGTCGAGGGTCCACGGCAGATTGGTCAGCCGCAGGCGCCCGTCCCGCACCGGCCCGGGCACGCCGAAGCAGGCCGAGGTGACTTTCTCGGAGACAAGAAATTCCTTGACGATCTCTTCCAGGCCCGCGTACTCCCTGGCCGGAAACCGTTGGTCGCGCACGTACTTCAATTTGCCATCGGTAAAGTCGTAAAGCGCCAGATGAACTTTTGTCCCGCCAACGTCGCCCGCCAGAATCATTCTTTCCTCTCCAAAGTGCCGCAGCCTTCCGCCTCCGGAGCGGGCAACAGCGCTGCCGCCGCACGGTCCAGAAGCAAGGTCAGTATACCGCCCACGGGCCGGATCAGTTGGCTGGGCAAGCGCTCCGCATCCTTCGGTCCCATCCACACTTCATGCACGGTCTGCGCCTTGTCCGCGCCGGCGATCAGGAAGAAGACCGCGTCTGCGCTATTGATCGCCGGCCAGGTAAGCGTGATGCGCCAGCTCGACTTGGCGGCGACGTAGTTGGCCACGGCGATTCGTCCCAGTTCATGGAGCGCCTGCGTGTGCGGAAAGAGCGAAGCCGTGTGCCCATCCGGGCCCATGCCCAGAGCCACTACGTCGAAGCGCGGCAACTCCGCGCCCTCCAGCCGGAAGTGGTTGCGCATCGCCGATTCGTAACGCGCCGCGGCTGCTTCCGGCTCCAGTTCGCCTTCGATGCGGTGAATCTGCCCGGGCGCAAGCGGCACGTGGTCCAGCAGCGTTTCGCGCGTCATGCGATAGTTCGAATCGGAGTGGTCGGGCGGCACGCAGCGCTCGTCCACCCACCAGAGGTCGAGCTTCGACCAGGGCATGCGCGCGCGCCACGACTCGGCCGGATCGGCCAGCAAGGCAAAGGCGGCCTTCGGCGTCGATCCGCCGCTGATCGCAATCCGCGCCCGTCCCCGCGCGGCGACGGCCCGCTCGGCGTGCTCCACAAAGTGCTGCGCCGCGCACCGCGCAAGCGCCTGCGCATCCGGCGCAACCCGGTAGATGGCTCGGATCAATCGAGGCATCGGCAACGCTCCCTTCCGTTTTTACATTACAGGAGCCGGGCCGCGGAACAACGTGCGCTTCCCTGCCGCCCCTTTGGCGGAAGCTCGGCTGAAATCGCGATCAGCCTCGCAGGGCAACGTGACATCGCTCGCATTCTTCGACCATAATCGAAGCTGCGTTGCTCCCCCCGGCGCGCTTGCGCCGGCGAGTCCATCTCGATCGAGGAGATTCCCCATGGATCTGCACAAGAAAGTCCCCAACTTTACGCTCAAAACCGACGAAGAGAAAACCGTCAGCCTCGCGGACTACGCCGGCAAGCCGGTCGTCCTTTTTTTCTACCCCCGCGCCAACACGCCGGGCTGCACCATCGAGGCCTGCGGCTTTCGCGACGCTTTCAAAAAGCTGCAAGCGGCCGGCGTTGTCGTGCTCGGCATCAGCCGCGATACGCCCAGGGCGCAGGCCAAATTCCGCGCCAAATACAATCTGCCGTACACGCTGCTCGCCGACGACGAAGAAGCGGTGTGCAAACTCTTCGACGTGCTGAAGGAAAAGAATATGTACGGCAAAAAAGTTTGGGGCATCGTGCGGTCGACCTTTGTGATCGGCCCCGACCGGACGCTGCTGCACGTCTTTGCCAACGTCAAGCCCGAAGGCCACGCCGAAGAGGTGCTGGCGCTGATCGAGGAATGGAAGCGGGAATGAGCGATCCGTTGGGCAAGCCGCTCGCTCGCGCTTGTTTCGAGGCGCCGCCGGAGCGCGTGGCGCGGTTTCTCCTCGGCAAGATACTTGTCCAGAAGGGAAAAGGGCGCAAGCCCGTGGCCGGGCGCATTGTCGAGGTCGAAGCCTATCTCGGCCCGCACCATCGGCCGCCCGATCCGGCGGCTCATGCGCATCGCGGGCCCACGCCGCGCAACCGGGTGCTCTTCGGGCAGGCCGGCCATGCCTATGTCTACTCGATTTATGGACGGTATTTCTGCATGAACGTCTCCTGCGAGCCGGAGGGCCGGGCCGGATGCGTGCTTGTGCGCGCGCTCGAACCGCTGGCGGGACTTGAAGAGATGGCGCGCAACCGGGGCTTCGATGGCATCCCGATCCGTGCGCAAAAATCGCGCGAAAAAAGGAACGCGGAGCCGGATCGTCATGCACTACGCACATTGACCAGCGGCCCCAGCCGTCTCTGCCAGGCGCTCGGCATCACGCGCCGCGATTGCAACGGAGTGGACCTGCTCGAACCGGCCTCGCCTCTCCAACTGCGCGACGACGGGGCATCGGTGGGGCGCATCGCGGTTTCGCCTCGCATCGGCATTCGCCACGCCGTCGAACTGCCGCTGCGCTTTTATCTCGCCGGCCATGGATGCGTCTCCGGGCCGCGGGGGATGCGCGCTTGAGGACGCAGCGAGCCTATTTTTGCTGCGCGGCCGGAGGCTGATTTGGCGACGGCGCGGGAAGCGTATAGATGACCTCGCCCGGCTTGGCGTAATGCAGCTTTTCGCGGGCTTCGATCTCAATCGTTTCCGGGTCCGATTGCAGCCGCTGCACCTGCTGGCGCATGGCGGCGTTCTCCTGCTGCAAGCGCTCGATCTCCCGCTGCAGGGCGCGATCTTCGGCGCGCTTGCGCTGCCAGGCCGAAATTCCATGCTCGCCGTAGATCACATGCCACATGGTCAAAAGCGTCAGTGCCACGGCGATGACCGTGCCCGCCGGCCGCCAGAGCCTCTGCACCCAGCCCAGGGCGCGCCGGGCGAGCGGCGTCGCGGCCTTGCCGTTTGCCGGCGTCTGCGTTCGTGCTGTTTCCTCCGGCATCGTCCCTCAATGCACTCTGTGCGGAATGCGGCGCAAAGCGAAAATGCTCCGTCTTGGCCTCAGCCGAGCACAAACTTTTCGGCTGCCGCGCGCAGCGCCTGCATCTCGCTCTGGTTGCGCGCCTCGGTGTAGGCGCGCACCACCGGCTCGGTGCCCGAGAGCCGGTAGCAAACCCAGGAGCCATCGTCGAGAACAAGTTTCATTCCGTCGATGCGCACCACGCTGACAACCTTGCGCCCGCCCAACTGCTTCGGATCGGCCTTCAACTTCTCAGTGAACGCGGCCTTCTGCTCCGCGGTCAAGTGAAAGTTCTCGCGAACCGGATAGAAGGAACCAACTTTGGCAAAAAGCGCCTTGAGTTGTTCGCCGAGGCTCTGGCCGCGCGTGGCCACCATCTCGGCCACCAGCAGCCCGGCCAGCACGCCGTCCTTTTCCGGGACGTGGCCGCGGATGGTCAGCCCGGCCGACTCCTCGCCGCCGATGGCGATCTTGTCCTGATTGATCAGCTCGCCGATGTACTTGAAGCCCACCGGCGTTTCGTAGAGCGGAACCTTGTGGAACTCGGCCAGGGCGTTGACCAGGTTCGTGGTGGCCACGCTCTTGGCCACGCCGTTTTTCCAGCCGCGCGTCTCCACCAGATAGTCGAACAGCAGGGCGATGATGTAATTCGGCTGAATGAACGCGCCGTCGCCGTCCACCACGCCGAAGCGGTCGGCGTCGCCGTCGGTGGCGACGGCCAGCGCCGCGCCCGTCTCTTTCATCTGTTTCCTGGCG
>JAJYFB010000081.1 GCA_021785495.1 Acidobacteriota bacterium | reverse complement strand
AGGCGGTCACGTTTTCGACGCTCACCTTCAGCTCTTCGGCGATAAAGGCGCGGAAGCGGGCCGAATCGAGCACGCCGGCCATGCCGATGACGCGCTGGCGGTTGAAGCCGGCCTGGCGATAGGCCGTCTGCGCCATGGCGTCCAGCGGGTTGGCCACCACGATCAGGATCGACTCGGGCGACTGCGCCACCACCTTCGCCACCACGTCGCACATGATTTTGTGATTGGTGTTCAGCAGGTCGTCGCGGCTCATGCCGGGCTTGCGCGCAATGCCGGCCGTGATGATGACAATGTCCGAGTTGGCCGTGGCCGCGTAGTCGTTGGCGCCTACCAGCGAGACATCGCGCTTCTCGATGGGCATGGCTTCCAGAAGATCCAGCGCCTTGCCCTGGGGAATGCCCTCGACGACGTCGACGAGCACCACATCGGCCAGCTCTTTGGCCGCAATCCAGTGCGCGCAGGTGGCTCCCACGTTGCCCGCGCCGACGATGCTAACTTTCTTCCGCATGATGGTTTCTCCTTAAAGCCACTAGCTGCTAGCTGCTAGCTTCTAGCCACTAGCGATAGGTGATGGTCTCCATGTTGGCATTCGTAGCGTGCGACACCAGAATTTCAGCTAGAAGCTCGTCGCTAGAAGCTGAAAGCTGCTTTCACATGTTTCCGATGATTCGCGTGGCGAATTCGCTGGTGCCGACCTTGGTCGCGCCGGCCAGTTGCCGCTCGAAGTCGTAGGTGACGAATTTTTGCTGGATGGTCTTCTCCATCGCGTTTTCAATCATCTTGGCCGCTTCCTTCCAGCCGAGAAATTCGAGCAGCATGACGCCGGAGAGGATCACCGAGCCGGGATTGATGACGTTCTTGTCGGCGTACTTGGGCGCGGTGCCGTGCGTGGCCTCGAAGACCGCGTAGCCGTCGCCGATGTTGGCGCCCGGCGCGATGCCGAGGCCGCCCACCTGCGCCGCCGCCGCGTCGGAGATGTAGTCGCCGTTGAGGTTGGTCGTGGCCAGAATGCTGTAGTCCTCCGGGCGAATGATGATCTGCTGAAAGATCGAATCGGCGATGCGGTCGTTGACCAGAATCTTCGACTTCCACGCGCCGTTGCCGTGCGATTGTCCGATCGCGTCGAGCACTTGTTTCACCTCGTCGCAAACCAAAGCCTGAAAGGCCGGAGGCCCGAACTCCATGCCCGGCTCGATGCGCGCGGCGTTCTCTTCAATCGAGATGCCGGGATGCGCTTCGACGTTGCCCAGAATCCAGCTTTCGCGCTCGGTGACGGTCTGCTCACGAAACTCCTGGGTGGCCACCTCGTAGCCCCACTCGCGGAAAGCTCCCTCGGTGAACTTCTGGATGTTGCCCTTGTGGACAAGCGTCACCGTCTTGCGGCCGGTCGCGAGCGCGTGCTGCAAGGCGCGGCGCACCAGCCGCTTGCTGCCGAAGATGGAGATGGGCTTGATGCCCACGCCCGAATCGGTGCGGATTTTTTTCTTGGTTTTGGACAGAAGATCGTCGTTCAAAAAGGAGATCAGCCGGGCCGCGTCCGCCGAGCCCTGCTTGAACTCGACGCCCGCGTACACATCCTCGGTGTTCTCGCGGAAGATGACGATGTCGAGCTTTTCCGGGTGCTTCACCGGGCTGGGCACGCCCTGGTAGTACTTGACCGGGCGCACGCAGGTGTAGAGGTCGAGAATCTGCCGCAGGGCCACGTTGAGCGAGCGGATGCCGCCGCCGACCGGCGTGGTGAGCGGTCCTTTGATGGAGACGCGCAGATCGCGCGCCGCGGCCACCGAGTCGTCCGGCAGCCAGGTCGAGAACTGGCGGAAGGCCTTTTCGCCGGCGAAGATCTCGAACCAGCGAATGGCGCGCCGGCCGCCGTAGGCTTTTTCGACGGCGGCGTCGAAGACCCGCTGCGCGGCCTTCCAGATGTCGCGGCCCGTGCCGTCGCCTTCGATAAAGGGAACGATGGGGTGGTCGGGAACGGCATACTGGCCGTCCTGATAGTCGATTGGCTGTCCATCTTTCGGCAGTGCGAGCCCGTTGTACGCGCTTTGCATGGAGATCGGAATGTCCCTTCCCAACGAATTCAGCTTAGAGGCTATCATCGCAATTTCAGCGGTGGCAATGGTGGCTCGCTTTTTCGGTGCACGGAGCTTACCGGGCGGAGCCTGCGGACCGGCTCAGCCAAGCGTATGGCGGACCGGCTCAGTCGAGCTTGTAGAGAAAGCCGGTCGGCGTTCCCCACAGGTTGCGGGCGCGGTCTTCATAGAAGATGCTGAATTCGACTCCGGAAAGATCGAAGTCGAACAGCGGAACGCGATCAAAGTTGCGATCGGCGCGCGGCGAGTATTCGTCGCCGCCGCAATCGATCATCAGCGTGTCGCTGCTCGACAGCCGTTCAGGATGAGTGAGCAGCATACAGGCCACGGCGAAGGTTCCCAGGCAGAACTCGTTGCCGGCCAGCGTGGCGCGCGTGCGGCGGGCCGAGCAGCCGCGATGCAGCAGGCCGAACTGCGCGGCAACCAGCAGAATGTCGTTGCCCGCCTGCTGCTCGCCTAACGTGTTTTCCGCAAGCCCGGTGCGTTCGATCGGGCGCAGATACTCCTTGCTCAGGCGGCCGGCGATCCGGTTGGAAAATCTGCGCCGCGCAGCCAAAACCTCGACGATTTTTTCCACGGCCTCGTTATACGTGGGCGCCACGGCCTGCCAGCGGGGGATGGCGAACCAGGCCTCCGGTCCCTCGGGAAGTTCGCGCCGGCCCAGCTTCTCGTTGCAGGCTCCGAGCGACGGAAACGCCTTGCGCAGCGCCGAGACCTGCGCCTCCACGGGCCGCACGCGATAGGCGGCCGGATAGCCGCGATTCGAGCCGACTTCCTCATCCTCGAACTTGCGGCTGATCCGGTGCCGATGGACGACCTCCTTCACCGCCTGCATGATCTCGAAGTGGACCTTGCGCTCGGATTCGAGTACCGCCTGCACGCTCTGCCGGTCCAGTTCTTCGACCGCCGCCAGATAGGCGTCGTTGGCCGCATCGTTCAGGCACTTCTGCAACTGCTCATTCTGGTTTTCCGTGGCGTTCCCCGAAAGATGAAGGGGATGAAGCGTTTGCGTCGTGGCCATGTTCCTGCTCCCCAGGAGGTATCTCGGCGCGGCAGGAAGTTCCACGAGCGCACTGCCCCGTCCGGCGATCGGCTTCCGCCGTGCGGCAATCCTGCCGATACCGGGCGGTTTCGGCCCGGCCGATCGCCGGGCCACCCGGAAGTTATCGGCAACATTTTGTTTTTCTTTACTTTGAGCCACTTGCAAAATTCGATCGACGTGCGCAGGAATTGAAAGGGCACGACTTGAGTCGTGCCGTAAGTCACCTGGAATGAATGAGGGCTTTCGCCCCTGAGGGACGATCTTTTGCTTGCGGATGCGCCGGCACGGAATTTTGCAAGTGGCTCCTTTGGTGCGAATTTCTCCCCATTTCGATCCGAACGCGAACGCGGGTTCCGGCGTAGTCCGGCGATCCTCACACGGAGTTTCAGCGAATTTTGCCGTTCCCGCCAGAAAAACAGGGGCAGGGAACAGAGGTCGAAACAAGGCAATCGCATGGGCCCCGATCGAGATCCTGGGGATCGAGAGTGGGGTTCTGCACGGCGGGTGGATCAAGCCGGCAAGCGCCAAAAATGCAAAGGCCGGCAGGTTCGCCGGCGTTTGCGTTCGAGCCGGACGCCGCGCCTAGGCGGCTGCGGCTGCGGCCGAAAGTTGCGCCATGGGCTGTAGCTGGCTGGCCAGCCGGGGCAGCGCCACGGCCAGCACGTCCTCGATCTGGCTGGCGTAGTGTACCGTCACGTCGGCGATCATCTCCGGCGTCAGATCCTCCTCGACATCCTGGCGGTTCTCCGCGGGCAGGACGATCGTATCCACGCCAGCCCGCCGCGCGGCCAGGAATTTTTCCTTGATGCCGCCCACCGGCAGCACGTTGCCGCTCAAGGTGATCTCGCCGGTCATCGCCGTCAGCGGACGGACCGCCGTGTCCGTCAGCAGCGAGGCCAGCACGGTCGCCATGGTGACGCCGGCCGAAGGGCCATCCTTGGGCGTGGCGCCGGCCGGCACGTGGATGTGCAGGTCGAGTTCCTTGGTGAAGTCCTCGTCGAGGCCGATGCGCGCGGCGTTCGAGCGCACCCAGCTCAATGCGGCCTGCATCGACTCCTGCATCACCTCGCCGATCTGGCCGGTCATCGTGAAGCCGCCCTTGCCCTTCATCTTGTTGGCCTCGATGAAGAGGATGTCGCCGCCGGCGGGCGTCCAGGCGAGGCCGACAGCCACGCCGGGCCGCTTGACGCGCTCGGCCACCTCGGTATCGACGCGCACCTGAATGCCGCCCAGAAACTCCTTGAGCGCCTCGCGCGTCACCACCAGCTTCTCCGTCTTGCCTTCGACCACGCGACGGGCCTGTTTTCTGCACACCGTTCCGAGGGTCTGCTCCAGCTTGCGCACGCCGGCCTCGCGCGTGTAGTGACGAATGATGTGCCGCACCGCATCCTCGGGAATCTCGATCTGCTCGGAGGTGATGCCGTTCTCCTTCACCTGGCGCGGAATCAGGTAGCGATCGGCGATGTGTACCTTTTCTTCTTCGCTGTAACCCTCCAGGCGAATGATCTCCATCCGGTCCTGCAGGGGCGGCGGCACGGTGTCGAGCATGTTCGCCGTGCAGATGAAGAGCACCTTCGACAGATCGAAGGGCACGTCCAGATAGTTGTCGCGGAAGGTCGAGTTCTGCTCCGGGTCGAGCGTCTCCAGCAGCGCCGAGGCCGGATCGCCGCGGAAGTCGCGGCCCAGCTTGTCCACCTCGTCGAGCATGATCACCGGATCGTTGGTTTCGGCCCGGCGAATGCTCTGGATGATCTGGCCCGGAAGCGCGCCGATGTACGTGCGCCGGTGGCCGCGAATCTCGGCCTCGTCGTGCATGCCGCCCAGCGAGATGCGCTGAAACTTGCGCCCCAGGGCGCGGGCGATCGACCGGCCCAGGCTGGTCTTGCCCACCCCCGGCGGGCCGACAAAACAGAGGATCGGCCCCTTCATGTCCGGCTTCAATTCGAGCACGCTCAGGTAGTCGAGGATGCGGTCCTTCACCTTCTTCAGCTCGTAGTGGTCTTCGTCGAGAATCTCGCGGGCCTTGTTGATGTCGACCTTCGTGCCCGAGCTTTTCTTCCACGGCAGCACGGCCAGCCACTCGATGTAATTGCGCGTCAGTCCGTAGTCGGCGGCCATCGGCGACATGCGCCCCAGCCGTCCCAGTTCCTTGAGCGCCTCTTTCTTCACGTCCTCGGGCATGCCGGCGGCTTCGATCTTCTGGCGCAACTCCTCGATGTCGCGCTGGCCCTCGTCCTGCTCGCCCAGTTCCTTCTGGATGGCTTTCAGTTGCTCGCGCAGATAATAATCGCGCTGCGACTGCTGCACCTGATCCTGCACTTCGGTCTGAATTTTGGTGCGCAGTTGCTGCACTTCGATCTCTTTGGCCAGCAGCTTGTTCAACTGCTCCAGCCGGTCGGCCACGCCGGCCGTTTCGAGCAACTGCTGCTTTTCGTCCGTGGTCAGAAACGGCAGCGAAGAGGCGACAAAGTCCACCAGGCGCGCCGGCTCCTCGATGTTGGCCGCGATCGTGCGCAGCTCGTCGGAGAGCGTGGGCGATTCGGCGACAATCCGCTGGAACTGCTCGACGACGTTGCGCACCAGCGCCTCGAACTCGGGCGCGCCGGCCGGCGTCACATCCTCCTGCGTCTCCACCTCGGCCACCATGAACGGCTCGGATTGCACAAAGCGCACCAGCCGCACCCGGCTGATACCCTCGGTAAAGACGAACCGGCTCTGGTTGGGCATGCGCACAACCTTGTGCACCGTGGCCAGCGTGCCCACTCCGTGCAAATCGGAGGGTTTCGGCGTATCCAGACGCGCGTCGAGCTGCGCCGCCACCACGATCGTCCGTTCGTCGCCGAGCGATTCGATCAGTTGGATGGAGCTTTCGCGTCCTACCGTCAGCGGCAGCACGGCATGAGGAAACAGAACCGTGTCCCGAACCGGCAACACGGGAATCAGGCGGGTTCCCTGCGGGTTCTTCAAAGCGGCTTCCTGCGTCGAAGTTGCGTTTCGGCTGTGCATTGAGCGTTCCTTTGTCAACTTTCCTTCCAGTTAGATCGCCCGAAGAGGGAAAAGTTGCAAGTCGATCCCCCTCCGCACCTCTCGTTCTCCGGCCAAAGTTTCATCGTACGGAACGAAACTCGCTTTGGTTCCTTCCGCGCGACGGTTCGGCATGTCGAGGCGCTTGGTTCGCATGGCCACTCATCGCGCCCATCGGTCCGTCCTGGCTGACCACCCGATCCTGACCACCCGCCCCTGGCCGCCCGATGCCGGCCGCCTAACCCTGCCACCTAACCCTGCCACCTAACCCTGCCACCTGGTCCGGCCTGTCCGCCTCAAGCTCCATCCTGCCGAAGCAGCGCCGCGGCGCCACGGCCACCGGTGAAATTATCGGCGAAAATCGACGGAGGGTGAGCCGTGGCGGCTGTGCGCTCCCCCTGGCGAAAGGCAAATGCCACGGGGGAACCTGCAGGGCCGCAAGGCCATCGTGACACAGTTTTCCGCTACTTTTTGCACAAAAAGCCGTGGAAACGAGGACGCGGGAGCCACTTGCAAAATTCAGTTCCGGTGTATTCTGCGAGAAGAAAAATCTCCCGCAGGGGCTAAAGCCCCATTCATTCCAGGTATTTTACGGCACGACTGAAGTCGTGCCCTTTCAAATCCAGCGATCATCGATTGAATTTTGCAAGTGGCTCGCGGGAATCATTTTTTTGCGGCCGGATCGATAAAGGCTGAGAAAAAACTTCGTTGGAGGGGGCACAAAGGCGCAGCTTGAACTCCGGCCGCCCGATGCTTTGTGCCGCTTAGCGCGTCTTTGAGGCCGATTCATCCTCGCGCTGGATGGCCAACTCGATGTTCTCCCAGAGCTGATCCGGCGGCTCGACGGCCGGAAACAACTGCCGGGCCGCATCGGCGATCGTCTTCAGATCGGCCAGCAGGGCGCGGCAATTCGCGCAGTTCTTGAGATGCGGATGGGCGGCAATGTCCTCGCCCGAACCGATCCGATCGGCCATCTGCGCCTGAAATTCGGCGCAACTCATCGTGCCGGGGTCGCCGTTCATCTCCGCGCCTCCTGGCGGTTCTCTGTGCGCAGGGCGTCGCGCAGCCTCAACCGCGCCTTGTGCAGTTGCGATTTGCTGTTGCCGACGGAACAATCGAGCATCGTCGCAATCTCATTATGCTCAAAACCCTCCACGTCGTGCAGAAGAAAGACCAGCCGGTAGCCGGCCGGCAGATCGGCCAGAGCGCGTTCAAGGGCCATCCGATCGATGGCCCCGGCCAGTGTCAGGTCGGGCGAGCCGAAGCTGCGGCCCGGGCTCGCCTCCGGGCCTGGCTCCATGGCCTCGTCGAGAGAGACGAGCGAGAGCCCCTTGCGGCGCAGTTGCATCAGCACCACGTTGACGGCCAGCCGGTGCAGCCAGGTGGAAAAGGCCGAATCGCCGCGAAAGGTCGCAATCTTGCGGTGCAGTTGCAGGAAGGCCTCCTGCGTCAGATCCTCGGCCTCGGCCGGATTGCCCACCATGCGCAGGCAGAGCGAGTAGATGCGCCGCTTGTGCAAGTGATAGATCTGCGCAAAGGCCTGGTGATCGCCCGCCTGGGCGCGGGCCAGCAGTTCGGCGTCGGCCGCAGGCGGTTTGAGGCCAGCCGCAGCAATCTTTGCTCCGCTCGACGGCGGCAACTCTTCGCCGCTGGTGCGGCTGCGGCGGGGCGCTTGCGTAGGCGGAGTGGCTTCGGCCATCGGAACTTCCCTGAGTATACCCCGCGGCGCAGAAACAACACCGGCCAAAATTCTGTAGCTCAAATGAGCTACAATCAACGTGTGGCTGCCAACGCAGTGGTTCGTTCAAGAATTGACGCCGACGTCAGAGACCGCGCAGCCGAGGTGCTCGGCGGCATGGGGCTCACGGTTTCGGACGCGATTCGCATGGTCCTGACGCGAGTCGCCAATGAAAACGCGCTGCCCTTCGACCTGAAGCCCAACAAGCTCACTCGGCAGACGATGCGCAAGAGCCGTCAGGGTCACGAAGTGCATCGGGCGAAGAACGCGGCCGATCTCTACCGCAAGCTGGGCATCTGATGCGAGCCCCCAGCTACTCGACACAGTTCCAGCGCGACGTGAAGCGCCTTCGGAGGCGAGGCAAGGATCTCGAAACGCTCAAGATTCTGATCGAACTGCTTCTGGTGGGAGAGCCATTGCCGCTCCCCTACAAGGACCATCCCCTCAAGCACGGCTGGACAGGATACCGCGATGCGCACATTGAGCCCGACTGGGTGCTGATTTACCTTGTCACGCCCAGAACCGTGCATCTGGAACGTACGGGGACACACGCCGAGCTGTTTGAAAAGTAAAGCGGGCCATGCGCACCGAAAGTGAGCGCGCCGCAAGTGAGCGCATCGATCGTCCTGCGCCCAAGCCCAGTCGCCGGTAGCTCGATTGCACTCCGACAGTGGACGCAGGCGAGCGACCAGCCTTGAGGGACAATCTTCGCCGGAACTTACGTCGCGGCGGTCTGTGGCCGGGCGGGATCGGGCAGGATGCGGCCCGGCAGGCGCAGCATGGCGCTCATCGCCTCGGCCGGCACGGGCCGCGAGAAGAGAAAGCCCTGTCCGACGCGGCAGCCCAGTTGCCGCAGCAGGTTGTACTGCTCGCTGGTTTCGATGCCTTCGGCCACCACGTCCATGCCCATGGTGCGGGCCAGCTCGACAATGGTGCGGACGATCTGCTGCGGCTGTTTGCCCTCGTCCATGCGCATGACGAACGAGCGGTCGATCTTCAGCACGTCGAAGGGCAGCGTGTGCAGGTGGTTCAGGGAGCTGTAGCCGGTGCCGAAGTCGTCCATCAGCAGCGAGACGCCGAGGCGGCGCAGGCTGGTGAGCACCTCCAGGGCGGTTCCGGGATCGGGAATGAGGCTGGACTCGGTCATCTCCAGGCCGATCTGCTGGCTGGAGACGCCCGTGCGGCGCAAGAGGGCCTCGACGTGATCGGCCAGCCCTTCGCGGGAAAACTGCCGTGCGGAAAGGTTTACACAGACGCGCGGCGCCGGCCGGCCGGGGTTTTCGTCGCGCCATTGCTGGATCTGCTGGCAGACTTCGGAGAGTCCCCAGTCGCCGATCTGCAGAATCAGCCCTGTCTCCTCGGCGATCGGGATAAAATCCATCGGCGGAATCAGGCCGCGGTCCGGGTGCTGCCAGCGGATGAGCGCCTCCATGCCGATGATGCGCCGTGTGGCCAGTTCGACTTCGGGCTGGTAGTAGAGCACGAACTGTCTTTGGTCGAGCGCCTCGCGCAGGTCCGATTTGCGCGGCCAGATTCCGGTCACGCGCTCGGCGTTGCGCTCCAGTCGCCCGCGATGGCCGCTGTAGGCTTTGCGCAACCGCCGCAGCTCCAGTTGTCCGGCGACGATCTCGGCCAGGCTCTCGAGCGTGTGCAGTTCGGTGATCGCCATGGGCCGCCGCGGCTGGCAGGAAAAGATCGTCAGAGTGCCGAGAATCTTGCCGTCGCCCGAGCGCACGGGCGCACTGGCGAAGGATTGGGCCTCGATCCGGCGCAAGGGCAGGCGCACCCGGCTGAACTCCGCATCATCTTCGACATTCGGCACCACCACGGGACCGTCCTCGGCCAGCACGCGCTCGAAGATCGAATGCTTGCGCGGCAGCTCCCGCACCGGCTCGCCCCAGGAGGATTTGATCCAAACCCGGCTCTCATCGCCAAAGCCGAGCAACACCGTGTCGGCCTTGAAGTACTCGGCGGCCAGACGGGTAATCGCATCGAAGTTCGCTTCGGGTGCGGTGTCCAGAATTCCGGTTGCGGCCAACGCTTCCAGCCGCGCCTCCTCCTGGTGCATCCCGGCTTTGCCAGCCACGAGTTCTACCTGCGCCATCGTCTTCTCCCACGGAAAACCTGGCTGGCAGCCTCGAATCGACATCTGCCGTACGCGCAAAAAGCGCGGCGTACGATGCGCTGCGGGAACTGCCTTTGCCGTTCTCCCCGTTTTTGCACGAGAAGAACAAACCGGCAGCCGCACAAGGGCGTTGCCGTGGATTCCGTATCCTCTTTATCGGAAGCGCGGCTCAATTCGTGAGGTTACGTCCGGACATTGAACCTGGAACACGCGCGCCTGCGTTGCGCGGTGGAAAGGGGAGTTTTTGGGGAGAGACTGTCCCGTTTCGCTTCACAAAAACATGCGTCGATCGCGCCGTCCAGCCGTGGAGCGGATGCCTTTGCGCCCGTGCATCGCGGCTTCCACGTTCTCGCCGCCCCGTAAAAACAGCCCACGCCCGGCCAAAAATCTCATACAGTCGAGCCACTTGCAAATTCAATCGATGATCGCTGGATTTGAAAGAGCACGACTTCAGTCGTGCCGTAAAATACCTGGAATGAATGGGGCTTTAGCCCCTGCGGGAGATTTTTCTTCTCGCAGAATACACCGGAACTGAATTTTGCAAGTGGCTCAGTCGGCCCATGCGCCGCTGCGATCCGGTTCCGGGCCGCGGCCGCAGCCCTTATACAATCGTCAGCAGTGGTCAGTTCGCCCCCCAATCCGGGCCTCCGGCGGCAGGGTCTTGTCGATGGGATGGAAGTCCAGCCGCCGCAGCGCCCCCGCTCCCGATGGGCGCGCTTTCTGGACGTGCTGCATCCGGCCCATGCGCACTCGGCTTTTTCCGCGTCGGTGCTGCTGGCGGCCTCTTCGGCCGTCTCGGCCCTCGTGGGCCTGGCCCGCGGCAAATACATCGCGTGGATCTTCGGCGCTGGCCCGCAAACCGACGCCTACATGGCCGCCTTTCGCCTGCCCGATCTGATGAACAACTTCCTCGTCGGCGGCGCCGTCAGCATCACCTTCGTGACCCTCCTCAATCGCTATCGTGAAAACGGCGAGGAAGCCGAGGGCGAGCGAGTTCTGTTCATCGTTTTCAACCTGATGACGACGGTGCTGACGGCGGCCTCGATCGCGCTCCTGTCTCTCGCCGCGCCCTTCGTGCACTGGACCAATCCCGGTTTTCCGCCGGCGCAGGTGGCTCTTTGCGCGCACATGACGAGGATTTTGCTGCCGGCGCAGATTTTTCTCTTCGCCGGCAGCGTGCTCGGCGCGCCGCTGCTGGTGCGCAAGCAGTTTGCCTACCAGGCCGCGACGCCGATTCTCTATAACCTCTCGATCATTTTTTGCGGCGTCGCGCTGCATCGTCGCTTCGGTGTCTCGGCGCTGGCCATTGGCGCCACGGCGGGATTTTTCTTCGGCTCGTTCGTCCTCAACGCCTGGGGCGCGGCGCGGGCGGGCATTCGCTATCGCCGGGCGCTCGATCTGCGCCATCCGGGCGTTCGCATCTGGCTCGCCATGACGCTGCCGCTGATGTTCGGCTTCACGCTGCCGTTCCTCGATCAGTACTTCGCCGGTTTTTATGCTTCGCACGGCGCGGGCGACATCACGCGGCTGGCCAACGCCAAGCAGCTATTCTCCGCGCCTCTGTCGATGTTGTCGATGGCCGCCGGTGTGGCCTCCATGCCCTTCTTCGCGCAGTTGTGGGCGGCGCGCAAGCGCTACGAGTTCGCCGTGGGCGTTGCCGACGCCGTCTCGCGCGTCGTCGCAATGGGCCTCCTGATTGCTTCGCTCATGATGGCGCTCGCGCACCCCATCGCCGACGCGATCTTCGGCGGCGGCCGCTTTACGCCTGCCGACGTTCGCCAAACGGCATTTTTCTTTGCTCTTTACGCGGTGGCGCTCTTCGCCTGGTCGGCGCAGGCCATCTACGCCCGCGCTTTTTACGCCGCGGGCATCACCTGGCTGCCGATGCTGGCCAGCACCGCAATCCTCTTTTTGGCTTTTCCGCTCTATGGCGCGGGCTACGCGCGCTGGGGCGCGGCGGGCCTGGCGATCGCCTCCGACCTGGGCATCGTCCTGCAGGCCGTCACGCTCGCCGTACTGCTGCACCAGCGGCGCATGGTCTCGCTGGCCAGCCTGGATTTTGCCGAAATGGGCCGTTGCCTGCTCGCCGGCGTGGCGGCTGGCGCGGCGACTGGCCTGCTGGCCTGGGCGCTGACTTCGCTGGCGCACCTTCTTCCCGCGGCCGCCGCGCTGCATCACGCCCACGACTGGATCGACGCCGTCATTCTCCTTGCCGGCGTCGCCCTCTGGACGCTCGTTGCCAAGTGGACCCTCGAACGATCCGGCTCCGCGCTGCCGCGCGTCACTCTGCGGCGGCTGGGGCTCGGTTGACGGCTGTTCCCGCGCGAGTTCTCAAGCGCGCGCAGTGCGCCCGGCGCAAAAGACACACAAACGCCCCCGCTCCTCTGCAAAGGCGCTCATGCGCGAGGCGGAACTGCGCGTTACGCCTGGGCCGGCTTGAGAGCTTCGGGCGCGGTGGCTG
>JAJYFB010000080.1 GCA_021785495.1 Acidobacteriota bacterium | reverse complement strand
ATTGCTGCGTCCGACGCATGGCGCGGTGCGTGTCTTCGGCGGCGCGGAGACGGGCGTGGAATGGGGCGTGGAACCGCATGAGGCCCGCGCGCGGATCGGCTACATGAGCCACGCGCCCATGCTGTACGACGAGCTGACCGGCGTCGAAAATCTGCGCTATTTTGCCAGCCTTTATCCGGAGCGCGCCTGCCTCGATCCGGCCGAGGCGCTGCGGCAGGTGGGCCTCGATCCCGCGCTGAACCGGACTCTGGGCCAGTACTCGCAGGGGATGCGCCAGCGGGCCTCGCTGGCCCGCGTGCTGGTCTCCGCGCCGGAGCTGCTGCTGCTTGACGAGCCCTTCTCGAACATGGATGTCGAAAGCGCGCGGCAGATGGTCGCGCTGCTGGCCGGCTTTCGGCAGAACGACCGCACCATCGTGCTGACCACGCACCAGCGCGAGCTGGCCGCGCCCATCGCCGACTGGGTGCTCACCCTGCACGCCGGCCGCGTGGCCTCGCTGGAAGCTGGATCGCCGCGGAGGGATCTGGATTCGTGGCGCGAAAAGACCGGGAGTCCGACGCAATGAAAACCAACGGCGCGCGTTTTCTGGAGTCGCTCGGCATCGCCTTTGCGCTGCGCGAGTACGAGGTCGATCCCAACGATCTGAGCGCGATCGCGGTCGCCGAAAAAATCGGTATGCCGCCGGAGCAGGTCTTCAAGACGCTGCTCACCACGGGGGGCCCCGCCGTATACGCCTTCGCCGTGATCCCCGGCGACGCCGAACTCGACTTCAAGAAGCTGGCGCGAACCGCAGGCTGGCGCAAGGCCGAGATGGCGCCGCTCAAGGACGTGCAACCGCTCACCGGCTACATGCGCGGCGGCGTCACGCTCTTCGGCGCGCGCAAGTCCTACCCGGCCTTCGTGGATGAAACGGCGATTCTCTTCGACCACATCAGCGTCTCGGCCGGGGCGCGCGGCGCGCAGTTGATCCTCGCTCCGGAGGACTATCTTCGCGCCGCCGCAGCGATTGGCGAGCCCGTCGAAACGGTCGATCTGACGAAAGATGCTCGGCCCGCAAACGCGGAGGCTTCTCGATGATGCGCGCTCTCTGGACTCATCTGGCCAAGGATCTCCGCATCGAGTGGCGCACGCTCGACGCCATGATCTCGATGCTGTTTTTTTCCGGGCTCGTGGTGGTGCTCTTCTCGATCGCCTTCGATCCGCAGGGGGAGTTCTCGCGGCAGATCGCGGGCGGCGTGCTTTCGGTGGCCACCATGTTCGCCTCGGTGAGCGCGCTCAACCAGGCCTGGGCACGTGAGATTCGCCACCGCGTGATGGACGCGCAGCGGATGACGCCCGCGCCCGGCGCCGAACTCTATCTCGCCAAGGCCATCGCCAACTTTCTCTTTGTCACCATCGTGCAGGCGATTCTGGCCCCGTTTTTCTTCATTTTTTACAACCTGCACGCCGCCGGCAACGCCTGGCTGCTCCTGCTGGTGCTGCCGCTGGGCACCTGGGCGCTGGTGGCCAACGGCGTCTTCTTTGCCGCACTCGCCCTCAGCAGCCGCAATCGCGAACTGGTGCTTTCGCTGATTCTCTTTCCCATCTTCATTCCCGCGCTGCTGGCCATGGTGCAGGCCACCACGGCCATCTTCACCGGCGACGGCGACCCCACGCTCTGGATCAAAATGCTGACGGGCTACGACGTGATCTTCACCTCGGCAAGCCTGCTGCTCTTCGACGTGGTCTTTCACGCGGAGTAGAGCGGCCGCAAGCCGGCCGCGAAAACCTCTAGCTGAAGTAGGCCGTCAGCGTCAGCACCAGCAGCGTCAGCCCGATGAAGATCGCCGTGAAGCCCACAATCCGGGCGAAGGTGACAAACCAAAGCGGCGGCGCTTCGGCCCGCTTCTTTTCAAGCGTCCCCTTGCCGATCTCGCGTTCGTATTCGAGCGGACGTTTCTGCTTGAACTCCTCTTCGCTCTCGACGCCGGTAAAGATCACCATGTCCATCGGGAAGCTGTCCGGCCGCAGGTGCGTGTTGACGAAGTGAATGGAAAAAATGAAGAGCACGGCGAGCAGCGCCTCGTCGCTATGGATGACGAGGACGGCGTTCAGCGCCCATCCGGGCAGAAAGTGCGCAAAAAATGGCGCAAACCACATCGCATAGCCGGAAAAACCGATGACGACCATGCCCCAGAAGACCGCCCAGTAGTCGAACTTCTCCCAGTAGGCGTAGCGATCGAACTTCGGCCGCGGCCCAAGCCCGACGAACCAGCGCATGTGCCCGCCGAGGTCTTTCGCGTCCTTCCAGTTGGCGACCATCGAATTCGGTCCCCAGAAAACGCCCTTTTCGCGATGAATCAGGCCGCGACGCATGACCTCTTTCACATGCAGCAGAAAAGCAATGGTGAGAACCACCGCGCAGAGTTTATGCAAAAAGAGGATGGCGCCAAAGCCGCCCACGGCCGCCGCCAGCTTGCGCGCCCAGAAGCTCTGGCTGAAGCGGATCGGCAAGCCCGTTGCCGCCAGACCCAGAAATGTGGTGAACAGCACCGCGTGCATCAGCCGCTGTTCGCGGGTAAAGCGGAGGTAATACTTTTCTTCCCCGCCCGGATTCGTCGTGGCCTCAGCGCGTACCGGCTCAGTCATGGTTTTCTCCTTTGGCCGCGCGGTTTTTCAGTTGCCGCAGGCGCGAGCGGATGATCCAGAGAATGGTGTGCAGCAGGAAGAACGTCAGCACGCTCACCAGCAGCAGGTTCATGAACAGCCGCACGTAATACAAGCCCGGATTCCGCTTGCGATCATGCGCGTTGGCGTGCGGATCGTACTTGACGAAGCTGGCATTGGCGCCGGCGTGACACTGGCCGCAGGTGGCGATCAGATGGGCTGGGTTGACCGGCGAATCCGGGTCGCTGGTCGGCCGCACGTCGTGCGCCCGGTGACAATCCCAGCAGCGCGCCGTCTCCACATAGCCGCCCAGAAAGCCCAACTGCGAGTGGAAGGTGTCGCGATAGGTGGAAAATTTGTCCTTGTGGCAGTTGCCGCAGATGGGCGTGGACTGCATGCGGAATTTCGACTCGGTCGGCTGCACGATCGTGTGCGCCGTGTGGCAGTCGGTGCAGACCGGAGCCTTCCCATTGCCCTTGGCGATGGCATGGCCATGCGCGCCCGCCTCGAAGTCGGTCTCGATCTTGGCGTGGCAGGCGCCGCAGGTCGCCGGCACATTCATCTTGTAAGTCGAACTCTGCGGATCATTGTGGCTGAGAATGTGGTGCGAGCCGTGGCAGCTCTGGCAGTTGGCCGCCACCAGCAATCCCTCCTGGCTCAGCGCAAAGCCGTGGATCGAGTCCATGTAATTCGGATAGACGCTCGGCAGGCCGTGTTTGCCGGCCATGCCGTTCACACCGTGGCACTGGCCGCAGGTCTTCGGCACATTCAGTGGATAGACGGCCGAGCGCGGATCGGTCTTCGGGTAGATGGCGTGCGCGTCGCCGTGGCAGCTTGTGCAGGGATGCTCCCTGCCGTCGGCGTGAACGCTGGTTTTGAGCGCTTCGGCCTCGTCGGCGTGGCAGTTTTTGCAGGCCACCGGAGCCATTTTGTCCGGGTGCGGATAGCCCTTGATGCCGGCGTGGCAATCGTTGCACTTGAGGCCGCCGTGAATGCTCGAACCAAACTTCTGCCCATCGACGAAGAGGCTGTGGCCGTTGGCGTCGGTCATGGTTGCGTCACTGTGGCAGGCCAGGCATTCCTGCGCGCCGAGCGGCCAGGCGGCCAACAAGACAAGCAAAAGACCGATGGCAAACGTCCATCGGCCTACCGTCAAGGAAACAACCCTTCTTGCGGCTCGATTCATTGCGCCGTCTTCCTTCCCGTGGACGAACGCGCATGCGCCCCTCGGCGGCAACTCCCGCAGGACTCCGTCGATTGCACGCAGATTCGTTCTGTGTGTCGTGCTTTGTTTGAGCGTGATTCATTTTGCGCCCGGCGGCAGTGACCCGAATCACGCACCGCGCGACAGAAGGTTCCAGCGAACCGGTTCCCAAAAAGAACAGGACCGGCTCCATTCGATCGATTCCCCGCAGAAATCTCCGTCAGGCGTCTCCTGACCAACCTCTGCGACCGGATGGACTCGGCCACGACGCGGCCGGGATTCATGCGCACGCGCGCACCCTGGGCCACGAGGCGATCCTCGATGCTCCTTCGCACGGCAGCCCGGAGCGCAGGGCCGAACGGGCGGCCGAAACAATCTCTGCGGCCTGCTCGGTCTGCCCGCGGCTGAAGAGGCACGCTTCTGCGAACGGGCCACCGTCGAGCGGGTTCTTGCCGGTCGACGGTGCGCGGCGAAAGGACGAGTTCGGAGGGCGCGCGGTGCGTGTGCGGGGCCATGCCAAGGTCTTCTGCCATCGGAGGCTCGGCATCCAATCTTCGCCATCCTGGCGTTGGCCGCCGATCCGATTCTGCGGCTGATTCGGTAGGGCACGAAGAGGAAATCGCCGCCGTGGATCCGCAAGAGCCGACAGGCTCCGTCGCGGCGTGGCTGAAAGTGCCGATCGCGAACGCAAAACCGGCTCAGCCGCCAAAACCACCGCAATTATCCAGATGCCGGCACGGCTCACGGCTCCATTTCGAACCATCGCACGATCCCGTTGCGGAATTTTGCCAGAGGCTCACAGGTAAGGAAAAATTCCTGCAATCCCAGTTGCCCAAAGGCGAGGCACCTGGGCCACCCAATTCAGTGCTGATGCTCACTTTTCAACCCCGGGCACCCGCCTGGCGCAGTAAGACTACTCCAGACGGTGCGCCCCGCCGGAGGCGTGGCAGATGTGAATCTGCGGGGCGATGCCTGTCTTTTCGGCGTAGCGCGCTCCCAGCGCCTGGGCGAAGGCCGCGGCCTCTTTTTGCTCGACGAGATTGATGGTGCAGCCGCCAAAACCGCCGCCGGTCAGCCGCGCGCCAATCAGCCCGGGCAGCCCTTGCGCCAGTTCGACCATGGCGTCGGCCTCCGGGCAACTGCCTTCGAAGTCCTGGCTATAGCTTCGATGCGCCTCGGCCATCAGCCGCCCCAGTTCTTTCATGTTGCCCTGAAGCAGCGCCTCGCAGGCGGCGACCGTGCGCAGATTCTCGCCGATGACGTGCTTCGCGCGCAGGTAGCTTTTGGGCTCCATCTCCTGGCCCCATTGCACCAGATCGTCGAGCGTCGCGTCGCGCAAAAAGGGGACGCCCGGCCGGTGGCGGGCGATGACGGCGCAGCCGGCTTCGGACTCGCGCCGCCGGGTCGGGTAGTCGCCGCCGGCCACCGAGTGCTTGACCATCGTATTGGCGATCACCAGGGCCACAGAATCGGGAATGGGCGCGAGTTTGAAGCTCAGATCGCGGCAGTCGAGCAGCAGCGCGTGATCCTTCTTCGCGTTGAGGCTGATGAACTGGTCCATAATGCCGCAGTTGGCGCCGACAAACTCGTTCTCCGCCCGTTGGCACAGCCGCGCCAGCCGGGGGCCGGGAACCTCGGCGTCCACCAGCGACAAAACGGCCAGCGCCGTGGCCACTTCGAGCGCCGCCGAGCTGGACAGCCCGGACGACAGCGGCACGTCGCTCCAGATGCTCAGGTTGAAGCCGGGAATCGTGTAGCCCACGCCAGCGAGAATCGCCGTGACGCCCATCGGGTAGTCGGTCCAGTGCTGGCTCCGCGCCGCCTGGACGCCGTCAAAAACCTTCTCCTCGCCCTGGTTTTCGGAGTAGATGGCGATTTTGCCGTCGGTGCGCGGCGAGATACCGGCCAACGTGCAGAAGTTGATCGCCGCCGGCATCACAAAGCCCTCGGCGTAGTCGGTGTGTTCGCCAATCAGGTTGACGCGCCCGGGGCCGACGAAGATCGCCGGCTCGGCCTGAAAGCGATCTTTGTGCATGGAACGAAAAATCTTTGGATCGTGCATACGGAATCACAGCCTATCGTAGTAAAGCGTTCCAGTCATCGGACGAAAGTCGGATTCCGGTCTTCGGCGACCTCTCCGGCGACCATTGTCCGTGCCGTGTTGTCCATCCGCGCCGGGCCGGGTGTTTCGGGAGGAGGCTGGGCGAGGATTGATAGCGTTTTCATTTGTACCGCAGCAAGCCCGCCTCTCGCAACTGCGCCCGGTCTATCCGCATCCCGCTTCGCCGCAAGCCGCAAGCAACCGCGTCCAGATGGCGTCCATCCAGGCCTCGTGCTCGGGCTTCATCAGCACCGAGCGCAGGCAGGTGAGCGTGGCTCCCTGCTCTGCCGCGCAGCCGTGTGCGTCGAACCACGCCGCCGGCAACTGCACCAGAGCCAGATGCAGATCGCGCCGGGCGCAGGCGTCGAAGATTTCTCTTGCCCGGCGCGACGATTCTTCCCCACGGGCCGCGCGCACAGCCCAGACGACGATGTCCAGTTCAGGAGGCCCGGCGGCAAGCGACACGAATCGGCCGTCGGCGCGCAGCCGCCGGTCCAGATCGAGCGCGGCCCGGCGTCCGCGGCGCAAGCCTTCCGCAAACGCGCCTTCGTTTGTCAGTGGCAGCAGCCGCTGCGTGGCCCACAGCGCCACGGCCGCCGCGCCGGCGCGCGAACATTCCAGGCTGATCTCGCCGAGATGAAGATCTTTCGAGGTGAAATACGTGTACGGCGAATCGTGCTGGTAGAAGCGCCCCACCGCGGGATCGCGCAACAGCACGCAGCCGCAGCCGTAGGGCTGCAGGCCATGTTTATGCGGATCGATGGCGATCGAATCGGCCGCGCCGATGGCCGCGTAGGCGCGTCGTGCCGGCGCATCGAGGGCGTCGGCGATCAGCCCGAAGTAGCCGCCGTAGGCCGCGTCCACATGCACGCGCGCGCCGTAGCGGCGGGCGAGCGGCAGAATCTCGTCGAGCGGATCGACCGCGCCCATGGCGGTCGTGCCCAGCGTGGCCACCACCGCGCCCACGCCGCCCTGGCGCAGTTCGTCTTCGAGAGCATCGAGCCGCATCCGCCCGCGTGCGTCGGCGGCGATGGCCGCAAATTCGAGCCGGAGCACGCCGCCGATCCGCCGGTGCGTGAAATGCGCCTGCTCCGAGGCAACGATGCGCTGGCCCGGCCGCAACTGGCCGGCCACCCACAGCGATTCGAGATTGGCGAAGGTGCCGCTGGAGGTCAGATGGCCCAGAAACTCCGTCCAGCCGAAGAGGGCCGCGATCGCGCGCACGGCTTCGATCTCCATCGCGGAGCTGGCCCGGCCGCCGTCGAGCGCATGATTGTTCGGGTTGATCTGCATCGCCAGCGCGTAGGCCGCCCGCGCCACCGGATGCGGCGGCTTGAGCATCTGCCCGGCGTACAAAGGATGGAAGTACGGATAGTTGTCGCCCAGCCGGTGAGCCGTCTCCGCCAGAACCCGCGCCATGGCCTCGGCGTCGGCGCCTGGCGCAGGCGCAAACTCCGGCAAACCGGCAAACTCGGCTTGCAACGTTTGCGTCGCCGCATCCAGCAGATCGAGAAAAGGCTCGCGCGTCATCGCGAACCTACCTTATCACAGGCCCCGCCGCCCGTCTTGCAAGTCACGCGCCGTGGGCGAGGTTTGTTCCTGCCGCGATGGCTTTGTGGAGCATCCTCACTCGTTCATGGCGCGCAGGCGAGCCGGCGTGCGGTCCTTGGTGAGTTCGTGTCCGCAGCGGGTGCAATAGGAATCCGCGGCGCGGACGGTGCGGAAGCAGTTGCCGCAACTGGCCGCAAGCTGGTAGTTGCACTGCGGGCAGTAATGAAAATCGGCCTGCACATACGTTCCGCAGGCCGGGCAGCGGAAGACCTGCGGCGAACGAAGCAGAAAATAGAGCACCGCGCCGATGCCGGCCGGCATGACGAAGCAGATCAGCATCCAAAAGCGCGCGCTCATGGCGCGCCGGGGCGCGTCCTTGCTGATATAGCCCACCATCAGGAAGTAGAGCGAGGCCACCACGCCCCAGGAGAGGTTGAAATAAAGGCGGAGCCCGATCGGCGGCGGCGGGTGATGGCGCTGGGCGGGGGCGACGATCCAGAAATAGTACTCGACCAGAACAAACACCAGGCTGGCGGCGACAATCGACCAGACCGGGACCATCTGCTCTTCTTCGTTGGTGTGCATCGCTTGCGGCGCGGGCATCGGCCTTTCCTCGTCGTGGAGAGCCATTCGCAGAATTCCTGCAAACAGAGTAACCCCTCTTTTCTATGGACGGAGAAAAAAAGACGGAAGTTGCCTGAAAATGGAACCGGCTCGACCTCCCGACCGGTCTCCATCGCTTTGTAAAACCGGCAGGGACGCATCTTTCGGTCCTTTTGCCGCAAAACACACAAAAAATGGCTGGGGTGCGGGAACGGTATGATGTCGCCGGTTAGTTGAGCAGCCCCGGCAGGCTGGCAACGCATACGGCCGCCTGGAGTGCGGCCATTGCCGCGGCCGCCGCGAGCGCCCAGCGGCCGCGCCGGCTCTCATAAGCATCGGCGAAGACGCCGCCCACAAAAGTGAGCAGAAAAGGCAGCGCCCAGAGTTGCGCGCCGTTCGGATCGCCGGCCGGAATCGTCGCCACGCAAACCAGAGCGCAAAGCAACGGAGCAGTGTTGCCGAAGTAGCGGGACTTGCGCACGCAGAGGTACAAAACGAGCGCGGCTCCAGCGGCCAGCGTCACGCCGGCCTGGGTGGGCGAGCCAAAGAACTGCCGCGCCGGATCGAGCGAAAAACGCGCAAAACCCGCCGCCGGGCGCAAGGCGTAGCCGGTTGCGCCGGGCGAAAAACCGTAGCAGGCAAAGACCAGCGCAAGCGCACCGGCAACGGCCAGAAATATCGCGGGAAGAATCTCGCGTCCGCGGCCGGCTGCGATCCAGAGCATCGCCGCGAGACCAAGCAGCACGGCCAGCGACAGCGCCAGGATGTGCGCGGAAGCCGCCATGCCGAGGCCGGCCGCAAGCAGCAACATGCGCGGACTCCATCGTTGCCGCGGCCGCATCGCATGGGCCACGCCGATCCATGTATAGACGCTGCCATAGAGCGCAAGGGCCGCCAGCACGCCGGCATCCGGCGCGGCGCAGGAGCGCAGCATCGCCGGCGAAACGCAGTAGAGCGCCAGCGCCGTGTAGCCGCCCCGATTGCCGTAAAGCCGCCGCGTCACCCACCAGAGGCAGCCGCCGAGCAGAAAACCGGCGGCTAGAAACGGCAGCCGCGGCAACAAACGAATGGCCGCACGGCCAACCAAACCGGGCCGTACCGTCGAAGGCGAGGCGCCTCCCGCGGGCCGAATGGCTGGCGTATCTGCGTTCGCCGGGGAGGCCATCTCGCGGCCGGAGCCGTCCAGGCCAACGAGAGCCACCGGCAGCCCAGCCAGCCGGTAGGCCAGAATCCCGTCGCGAATCCTGCCGCAGGAGGTCGAATCGACGGCGTCCGGAGCGGGATTTCTCCACATTTGGCTTCCGCAGAGCGCGTAGGGCGTATCAATGGCCCCTTGCGACGGTCTGCCGGCGAGCCAAAATCCCTGCACGAGAAAAATCGCCAGCAATCCCGCTGCAATCCGTTGCGGACGATTGAAGCGGAAGCGGCGCAGGGATTGAGGCGGGCCAGTCATGTGCATATCGAGCGGGTGCTCCCAGTCTATCCTGCGATGGGCCCCTCTTGCCGATGCGACTTTTGAGCCATGAACTTCATCCTCGACTTCCGCAGCGAGCGTTTGCGCCTTCAAGACAGGAAAAACTGGCGTATCTTTTTGAGATAGAGAAGACGATTCGTTGCAAGCGGACTCCGGTGTTTTGCACCGCTGAACGACGCTTGCGGTTGCGGTAACCTGAAATAAGCGGAGCGGTCTTTCGCCGCCCACGAGCTTCGATTCCGGCCGGCCGGTGCCGCCGGGAGGAAGGTCACCCGGAGTCTCGCCCGAAAAGCGCCCGCCGGAGGCTGCCGATGACGAAGTTGTGCGAACGCAGTCGTCGCAACTTTCTTGCGCAGGGTCTGGCTGGCGCAGCGGCGCTGGGCGTAACGGCCTTGTGCGCGACGGGCGAGCCGCAAACGCGCGCGGAAAGATCCCGCGTCGTCGTGGCTCGCGATCCGCACCTGCGGGGCCCGGACGCAAAAGCGGATTCACCCGCCAGTTCCGGAATCGACACGCGGCGGCTCCAGGCGCTGCTTGACCAGGCCGTTGCGCCGCTATTTGGCTTTCCGGCCACGGAAAAAGGCGCAGTCGCCGCATGGCGCAGAGTCGTGGGCGCGGGCCGTACGGTGAGCCTGAAGGTGAATACCCTTGGCGGTCGCGGCATGGCGACGAACGTTGAACTGGTGGAGGCCGCCTGCGAGCGTTTGCAACAGGCCGGCGTCGCCGCACCGAACATTACGGTTTGGGATCGCGACAGCGAAGAGATGGAACGCGCCGGCTTCCGCATCGCGACGGGCGGCGGCCGCGTGCAATGCTACGGAACCGACCACGTGGGCTATGAAGAGGATCTGGCCGCCTGGGGCAGCGTGGGCAGCCGGCTTTCGCGCATTCTTACGCGCTCTTCGGATGTGCTCATCAATCTGCCCGTGCTCAAGGACCACGACGGCGCAGGCGTGACGATCGCGCTCAAAAACATGTACGGCGTGATTCACAATCCGAACAAGTACCATCCCAACGGCTGCAATCCCTACGTCGCCGACCTGAACATGCTCACGGAGATTCGCGCGCGGATGCGGCTCGCCGTTTGCGATGCGACGGCTGCGATGTACGAGGGCGGGCCGGGATTCAAGCCGCAGTTCAGCTGGCCGTGCAATGCGCTGCTGGCGGCCGAAGACCCCGTGGCGCTCGACTTTGTCGGTTGGCAAATGATCGAGCGCAAGCGGGCGGAAATGGGCTTACAATCGCTGGAGGCCGAAAAACGCGCGCCGCGCTACATCGCCACGGCGGCCGATCGCGAGCACCATCTGGGCCACGCGGACCCGGCGCAGATTCAGCTCGTCGAGGTGTAGGCGGAGCGCCGGGAGGTGCATCATGAACCGCGAATTTCTTCCTGCCGAAGACGAGACGCGGAGCGCCTTCGACCGTCGTTCGTTTGTAAAGTGCGCGCTGGCTTCGGGAGCGGCATTGAGCGCCAGAGGATTCACCGCGCCGGCCCTGGCCGCCGACGGACAAACGGCGAACGGCGCGCAATTCACGCTTGAAGCGCGCTTCTATCAGAAGCTCGACAACCGCAAGATCAAGTGCAAGCTCTGCCCGCGCGAGTGCGTGGTGGGCGACAAGGAGCGCGGCTACTGCGGCGTGCGCGAAAACCGCGGCGGCGTGTATTTCACGCTGGTCCACTCGCGGGTTTGCGCGGCGCACATCGACCCCATCGAGAAAAAGCCGCTCTTTCATTACCTGCCGGGCACGATGGCCTTTTCAATCGCCACGGCCGGCTGCAACGTCAACTGCAAATTCTGCCAGAACTGGGATATTTCGCAGTCGCGGCCGGAGGAGATCCCTGCCGAGTATCTTGCGCCGCACCAGGCGGCCGCAGTGGCGCGGCAGTACAACTGCCCCACCATCGCCTACACCTACAGCGAGCCGGTGGTCTTCGCCGAGTACGCAATGGACACGGCCGATGCCGCGCATGCGGCCGGCGTGCGCAGCGTCGTCGTCTCGAACGGCTACATGCAGCACGACTCGCTGGTCGCGGCCTACGGCAGGATGGACGCGGTCAAGATCGACCTCAAGGCCTTCAGCGAATCGTACTACGCCAAGGTCGTCACCGGGCAGTTGAAGCCGGTGCTCGAATCGCTCGTCACCCTGCGCAAGATGGGCAAGTGGACGGAGATTGTTTATCTCGTCGTGCCCACGCTCAACGACGACGATGCGGAGCTGCGCGGCCTGGCCGCATGGATCAAGGCGAATCTCGGCCCGGACGTTCCGCTCCACTTCACGCAGTTTCATCCCGAGTATTTGCTCAAGAATCTGCCCATCACGCCGGTGCCGACGCTTGAGCGGGCGCGCCAGATCGCCATGGCCGAGGGGCTGCACTATGTGTACATCGGCAACGTTCCCGGTCACCCGGCGCAAAACACGTATTGCCCGCAGTGCGGCAAGATGCTCGTCGAGCGCGTGGGCTTCACGGCGCGCCAGGTGCTGATCCGCAAGAACTCCACCTGCCCGTTCTGCGGCCATCGCATTGCCGGAATCTGGCGCGCTTGAAGGTGCGCAAGGAGACCTCAACCGATGACGATGCGAAGGAGTACAACGATGGCCCTGTTCGTGATGCAATGGATCGCGCTGGCGGCCGGCGTGCCCATCCTCCATGTGCGCGCGGCCGAGGATGCGCCCTCGCCCAAGGTGCGGCCGGCCGCCGTCGCGGGCGCGTTTTATCCCGCCGATCCGCACGCGCTTGCGCAGACCATCGATGCGATGCTGGCCCAGGCCGCGCCGCCGCCGGTCGAGGGCGAAATTCTGGCCGCCGTGGCTCCGCACGCCGGCTATCCCTACTCCGGGCCGGTGGCCGCCTGGACCTACGCGGCGATCGCGCGCCAGGTGAAGGCGGGCCGCAAGGTCACGCGCGTGGTCGTGATCGCGCCCACGCACTACGTGGGCTTCGATTTCACATCCGTCTA
>JAJYFB010000006.1:51662-52909 GCA_021785495.1 Acidobacteriota bacterium | reverse complement strand
TCCATTAATTCGCTTCTTCGGCCGGTCTTTACTCCCCGAATTGGCCGGCGGAAGTCTCCTTCTTTGCGTTGTATCTTCAACGCCGCGCGCCGTCTCCACCACTGGCAGGAAACGGCGCGCGGCGTACGTTGCTTTCCGTTGGCAGGTTGCATGAGTTTGCACGCGGGCGAAGATGGTTCGCGCTTCGCAGGCGAGGCGCGGCGTGGCGTTACGGTCTGGTTCACCGGATTGAGTTCGGCCGGTAAAACCACACTTGGCCGGGCTGTGGAAGCGCAGCTTCGGGCGCGCGGCTGCCGGGTTGAGATTCTGGATGGAGACGAGATCCGGCAGCGACTTTGCCGAGGGCTTGGCTTCAGCAAAGAGGATCGCGACGAGAACATCCGGCGCATCGGCTATGTCGCCGAGGTGCTCACGCGGCATGAGGTGATCGTGCTGGTCGCGGCGATCTCGCCCTACGCGGCCGTGCGCCGGGAGGTGCGCGAGCGGATCGGCGCCTTCGTCGAGGTCTACGTGAACGCGCCGGTCCAGATCTGCGAACAGCGCGACGTCAAGGGTCTTTACAAAAAAGCCCGCGCTGGCGAAATTCAAGGATTCACAGGCATCGACGACCCTTACGAACCGCCCACAGCGCCGGAGATCGAGTGCCGCACCGATCGCGAGACGGTCGAAGAGAGCGCCAGCAAGATCGTGCGCTGCCTCGAAGAAGGGCTCTGGCTGGCCGGCGCGCGTTAGATTTCCCTTCCTTGCGCAGCTCGCCGACGATGGCAAAGCAAGGCCCGGCCGACGCCGAAGCCCAGCTCATTTATAGACATTCTTGATTGACGTTATCGGCACATCCCAAGCCGCGCTCTTTCTCCGGGCGCCACGACGCGGGTTACAATGCGAGCGGGTCTGTTTGCGAGGAGGTCGGTCGATGAAGAAGCTCTGGGTCAAGCTGGTTGTCGCGGCGGCCGTTGCGGTTGTCGCCGTTCTGGTCGTGGTTCCGTTTTTCGTCAACGCCGACACCTTCCGGCCGGCGATCGAGCGTGAACTCTCCACCGCACTGGGGCGCAAGGTCGCGCTCGGCCACATTGGCCTTTCGCTGCTCACCGGCAGCCTTGTCGCCAACGACATCTCCATTGCCGACGATCCTGCCTTTTCGTCCGCACCCTTTCTGCACGCCAAGACGTTGCGGATCGGCGTCGAACTTGGGGCCTTTCTCTTTCATCATTCGGTCCATATCACCCGATTTATCGTCGAGTCGCCGT
>JAJYFB010000006.1:0-51652 GCA_021785495.1 Acidobacteriota bacterium | reverse complement strand
GTCGCCGTCGATCCGGCTCATCCACGCCGCCAACGGCCGCTGGAACTTTTCCTCGCTGGGCGGAACGCCGTCGCAACCAACAGCCCCGCCAACCGAACCATCCGGCGGCGTGCTGCCCGCGCTCACCGTCAGCGAGTTGAAGATCGAAAACGGCAGCGCCGAACTCTCCTCGCTGCCCGCGGCCGGCAACCCCTTCCGGTGCAGCGATGTGAATCTGACCGTCCGCGATCTCTCGATCTCCCGGTCTTTCCCCTTCGCGCTCTCGTTGAAGGTCGCCGGCGGCGGCTCGCTGCACCTGAAAGGCTCGGCCGGGCCGCTGGCGCTCGACGACACCTCGCTGACGCCCTTTACGGCGACGCTCTCCATCCAGCACTTCGACCCGGTGGCGGCCGGCGCAATTCAGCCGGACGACGGCATCTCGATGCTGGCTGACTTCGACGCCCATCTGCAATCGCAGAGCGGAAAACTGGCCACCGCCGGCAAGGCCACCGCTTCGCAGCTCAAGCTGGCGCGCAACGGCACGCCTGCGCCCAACCCGGTCGAGATCGGCTTCAACCTCGCCGACGATCTCGCCACGCGCACCGGCCAGGTCAACGACATCGCCATCGCCACCGGCGGCGTGGCTGCGCACATGGCCGGCAGCTTCCGCCACGATGGCGCGGAACCGGTTCTCAATCTGCGTCTCGACGCTCCCCATCTGCCGGTCGATCAGGTGGAGCAACTGCTGCCGGCCGCCGGCGTCGTGCTGCCAAGCGGCTCGCAGTTGAGGGGCGGCACGATCGACGCCCATCTGGCCGTCACCGGCCCGGTCAACGCCCTCACCATCGCCGGCCCCATCGAACTCGACAACAGCCAGCTCGCCGGTTTCGACCTGGGCGGGCAGATTCAGGGCATTCATCCCATCGATGGCACTTCGGGCGGCACGGAGATTCAAAAGCTCTACGCGGAGGTGAACAACTCGCCGCAAGGAACCAGCTTCGCGAATATCGACGCCGAGGTGCCGCGCATCGGCAGCGCCACCGGAGACGGCACGGTCTCTCCGTCCAGCGACCTCAACTTTCAACTAAAGGCGAAGATCGCCGCGCTTTCGGCGCTGGGCGGCGACCTTTCGAAGGGAACCGGCTCCCTCGGCAGTCTCTTCGGCCGCTCGTCCGGTTCCTCGTCCTCCGGATCGGCGTCCGGCGCAAGCGGCGGCGGCATTCCCCTCACCATCACGGGAACCGCGTCCCATCCGTCGATCCATGTTCAAGTGGGCGCGATGCTCAAGCAGGCCGTCGGTGGCCTGTTCGGCAACTCCGGCTCGAAAAAATCCCTCGGTTCGCTCAAGGGACTCTTTGGCCGCTGAAACCAGAGGCAGGCCGCGTGCGATAGGCTGGAATACGGAATGAGCGATTGTTCGATCTGCAATGGCACGGGCTTGGTGCGCTCGCTCGACGCCCAGGGCAACTGGGTGAGCCGGGCCTGCGCCTGTCAGGAATCCGAGCGCGAGCGGAGGCGCATCCAAGCAGCGCGCATCCCGACGCGCTACCGCGAGTGCGCCCTCGATACCTTCGAGATCTATCACGAGGCCGACCGCTCGCTCAACGAAGCACTGCTGACCGCGCGGCGTTTCGTCGACGAGTACCCGGTGGGCACTGCCGGCAAAGGGCTGCTCTTCGTGGGGTCGATGGGCGTGGGCAAAACGCACCTGGCCGTCGGCGTGCTGAAGCGGCTGGTGCATGAACGCGGCGTCAAGGGCCTGTTTTGCGACTACCGGGAGCTGCTCAAGAGCATTCAAAACAGCTACAACCCGGAGGTCCGCACCACCGAACTGGAGCTGTTGCAGCCGATCTTCAACGCCGAGGTGCTTGTGCTCGACGACCTGGGCGCGCAAAAGCCCAATGAATGGGTTTGGGACACGGTGGCGCTGATCCTGAACTCGCGCTATAACGACAATCGTTCGACGATCATCACCACAAATTATGCCGATCTTCCGGCTGCCGCCGGCAACCTGAGCGACGAACAGCGTGCGGCGCGCGAGCCTTCGCTCGGCGACCGCATCGGCGACCGGATGCTCTCGCGGTTGGCCGAGATGTGCATCCGCGTGCGCATGAACGGCAAGGACATTCGACAGACGGGCATCAAACGTGCTCGTTTCGGCTGATCGAAGGCTGCGGCCAACGCAGCCCAAGAGGAAAACTGCACGAGGCACAGGCGTTCACACGCGCCCTTCGGCAAGCCATATTCCAGCCGAAAAGCGCGAACGCCGCTCTTACCGGAACAGCCAGAGGCTGGCCAGCAAAAGGACCATGAAGGCGACGGTCAGGCCGCGATAGGCCCGTTCGGAACCGGGGGCCAGCCGGGAGGGGGTGGACGCGACTGCGGGCGGCGTGCCCGCAACGGTGTTCGTGTTCGTGTGCATGACTGGCCTGCCTTTCACAATCCGGGGGGATAAGGTTCGGAACTTCGGCCTCGCCTGTTGGAGCGCACCGCTTCCGGCTTGCCAGACTCCGGCTTTCTCTCGCGCCGGTTCGCTTCTCTCTTGTCCATTTAGACGCATGGACTGGGAACATGATGCCAGAAAACGTTGAAGACGCGATGAAAATTCGCGAATTTCTTTTGCCGCCAGACCCATCGGTGTACAATTTCGGTCGTGAGCACAGGTCCGCAGCTCGTTCGTCCACCAGAACCCACCGAGCGAAACTGGATTCCCTGGACCGTGGCCGCGGCCATCGTCTTCGCCGTTGTGGGCAGCTTTTTCGCGTTTTCCAGGCACGGCAAGGAGGCGCAGAAGGTCACATCCATCTCGGCGCCTCTCGATCCGTATGCCGATCAACTTGCCATCGGCAGCCTGGCCATGAGCGAGTCGGCAAGCCTCTCAGGCGGCAAGGTCACCTACCTTGACGGCCAGCTTGCGAACCAGGGCAGCCGCACCGTGACGGCAATTGACGTTCAGGTGCTCTTTCGCGATGCGGCCGGCGAGGTCGCCTGGAATGAGACCCAGCCGCTGCGGCTGGTCCGCACCCGCCAACCGTATGTCGATCTCGAACCGGTCTCGGCGGCTCCGCTCCAACCCGGCGGCCGGCAGGATTTCCGCCTGGTCTTCGACGCCGTTCCCAACCAGTGGAACGGCGCATACCCAACCCTGCGGATCGTCCACGTCGAAACCCGGTAGCCCGCCCGCATCGATTCGATCCGCCCCCCGCGCCTGCATCCAGCCATCCCCGCGCCTGCATCCAGCCATCCCTGCGTCCGCATCCTCCCTTCCATGCCTGCCGTGCCGATCCGAACCCTTCCGATGGGCTGGACCCGTCTTTTCCATGTAGAAACTACCGAGTCGTGCATAATTTACACGGTTCCACTGCGAGCCGCCGCAGGAAACTGGCGAGCTTTCCAGCGCGCGCGGACTTAATATCTATTTTCGATTCAATGCAATACAGATTCCGTTCGCGCCGATGGGGGGTTTGGCTCGCGTCGTGCAATTCATCAAGGCGAGCCGGTCAAACGGCCCACCCGGACGCCCAAGTTCAGGCTTCCGGCTACGAAAGAAAGGGGCAAATCGATGAGATCGCAATGCGTTGTTCTCCAATCCCGCCGCCTTGCAGTTCTTGTGCTGGCCTCCGCCACGGCATTTCCGGTGTGGGCGCAGCAGGCGCAACCTTCCACAGCGCCACAGCAGCCTTCGGCTGGTACCATGCAGCCGCTGAAGACCCCGCAAAAAGAGGGCTTCTGGGGCCGCATCAATCCCTTCGCCAGCAAGAAGTGGGTGAAGAAGCAGACCACCCCCATCGACGACCGTCTCTCGGAACTCGACGAGATCAATGCCCGGAATGCGCACCAGATTGAGGATGTGAACTCCAGGGCGCAGGCAGGCATCGCGAAGGCGCAGTCGGCGGCCGATGCCGCGGCAGCGACGGCAAACTCGGCCAATCAGACCGCAACCAACGCCGGCAACACCGCGCAGCAAGCCGCCAGCCACGTCGATCAACTGAGCGCGACCGTCAACGGCCTCGATCAGTATCAGCAGGTTTCCGCGCTCGACCTCGGCTTCCATGGCGCGACCGCGGAGCTGACCGACGAATCGCGCACCCAACTGGATACGCTGGCCACCGGCCTGACCGGCCGCGAAGGCTACGTGATCGAGATCACGGCCTATGCGCCGATTGCAGGCAGCGCCGGCATGGAGCGTTCGCAGCGGCTGGCCGAAGCGGTGGAGCGCTATCTCGTAACGAAGCACCAGATTCCCATCTACCGCATGCACGCCGTGGCGCTAGGCAATGCCCAGCAGGCGGCTGGCGGTGAAGACCAGAAGCCGGAGCACAAGAGCCTCGTGCACCTGCGGCTGATGGAAAACAGTTTGGCGGCCAGGGCAGATGCGTCCCCCCAGAGCGCAACTGCCGCCACGGGCGCGGGGCAGCCGTAAACGCTGGATTCACGCAGATGGATGGTCCCGCTCCGGCGCCAACGGTCTCTGCACCGGCTGGCCGCCTACCAAGCTCTCGCTCCGCGAGAGAACCAAGGCAACTTGGCCCCCGTTGAAACGGGGGCCGTTTTTTTTGCGCGATGCAGAGCGGCCGCAAGAAGCCGCCGCCACGACGCTTGAGCGGACGATCGCACGCAAGGCAATGTCCGGCTCCGCACCCTATCGCCAGGGCCCTATCTCCAGGAATTGACGACCGGCCGGGCGATCTCCTCGAAGTGTTTTTCGTCGCGCGTGGCGCGCGTGGCCAGAACGATGTCGGCGATCCTCGTGTCGCGCTCGTCGGTGTCGCGCTCCCTGCTGCGGCCATTCCGTTTCGCGCGCCGCTGAACATGGCTTTTCGTTCTCTCGCTCAAGTTACGCAGCAGAATCTGCGCCATCGCCGGCTCCTACTCGATCGCACGACAGCACAAGGCAAAAAGCTCTCAGCCCCTTGCGCTTTGCGACGCTATGGCGCGGCTTTGGCCGGAGGCAGCTTGTCGATCGCGTCCAGAACGAGGCCGGGCGTGAGCACCTGCGACAGAAGCGTGGGCGCGGACGCGCCGGGCGCATAAAGCGCGTAGACGGGAACGCCGCTGCGGCCGAGCGCGGTCAGCGCCTGCGTAACGGCGGGGTCTTCGCGGGTCCAGTCGGCCTTGAAAAGAGCTACGTTTTTCGCGGCGAAGGCGCGCATCACCTCGGGCCGGCCGAGTGCGACGCGCTCATTGGCCTGGCAGCTCAGGCACCATCCGGCGGTGAAATCGACAAAGACCGGCTGCCCAGCGGCGCGGGCACGCTCAACGGCTTCGGCCGACCACGGTCGCCACGCGGCGGAGCTTACGGAGGAGTTTTGCGTTCCGGCCGGCGAGCCGGCGAGCACGCGCGGCGCAACCATGCAGGCGGCGAGCGCGGCGACAAGCAGAAGCGCGGCGACGATCCCCGCCCAACGGCGGCCCGGCGCACGGCCGAGGAACCATCCGGCAATTGAGAGCAGCAGGAAAACGGCGAGCAGCGCCGCGACAAGCGCCGCGCCGTAGGCTTCGGCGACGACCCAAGCCAGCCAGATGACCGTGGCGAAAACCGGAACGGAGACCGCCTGCTTGAGAATCTCCATCCATGCTCCGGGCCGGGGCAAAAGCCGCGTCCAGGCGGGCTGGAGGGTCAGCGCGACGTAGGGCGCGGCCAGTCCCAGCGCGAGCGCGGTGAAGATGGCGAAGGTGACGGCGGCCGGTTCAGCCAGCGCGTAGCCGAGGGCCGCACCCATGAAGGGCGCCGTGCAGGGCGTGGCCACGACGACGGCCAGAACGCCCGTGAAAAAGCTGCCCGCGTAGCCTTGTTTTGCCGCCAGCGTCCCGCCCGCGCCGGTAAGCGAGAGACCGATCTCGAACTGCCCGGCGAGCGAGAGGCCGAGGAAGAACAAAACTCCGGCCAAAACCATCAGAAAGACCGGCGACTGGAACTGGAAGCCCCAGCCGAGCGTGGCTCCAGCGGCGCGCAAGCCAAGCAGCACGGCCACCAGAGCCCAGAAGGAAACGAGGATGCCGGCCGTGTAAACGAGGCCGTGCCGGCGCAGCTTGTGCCGCTGCTCGCCACCTGAATTGACGAGCGCGAGACCTTTCAAAAACAGCACGGGAAACACGCACGGCATCAAGTTGAGGAGCAGGCCGCCCAGAAAAGCGAAGAGGGCCGAGCCGGCCAGAGCCGCAAAGAAAAAAGCCGAAGCGGCTCTGCCCGTCGTTTCCATTCCGGCCATTCCGGCCAATGCGCCGCCTCCGGCAGAGGCTGGCGCAGCGATCGCCCCGCGCAGGGCGTCCAACTGGTAGTTGCGGCCACCCGCCAGCTCGAGTACGCCCTGCAAATGGACGGGCGCGGAGGTCAAATTCGCATCCTTCTTCAGCGTGAGGATCAGGCCATGGGCCGTGGGCGTCACGGTTTGCGGCGCGGGATTGTCGAGGAGGTCTTCCTCGGCGGGGAAAAACGCGGCCTGGGTTTCGCGGCGTCCGGTCGAGACGGCGAGCAGAAAACCGGCAGGCGTGGGCGCGAAGACAGCCTCGTCGCCTGCGGGCAGTGGCTGCGGAAGCCGGTTGGCCAGCCGCCGCCAAAGCTGCCGATCGCCGGACGAGATCGCGCTTGCGGCCGACGGCCCAGCCGTCACATCGATCGGCTCTTCGAGCGCGGCTTTGCCGGGAATGCACACATCGCGGCAGACCAGCCAGTTCACCTGCGCGCGCAAAACCGCCGGGCCGGCCTTGGTTTTTGCCGCGGACTGAACGGTGAACGGGAACAAAACCTCATTTTCGTAGCCGAAATCCATCAACGGCCCAAGCGGCAGCCGCTCGGGCGCGGGAAATTCGAGGGCGCCGGCCGAGATTCCGGGCGGCAAGGTCCATTGCATGCGCGGAGGCTCGCCCGAGTCGCCCGCATTCTTCCAGTAGACATGCCAGCCCGGTTCGAGCTGAAAGTAGAGGCCCGCCTGCATCGTCCCGCCGGCTTGCAGACTCCGGTGGGGAAAGACCAGTTGCACATGCAGATGCGCTGCATCAGCCGCATTCGAGGCGGCGCGGGCCGACAGCGCGAAAACGAGCAAAGCGACGAGTGAAAGGATCGACCGAAAACGGCGCATGGCAGGCAAAAAAGCAGACTCCTCGCAGTTGGACTCAGTGTAAAGGACGAAGGATGCAGCGATCATCCCGCGCAGAGGCGGTAAGCGATGGCCTGCAAAAAGCATCCGCGGCTCCATCGACTCAGTTTGCGACTCGGTTTGCGGCTCCGTTTGTCCGCGCCCGCGTCATTTCCTGGGTATGCGGCGAAGTTCCCAACTCGCCACCAGCCTGACTCCGCCAGCGCGCTAACTCCGCTTCGTACTCAACTCCGGCCGGGCGGCGTGCTCACGGAAGATGCAGTCGTTCTGAATGCACTGAACGCCAGCCGCCTGGGCGCGGGCGATGGCTTCGTCGTGAACGATCTCGTCCTGCAGCCAGAGGTACGGAATCCCAAGGCGAATAACGTCGTCGACGATCACCGGCACATGCTCCGGGGCGCGGAAGACATCGGCAACGTCGATTCCCTGCCCTGTTTGCTCGCGGGCCGCGCGCTGGGCCGCGTCAAGGTCCGCAAAACACGGCATTCCGGCCGCTTCCGCTAGCGCGGGGTTGACCGGAAAAACACGATAGCCATTCCGGTCCAGATAGCGGCCAACCTGATAGCTGGCGCGCCAAGGCTTCTCGCTCATTCCGACAATGGCGATGTTGCGCGCGGTACGCAGGATTTTGTCGATCAGGACGGGATCGTTCGTCATCGGTTTGCAACTCCGGGCAATCGGCTTCTCGGCTTCCGGGAAAAACCGCGTTCTACACATCCAGATCGTCGCCAGCTCCGGCGGAAATCGCCGTGCCGCGGCGCTTGGCAAGCAGGTAGCCCTTCAAAAACGGTTCGAGATAGCCGTCGAGCACCTTGTCAGCGTCGCCCACCTCGATCTTCGTGCGGTGATCCTTGACCATGCGATAGGGCTGCAAGACATAGCTGCGAATCTGCGAGCCGAAGTTGATGTCGAGCTTCGAGTCTTCGAGCTTTTTCGCGTCCGCGCGTTTTTTCTCCAGCTCGAATTCGTAGAGCCGCGAGCGCAGCATCTTCAGCGCCCGGTCGCGGTTCTTGTGCTGCGAGCGCTCGTTTTGGCACTGCACGACGATCCCCGTGGGCAGGTGCGTGATGCGCACGGCCGAATCGGTGGTATTCACGTGCTGGCCGCCCTTGCCGCCCGATCGGTAGGTATCGACACGCATGTCCTCGGCCTTCAGGTCCACCTGAATCGAGTCGTCGATCTCCGGCGAGACGAAGACCGAGGCAAACGAGGTGTGACGGCGCTTGGCCGAGTCGAAGGGCGAGATGCGCACCAGACGGTGCACGCCGCTCTCGCCCGCCAGCATGCCGAAGGCATACTCGCCTGCAATGGTGAAGGTGGCTGACTTGATGCCGGCCTCTTCGCCGTCCTGGTAGTCGTTCATCTCGGTTTTGAAGCCCTGCTGTTCGGCCCAGCGCAGGTACATGCGCAAGAGCATCTCGGCCCAGTCCTGGCTCTCGGTGCCGCCGGCGCCCGGATGCACGGTAACGATGGCGTTCAGCGCATCGGCTTCGCCCGAGAGCATGGTGCGCGCTTCGAGGGCCTCGGCAAAGACGGCCAGCTCTTGGATGCCCTGCTCCAGTTCGGCAAGAACCTCCTCGCCCTCTTTGGCGAGTTCGAAGTAGGTCTCGATGTCGCCGGTACGGCGCACCAGCTCGTCGTCGTCGTGGACGAGGGCTTCCAGACGCTTGCGGTCGCGCATCAAGGGCTGCGATGCGGCCGGATCGGACCACAACGCCGGATCGGCCAGCCTGGTTTCTATTTCAGAGAGTTCCCTGCGGATGCGGGCCGGGTCAAAGATACTCCCGCAGGTCGCGCACGGCGGCGCGCACCGGGGAGTAGGCAAATTCGAGATCGTTCAGCGACATGAGTAGATCATAGCAAGTTGGCGCGCAACTCTTCCGCGAAGGATGGAATCCAATTGCAGTAGGCTTGCACCACCGAGGAAAGGATTCACCATGAAATCAGGCTTGGTATGCGCGGTAGCGGCGTTGTCGATGGCGTTCTGTATTCCCGGGAGCGCCGAGAAGCCGGCGTATCCGCTGACGGTCCATGTCGAATCGAGCGATTACAGCGTGAGCTGCAATCCGAATTCCATGTGCTACGGTCTGCAGAAAATCAGCGTGACGATCGACGGAAAGAAATACATTCTGGCGAGCGAGGACGCCGCGGTTGTGACAGGAATTGGCCAGTACCTGGCCTACGTCCTGAAAAACGGGGATTATCCTGCGCGAATCGTCGAGGATGAGACGAACGTTGCAGGGGAGTATCACCGTGTGATCGAGTTGCAGACCACGCCCGGCGCGGCAAGGCGCTACACCGTCGTCGGCGAGGGAGCGAACTGAGTCGTTCTCCTTCGGCCGCAGCCGGAGGAAAGAACGAGGAAGCGAACCTCGGCAAGCTTCTAACCTTGCGGACCGAAGGCTTCGAGTTCAATCAGGCGAAAGGTCGCCGGCCGCGCGGGGCTTGTGAAAACCACGCGCAATTCCTTGCAATCAACAGCGGGGAACGTAACCAGATTGACGCCCGGCGCGAGGGGCGTTTCCGGCTTGCGCCGCTGTCCGCCGACCTTTTTCCATTGGCCGTCCACTTTGATCTCGACGGCATAGCCGGCAGGCGCTGCAAGTTGCGGACGCTGGTCCGCAAAGTACAAGCGGAGGCTCGCGATCTTCCGCGTTCCGCCAAAGTCCACCGCGTACCAGCTCGCCGGATCGTTCGCCGCCGGAGACCACCCGTTGACAATTTCTGGAAAGAACCACATGCGGCCGTCAATCGCCTCGGCAACCGACTCGGGCGAGGCGCTTGTCGAAGCAGAGCCCCTGGGAAAACCGGGCGCGCCAACATTGACGGCGAGGTCGACAGAATGCGGACCGGTCGCGTGGACCGCCTTCGCGGACGGTCCCAACTTCACCTCGATGCGGCCCAGCGGCGACGGTCCGGCCGCGCGTCGTCCGTCCACAAACAGAGAAAGGCCTTTGCCCAGGCCATAGCGCGATCCATCGCGATCGTAAATCACGCCGATCGTATGGCCATGGTAGACAAGATCCTGCAGATCGAAGTAGCGAATGGCGTTTTTTTGCGCGGCGTTTTCTTTCGCAAGCAGCGGATTCACTTCGAGAATGTCATCGGACCGGGGACGGATGCCGATCAGACCGCTGAGGATCAGATCGACATACGTGGAATGGTTGTAATGATGCGACCGCGGCAGGCCCACGATGGGCGCGCCCGTGTCCGGGTTGTAGTCCTCCTGAAGGTCCGGCTCGCCATTGGCCAGTTCGTGCTGATGCGTATATTGGCGCAACAAGCGAAGATAATCGCCGCGCGTTATCGTGGTCTGCTGATAATCGTTCAGAAGATTGGCAAGCGCCATGAGCGCCTGCGAAGTTTGAAAGGGCCAGGAGGGCCCATTCCATTGGCATTCCGGCAGCCCCGTCGCCTTGTCGTAGCGATACTGCGTCAGATAGCGTGGATAAGTCGGCTCGACCGTGCGCAGGCCGTAAGCGCCCGCCAACTCCGCGGAAGACAGCACGTGGCTCCATGCCTGCGCGTAATCGACGGATGAAGACTTTGGCGGGAGATCGAAAGTCCACGGCACATAACCCACCAGTTCCCGGCCGCGAATGAACTCGCCGGCTTGCACGTATTTTGTGGATCGCTGATAGCGATCGGTAAAGTGCTGAAGAGCTGGATTCCAGAGCTGGTTCAATACAGCCGCGCGAATCGATGCGGCGCGTTCGGCATATTCCTCAGCCACCTTCGGTTCGCCGGCCGTCTTCGCGAGCTCCGCAATCGCCTCGGCGTTGGCAAACTGGTAACTGTTGATGGAGGGACGAAAGGCAAACCCTTTCGTGAATCCGTTTTCCTTGTCGTCGCGGCTTGGCTGGCTGGTAAAACCGGCTCCCGATGCGTCGATCGACGCGATGCTGTATTCGGTGGCGTCGCCGATCGGCTCGATCCAGTAGAGCTTTCGCTTCCAGTCGAAATGATCGTCCCAGGCGTTGAAAATGTACTGCATGGAGTCGAGGTGACGAACCGCCGGCGCGGGGTCGCCGGTCACCAGCGTCGTGCTCCACGCGGCGTAGGCGATCCACTCCGAAAAATGACGGTCGTTTCCTCCGCCCGCGTACAAATGGTCGATCAGCGAATCGACCACCGCCGGATCGCGCAGCCAGCGGCCCTCCATTAAATGAAACGAGGCGGAATCGTTCAGATCGGTGTACGGCTGGCGCGCCCAGGGTACGTTCGGAAGAAACTCGGTGACCGTAACTCCCGGCTCGCCGATCTGACGAATGTGGGCGCGGAAAAGCTTCCAGCGATAGTAATAAATTCGCTGAATCTCCGCATCGTCGATCTCAAGAAACGGAATGTTCCGCAGAAACCACGGCGCATCGGCTCCGAAATTCTTCGCGGCGATCTGCGCTTCTGCAAGCGTGGCTGGCGCGGGCCTGCCGGCATCCTGCGCATGGAGGACGAAGCATCGCAGCCCGATCCATAGTAGAAAAACGCTGGTGAAACCCTTGTGCGCGGCAAGCCCGATCAACCTTTTCCATTGCGTAGCGACCACTGTGCTCGATTTTTCTCCTGCCGCTCTTTTACGTTGTTCGCTTGATTGCGATGGTTCGACGACAAAGCGCCGCGGCGGCATTTCCCCGGCGCAGCCCAGGCCTCGGCTGGCGGCGTAAGCGCTCCACTGAGCGCCTTGCGCCGCCAGCCAACTCTCACTGCACGTACGGCCAGCCGTCCGACGTAAAGCCAAGCCGGTTGATGCCCAGCGTCGGCGTGCCGTTGTTATTGCCGTCGTAGTAGTGATACACCAGCGTCGGCTGCGACGCGCTTCCATTGGTTCCCGTGTCGGTGAATACGCTTTGGCCGCCCGGACCCACGATGTTATCGTGCGTGCTGAGAAGGATAGTTCCCCCATTGCTTTCCATATCCTGTCCGCCGCGGTCGAGGAACGGTCCCGTAGGACTGGTGGAGCGCCCCACCACGATGCGATACGTGCTGGTGGCGCTGCAACAAGGATTGATCGATGCAAAGTAATAGTAGTACTGCGTACCGTTGACGACGTAGGGATAGATAAACGAACCCTCTTCTCCCCAGTAACGGAAGCCGGCGGCATAGCGCTGCGTGTTCGTGGCCGAGGGAAGGCCGCTGCTGCTGTCAAGCTGGACGATGTGCGTGCCGTCAAACCAGGAACCGTAGACCAGCCACCAGTTGCCGGCAGCATCGATGTACGGAGCCGGATCGATGGCGTTGTCCTTGGTGGTATTCACAAAGCCGAAACCGCTGATAGGCGTCGACGTATTGCTCCACGAGCGCTCCACCCAGCCCTGATCGGTCCACGGTCCCGACGGACTCGGGCTCGTCGCCAGGCCAATGATCGCTTCCCCGCCCTGGCAGGCCGAATCGGTGCTCGGGCACGAAGCGCCCGGGTCCGGCTCCACGGGAATCGCGTAGTACTGATAGTAGGCGTTATTGGCGTACAAGACATCGGGCGCCCAGACGTCCGTGTTCAATCCGCCGTTATCCGATGGCGGCGTCTGCAAGCCTTTCCACGAAGCAAAATCGGGACCGATGTCGGCGCAACGTCCATCCTGGGTCAGCCAGGCGTCGCTGGCCTGCGTCGCGCCGCAGGCCCCATCGGCCGAGGTTCCCGTTGTGTAAGTAAACGTCGAAAGATCGGTGGAATAGGCGATCGTCTGGTGCGTGCCGTAGAGCCAGTACACATGGTTCTGGTCTTGAATCATGTTCGGATCGTGGACGAAAACGCCGGTTCCCTGCACGGTCAGCGGCATCGGGTAGGCTTTGGCGGTCGTCGCAGTCAACGTCCACTCCTGGCACTGGCAACCGGTTACCGTCGCCGAACGTGTTCCCTGGTCGATGATCGCCGACGAGGTTGCATTCGACCCCTCATCCTGGAGATACAAGCCGCTATAGTGATTCTTGATGAGATAATTTCCGTCCGTCAGCTTGTAGAGCACCCAGTCTTCGTCGTCGGTTCCGGTGTCGCTGAACTGCAACGCCTGCGCCCCAGCGTTCATCGACGCCGAGGAAGGCAGTCCGACGCTGGATTCCGTCGTGGAGAGCCCGATCACCTGGTGGGTGAGCATGTTTTCGATGTTGATGCGCTCGTCCGCATAGACGTTCGGCACCAGGTGCCACATTGAATCCGTTGAGCCAGCGTTTGCCTCCTGCACGATGGGCGTACCGGCTGTTTGACTTTGGCCACTCACGCCGAGCACCATGCCGCTGGCCGCATTCTTCAGTTGATCCTGATAACTGAACAGCGTTGTGCTGTTCACGTTGACGATCGAGCCCATGTCCGTGGAGGTCTGCGTGCCGTTGCCTCCTCCGCCTCCACCTCCGCTCGTGTTACTGGCCGCCCCCCCGCTGCAGGCGGCAAGAATGCCGGTCAGAACAAGCGCGACTCCCATCGGGATGCGCCTGCAGGATAGAAGCCGCCTTGGCGGACGATGTTGCATCGAATGTCCTCCTCGAATCTTGCCGTGAAACGCTGCGTAACGAAATTCCGCAACTCCGTCGTCGAGCCATGGCTCGCCTGTGCGTTGTCTTGCTTGCCACTGCGACTCGCTGACGGAAGGTTCCTGTGTTTGAGAACGGAGGCGCCATGGACGGCGCCTCCATCGAAGTCAAACCAACCCGCGGCAGCGGTCACCAGATGATCTTGGCGGAAAGCTGAACGCGCCGGGCCTGGTTGGATTGCTGGTCGTAGGTCATATTGTCGGTGCCGAAGTGCGGATCGAAGATATCCCACCAGTAGTCCAGACCGGACCACGAGGGATGGTTCAACACGTTGTATCCCTCGAAGCGCACCTGGAGCTTCGCCTGCCTCCAGACATCGAACGACTTGCTCATGCTGACATCGAGGCTCTGGTTGCGCGGCAGGCGAATGCCGGTATCGCTGACATTCTGGATGGCCGCGTAGGCCGGGCGCAACACATAGTCGTAGACATGGCCGGTAGTTGTCGCCTGGCAGTCGGAGTAGTCCTGGCCTTCGACATCGCCCAGCGTGTAAGGCGCGTTGCCGTAGGAGGGCGAACCCGGCCCGTTGTTCTGCGGATCCGGATCGTACCAGCCCACGCAGGTGCTGGCTCCGCGAATGACCGAATTGCCGTAATCGTCCTGCACGCGATGCACGTGATACCGCTTGGTGTTGAGGATTTCCAGGTTTTGTCCGCCAGCTCTTGCCTGCGAGAAGGGCGAAGGCGTACCCGCCTGGTAGAAGTAGACGCCGCCGATCACCCAGTTGCCGATCGCCGCGTCCAGAATGCGATTGGCATTGCCGAGGTATCGGCGTCCCCTGCCCACGGGCATGTGCCAGTCCTCGTTGGCGGCAAAGCGCCATTGGGGATTGGCCGTGTCGATGAAGTGCTGCCGGATGCGGTAGGTCACGTCCTCCCATCCGCCGCCGTCCATCTGCTTGGAGAAGACAAAGTTGGCGTGGAAGGTGAGCGCATTGGCCCACTGATGCGTCACGACGGCCTGCAGCGCATCGTATTCCGAGTAGCCGTTGTTCTCCTCGGTCTGGGTGATTTCGCCGAACTGCGGGAAGGGCCGCGTGAAGGCGCTGGCCGAAATCTGCCCGGCGTAGTAGTAGTTGAGGCCGTTGCCGGTCAGCGCCGGAGAAAACGCCGGCACGTACTGGAACGGGTTGGCCGGCCAGAGACTGGCAGACGATCCGTAGTTCTGGCAATTGAGCCAGTTGGTCACCGACGAGCCCATCTCCATATTGCAGCCGGCGGCAAAGGACGTGCCGATGTGGTTGATGTCGTCCGAGCTGTCGCCGTGGAAGTTGCGGGTGCCGACATAGCTCAGATCGATCGTGGAGTGCTGACCGATCTGCCGCTCGACGCCCAGCGAGTAGTTCAGAACGCCGGGAATCCGGAAGTTGCGGTTGACCACGCTGAAACCGTCGCCCAGCTCGCTCTCGAGACCGAGGCTGCTGCCGAACGGTTGCGAGATGGTCGGGAAGGGATTGCTGATCAGGTTGCCGTTGACGGTCTGGCCGTAATCGGTGCTGGAAATATAGTTGGTCGTCTGCGAGAAACCCTGGCTATAGCCCTGCCCGGGGAACTGCACATACGTCAGGCCGATGCCGCCGCGAATGACCGTGGCGTCGTTGTAAGCGTAGTTGAAGCCGAAGCGCGGCTGAATCAGCAGCTTGTCGCGATTGAAGAGGGTACGCGGCTGCCCGTTGACGCCGGCAAAGGTCATGCCGCCGACCAGCGCTTCGCCGCCGGGAAGAAGCCCCGAATTGAGCTGGGCGTTGACGGGGTTATACGAAGTTGTGTCGAAGGCCCCGACCATCTTGTTGGCCGATTCCGACGGCGGGCCCTGGAAGTCCCAGCGCACGCCGAGGTTGAGGGTCAGATTGCGCCGCGCCTTCCAGTCGTCCTGGAAGAACGGCGCGTAGTACGGATAGGTGAAGTACTGCTTGGTGTTGATCGCGATGGAGCCGCTGTCCATAACGCCGAGGACGAACGACGCCAGCCCATTGCCCTGATTGACCGGAGCGCAGCAGTAGTTGTTTTGCTGCGTCCAGAAGGTTCCATCGGCAAACTCGCCGGACGACTGGCCGCCGTAGAAGGTGCTGGAGCGCTGCAGGCGGTAATCGACGCCGATCTTGATGGTGTGCGCCGCATGAACCCAGGTCCACATCGGCATGGCGGCGATGGTGTTGCTGATGGTCAGCTTGTTGCCGCCGTTGTTGGCCCAGTTGCCGAACAGGGAGACGCCGCCGATCGATATCTGCGGAAAGACCGACTCGGTGACCTGCGAAGTCAGGCTGCCGAGGCCGATCTTCGACAGGTCGAAGGGCGACGGTCCCTGGTTCTGGTTGTAGACAAAGCGCTGAAAGGTCAGGTGCAGATCGAAGAGCGATTTGGGAGTGAAGGTGTGCTGCCAGTCTGTGGCGAAGGTGTGGCTCTGGAAGACCAGCGGAAAGACGCCGGTTCCTGCGGCCCCCGGAAAACCGTTCTGAAGGTCGCCGTTGTTCTGGAAGTTCTTCGACCAGGCGAAACGAATGTAGGTTCTGTCCTTTTCGCCGAAGTTGCGGTCGAGGCGAGCCACCACGTTGTCGAAGGGAAAGGTTCCGGTGACGGCCCAGGCGTAGTCGTTCTCGCCCCATTGCAGATCGTTGGGCGTGGCGCGGTTGGGCAGCGGCAGAAAGCCCAGAATCGCCTTGGCCGTCGGGTCCATCAATGTCGGGTTGATGTAGTTGTTCGCAAAGGGAGCGCGCGCCGCGGGCCCCGGCGTGGTCACCGTAAATGGGTTGTACAGGTACAGGGGCTGCGGACCAGCGGCTCCGTCCGGATAATAGGCGCCGCTGAAGTCGCCCGTCTGCCATGCGGTCTGCGTCGTCGAGCCCGGACTGAACGCCGGAACGCTGGCGATGCCCGAGTACGGAATCGTCTCCCGGTAGATCTCCATCTGGGCGGCGAAGAAGGTCTTGTCCGTCCCGTTGTAGAGGTGCGGCAGCACCACGGGCCCATCGAGCTCGAAGCCGTACTGATTGCGCGAGTCGCTCAGCTTGGGCAAATCGATGACCGGGTTGTCGTTGTAGTGCTCGTTGGCGTCCAGCCATGTGCGACGGGCGTTCTCGTAGACCTGCCCGTGCAACTGGTTGGTGCCGTACTTGGTCACCATGTCGAAGACGCCGCCGCCGGTGTGGCCGTATTGCGCGTCGTAAGGATTGAGGATGACCTTCATTTCCTGAAGGCTGGCCGTGGGCGGGACATAGCCGATATTGCGCGCGCCAAAGGTGATGGCATTGTCCGGCGAACCGTCGATCTGAAAGTCGTTCGAGTCGGAGATTCCGCCATTGACCGAGAACTGGTTGATCGAGCCGTAGTCGAACGGGCGAACCCACTCGTTGGCGCCCTGATCGGTTCCGACGAACATGACCCCCGGCTCGGAGTTGGCTAACAGAAGAGGATTGCCGGAGTTGGCGGGCGATTGCTCCAACTCGTCCTGCGTAAAGGTCTCGCCGCCGCTCGCATGGGTCTCATCCAGCAGGATCGCGTCGGCGTGAACCGTAACGCTCACGTTGGCCGATCCGGGCCGCAGCGTCAGATTCACCGTAGCCACGGCGTCCAGGTGCAGCGTCACTCCGGTTTCGACCGTGGAATCGAATCCCGGTGCGACGGCCGAGACATCGTAGAGACCGGGGCGCAGTTCGGTAAAGGTAAAGTCCCCCGTCGACGAGGTCACGGTGGTGATGTCCTGTCCCGTCGTCTCGTTATGCGCTTTCACCTGCGCGCGGGGAATCACGGCGTGGGTCGGATCAAAGACACGTCCCGTAATTGAAGTGGTTGTTTGTCCGCTGGCTGCAAACGGCAGCATGATTGCCAGCAGAAGAGACAGAAGAAGATTTTGCTTGAATCGACTCATCTGGACTCTCCAAAAATTCGGCATCGTCTGAATTGCGCGGAACGATACCGCGCCAAAAACACGCGTTCGCTCCGTTCCTGCAAAGAAGTCTCTAGTCGAGTTTTCGCAAACGGGGACAGGAAGCAGTCCGGATTTCCAGTAATCGTTTACTCGACAGGAGACGCCTCGACATCACCCACCCTCGAACTGCCGGCAGCGCACCGCCCAATGCACGGCAATGCGCGGTCGATGATGATTTCCAAGGCGAATTCATCCTATGGAATACGCTCCAGCGCTGTATATCGTACAGATGTACGATGCCCGCCCATGCGGCTTGCCGAAGCCTCGATCGAACTGCTTTAATGCCCGTGAACGGAGTCTTTGTATGGACCGAGGCAGAGCCGACGTACTTCCGCGCGAGCATGGGTGCGGCCTGCCACCCGGCCTGTTTCTGGCCCCAATTCTTTGTCTGCTGATGCTTTCCGGATGCCACAAGGCCACGCCCACCATTGCCGTCATTCCCCGAACCTGTGGAACGATGCTCTGGGAACCGGAACATACCGGCGTCGAACGCGAGGCCTGGGGCCGTAACATCTCCATCTACTGGAATGCGCCCATGCGCGAGGACGATATTCAAGGCCAGATCGACATTCTCTCCCGCGAGGTTGGCCGCGGCGTTCAAGGCGTCATCATCTCGCCGGACGCAACGCTGCCTTTGCGCGCGCCGATTTACTCCGTTCTCGAAGGCGGCATTCCGGTCGTCGTCCTCGGCACGGACCTCGATCTTCCCGCAGGAAAAAAGCTGGCCTACGTGCTGAACGACGAAACTGCGGGAGGACGATTGTGCGCGCGCCGGGTCGGGGCCGTTCTCAAGGGGCGCGGCAACGTCGCGATTCTGGGCATCAGCAACCAACTCACAAGCACGGCCGAACGCGCGCGCAGCCTGGAGCAGACTCTCGCGCAGGAGTTTCCGCAGATTCACGTGGTCTTTCGCAGCCTGGCGCTTCCCACGGTCTCCCAGGAACAGCAGGTCACTGAAAAGCTGTTGGCCAAAGGCCCGAAGGTCGATGCGATCCTGGCGCTCACGCAAAGCTCGACCCGCGGAGCCTACTACGCGCTGATCGAGTTCGACCGGATTCCGGCCACGCACCTGATTGGATTCGACCAGGATCTGCTGGTTCCCATTCATACCGGCGGCATCGACTCGGTCATCATGCAAAACACTTATCGCATGGGACGCGAAGCGATGAATCTCATGGAGCAGGAACGGCACGGCGGCGCGGCCAAGACCTATGTTGTCGTCGAGCCGAAACTGGTGACGCGCGAAAATATCGATTCGGACGCGGTGCGCAAAATGCTCGATCTGAGCTGGTTCAATCAGTGAGACCGCGCCGACTGCACAAGCGCGCGCGCGGGTGGAACGTCGGCGTGGCCATCGCCATCGCCGTCGTGTGCATCGCCGCGGCTGCACTTTGGCTTGATCGCCACGGGAACGGCTCGGAGCCGGAATTCCACGACGCCTTCCCGCGCAGTGGAGGAGGTCAACTGCATCAAGGCGGATGGCAGGCCTACGGTGGCACATGGCAAGCCATCGATGGCGCGATGCAGAATATCTCCGACGACCGCGGCGCCAAAATCATGAACGGTTCGCCGCGCTGGCACAACTACATTGTCGAAGCCGACATTCAATTGCTGGGCGAAGCCGGCGATGCCGGCATCCTGGTGCGCTCGTCGGGCGACGAGGCCGGCGTAGACTCCTATCACGGCTACTTCGCCGGGTTGCGCGACATCGACGAGACCCTGATTCTGGGCCGGGCCGACTTTGGCTGGCACGAATTCCAGACCGTGCCCGTTCACTCCGGAGTCCACACACGCACCTGGTACCACCTGAAAGTGCTCGCCTACGAATGCAACGTGGTCGCCATCGCCACCAGCCCCAACGGCGACATCACCAAGGCCATCCTGCGCGAGCCAAACTGCCTGACCGAAGGACGGTTCGGCCTGCAATCCTACGCCAGCGGCGCCATCTGGAAAAACCTCAGCGTCCGGCCCGCCAGCGAGCAGAATCTGCAGGCCATGCTGAGCGCCAAGGGAGCAACCGCGCCCGAGTACAGCGAATATGGCAACGCCCCGGTCGAGCTGTGGTCGGAGCAGCGGCTCCTGGAACCGATGCAGCGGGATCTGTCGAACCACAAGACGGATCCCAACGCTCTGTCCATCGCCGATCTGCGCCTTCTGCCCCCGAACCAGCCGTCGCAGGTCACCGTCGATGGCGTGGTCACGCTTGTCTCGCCCATCCTGTTTGTGCAGGACGCGACAGGCGGAGTCGCCATTCCCAACCCTCCGGCAAATACTCCCGTTCAAATCGGCGATGCGGTCGAGGTGCGCGGCGACTCCGAGCAGCATGATTTCAGTTCGGTTCTGCATCATGCCGAGATCCGGCGACTCTGGTCGCACGCCCCGGCGCCGCCAGTCTCCGTAACCGCCGCGCAAGCGGCCACCGGCGCCTTCGACGCGCAGTATATCGAGACCGAAGGCCGCCTCACCGAAGAGCAGCATCGCGGCGAGCACTCGATCGAGTTAAAGCTGGTCGACCGCAGTCAGCCATTTCTGGCCATTGCCGAAAGTCCCAGTCTTGCTGAAACCTTGAGCTCGTTCAAGGCCGGCAGCCGGTTGCGCGTGCGCGGCATCTGCGTCACCGATCGCTCCTTTGCCCGCGGCGAAACCGCCTTCGCCCTGCTTCTGCGCTCGGTCGACGATGTGCAGATGATCGAGCCGCCGCCCTGGTGGAATCCGCTCCATGCTTTGGAACTGCTCATCGGCCTGGTCGTGCTTCCCTTCGCCGTCCAGATGGCTTACACCTCGTTCCGGCGCTCGCAACTGCGGGCCATCGTCGAAGAGCGGGAGCGGCTGGCGCTCGAGATGCACGACACGCTGGCGCAGAGCTATGCGGGCCTCGGCTTCCAGTTGGAGGCGCTCTGCAGCCAGGCCGCGCCGGAAAGCCAGATGCGCTCGCGGCTGGAGTCGACCGTCCATATGGTCCGCGCCGGACACCAGGAGGCACGCCGTAATATCGCCGCCATGCGTCCCGGCAATCTGGAGCAACTGGGCCTGGCCAAAGCCCTGGAACACGCCGCTCGCACCATCGTGCAAGGCGGCTCGATTCACGTCTCCATGTCGGTGAGCGGCGAACCACGGCCCTTGCCGCTGCGCATTGCCGATACGCTTTATCGCATCGGGCAGGAGGCCATCGCCAACGCGGTTCGGCACGGGCATCCGAAACATATTTCCTTGAAACTGATCTACGCCAGGCCGTCCGTACGGCTCGCCGTTCGCGACGACGGACAGGGATTTTCGGTCGACGAAGCAGCGGCGGGGTTCGGCATTCGCGGCATGTTGCGCCGCGCCGAGAGCATCCACGCGAGCTTTCGTATTCACAGCGCGCCGGGGCGCGGAACCGCCGTGCACATCCGCGCCACCCCGCCGCAAACCGTCCTGGCCTCCTGTTGGCGCAAGATCACCCGCATGGTGAACTGGAAACGAGGTTGGAGTGGACCACAACTCTGAGCAAAAGCCGATCCGCATTCTCATTGTGGACGATCATCCGATTGTGCGCGATGGATTGAGCCTCTTACTGCAAACCGATTCCGGCTTTCAGCTCTCCGGCAGCGTCGACAGCGGCGAAAAAGCGCTGGCCTTTCTTCGCCGCACGCTCGTGGACATTGTGCTTCTCGACCTGCGCATGCCCAAGGTTTCCGGCCTGGAAATCCTGCCTTCCATCCTGGCGATCCAGAAAGCTCCCAGGGTTCTGGTTCTTTCCAGTTTCAACTTCGACGAGGAAATCTTCCAGACGGCCCGGCTGGGCGCGCATGGATACATCACAAAGGACGCGAGCGGCGCGCAAATCCTGGAGGCGATTCGCACAGTGGCCGCCGGCGGCGCCTATTTTCCCCAGGGCATTGCGGCCCGCATCGCCGAACGCCAGGAGCGTTCCGGTCTGAGCCCCAGAGAACTGGAAGTACTCGACATGATTGCGAAAGGACTGACCAATAAAGAAATCGCTCACGTGCTGATGATCAGCCAGTTTACCGTCCGCTCGCATGTCGTGCATATCTTCGCCAAGCTCGCAGCCAGCGACCGCACGGAAGCGGTCGCCATCGCATCGCAGCAAGGTATCATCACCTTCAATCCATCCTGACGCAGCCGCGGCGCGCGCGATGGATCGGCACAGCCAGCAGGCGTTGAGGCGCAGACACCCGTTCGGGTGGCGCAGAGCATCCAGCCGGCGCCGGTTGCGCGTGGCCGGTAGAAAGAAGCGCCATCGCTGGCGTAAGATGATGGGCGCGGAAGACGGGAGATTTGGCACGCGCCCGAGACGCCGCAAACGAATTACGCCTGCGCGGCGAGCTCTCCGTGCAGGCGCGCTTCGCTCTCGTGGCCGGAAGATCCGGCTCCATCGGACGTTCGCATTCCCGTTTCAAGGAGAAATTCCATGCGTCTTGCTTTTGCAGGTTTTGCAGTTTGCGCCGCGCTGGCCGTATCCGCCGCAGCGCAGTCGAACGCCGGCGTCGAGACGGCCTTCACCCGTGCGCAGCATCTGCGCCACGGCATCAATGCCTCGGGGTGGTTTGCGCAGTCCGGGGATTACTCGGCCGTGCGCACCAACCGCTACACCGACGCGCAGGACATCGCCCTGATGGCGAAGCTCGGCTTCGACCACGTGCGGCTGAGCATCGACGGCGATGCGCTGGAGCGGGCTTTCAACGGCGGCAAGGGACCGTACGCGGATTTTCTTGTCCGCCTCGATCGCGCCGTGGATACGATTCTCGCCGACAACCTCGCCGTCATCGTTGATGTGCATCCCAGCGACGAATTCAAGCAGCAACTGCGCGATGGTGATTTCAGCGTGGAGCGGTTTACCGAGCTTTGGCGGAGACTCGCCGCGCGCTACGCCAGCCGGAATCCGGATCTCGTCTTCTTCGAGATTCTCAACGAGCCGGAGTTGAATGACGCCTACCGCTGGGCGGGCATTCAGGCGCACGTAGCCGCAGTCATCCGCCAGGCGGCGCCGCAGAATACGATCATCGCCGCAGGCGCCAACTTTTCGAGTCTGCCCGACCTGCTGCGTCTGGAGCCGCTGGCCGATGGCAATGTGATCTACAACTTCCACTTTTACAATCCACACGAGTTTACCCACCAGGGCGCAACCTGGGGCGTCCCGTGGTGGAGCGCCACTCATGCAATTCCTTACCCCGCAACGACGGATGGAATGCAGAAGCTGCTCGCTGAGGTTCCAGACGCTGCTGACCGCGCCGACCTGGAGAACTATTTCCTCGACAACTGGAATGCGCAGCACATTCAGGCGCTGATCGACGAGGCTGCCGCCTGGGCGCACGCGCGTCATGTGCCGCTGATCTGCAACGAGTTCGGCGCCTTCCGCGAGCACACCGACGCGCAGGCGCGCACCCGCTGGATTCACGACACACGCACGGCGCTGGAAAAGGACGGCATCGGCTGGACCATGTGGGATTATCAGGGCGGCTTTGGCGTGGTGACCAAGCAGAACGGCCAGCCCGCGCAGGTGGACGAATCGGTGGTCAAGGCGCTCGGAATGAAGCAGCGGTAAACAGCAAAAGAGAGGCTGGATCGAAGACCGCCCACGGCTTTGCCTTGCCGTGGGCGGAAAAGGCGGCGCTGTCACGAAAAACCGCATCCAAGCAGGTAAAGCCAGTCCGCGCCCGAAGGCCGCGCGCAAAAAAACGCCGCGGCCGGCAGAAGCGCTGGCGCATAGCCTGACGGTCAGGCGGAACGGATCGGCCGAAGCTATCGTTTCCCGCGCGCCTTCGTCAAAACGCAGGCGATCGCGGGCGCAAACCTTCGTAACCGGACGGCGCGGCGCCGCTCTCATGGCCGGCCGCGGCGGGCCGATACCACCGGCAGTTCCGTGTGGAGGAAAACGTGACTCTACTGACTTGGCGCCACTCCTGCACTATCGGGGTGCGGGCGATGGACGATCAGCACGGCATTTTGATGGATGCGATCAACGAACTGCGTTTGGCCCTGGTGCATGGATCCGGGCAGGAACAAATCAGCAAGCTGCTGGACGAGTACATCGAATTTACCCGGATGCACTTCTGGAGCGAGGAGCAGCTCATGGAGCAAACCGGCTTTGCCGGTCTTGAAGCGCATCGCGTCGAGCACCACCGCCTTCTCGCGGATCTTCTTCAGACGGCGCATCGGTTGCAATACGGCGAAGGCATCGAACTGCGCGCCTTTCTGTGTAACCTCCATCGCAACCTTCTCCACCATGTGGAGACCATCGACCAGCAATACGGCCCGTGGCTGCGCGAACACGGCGTCGTCTAGCGCGGAGAATCGGCGTTATGCAGACTGGCGCGCGGGGCAGAAGCCCCACGCGCCAGAGGGTGAGGAAGCCGGCGCTCGACAGAACGTCCGGCTTCAGTCATGCGACTTGCAGCGCATGGCCTTTGGAGCCATGGCGGCGGACGGCGGCTCAGAAGACAAAACGCATCAGGAGATAGGCCGTGTTGTTGTCCGAAGCGTTCCGGCCGCTGCCATCGTAGTTTGTGTTGCCGCCGTTGAAGCGGGTATAGCCGGTGTATTGAAAGGCCAGATCGACGTTCTGCACCGGCCAGTAGGAGAAGTTGGCGCTGTAACCTTCGCTTCGCGGGCCGCCGTTTGCGCTGCCGGAGATGGCGGCGGGAGCATACAGCGTTGCATCGGCTGTGCCCGAGGTGAGGAACCAGCCGAAAGCGCCGGAGAGCCGGTTACCGTAGTGATACTCGACGTTGGCGTTGCCGGTGTTCAGGTGATGATTGCCCGGCGAGGCATTGCCGGCGGCGGCGCTGGCGTCGAGCGTTGAATTTTCGCGCAGATACGTGCCGCGGACGGAGAGCACGTCGCGGCCAAGCGTGCGATCCCACTCAAAGTCCGGGCCGAAGTCCGTGTAGTTGTCCGTGGGGCCGTTAAAATTCGCGCCCGACGCGCTGCCGGGAAACGACGCCATGTGCATTCCGTAGAAGCCCGCTTCGACAACGTTGGTGCGTCCCGAGTTCTGGTAGGCAAGCCGCCAGTACGGAGCCAGTCCGCTGATGTTATACGCGGCGCCGGCGCCGGTGTTCGGCTGCGACGAGCCGATGTGGTCCGAACGGTAGAAGGTCGCGGCACCGTAAAGATGGTTGTTCCACATGGTGTAGCCGCCAAAGCCGGCGACATCCTGCGCGAGCTTGCCCTGCACGATGGCCGAGGCCGCCGGCGTAGGCGCCGAATCGCTGGCGACGAAGGGATAGCCCCAGTTCGGCAGGGTCATCCAGACGTCTTCGAGGGTCGGATTATTATTGAACATGACGCCATAAATCAGATTTTTGCCCTGCACTTTGGTCTGTCTTGCGTACCGAATGTCCGTATTATCCATGCCGAAATGGTCGTCTTGCGCGTTGTAGGTGACCTGCAGGAAACTGCCCAGGTGATCGGCCCATGCGCCGGCCAGGAACAGGGAGATGTCCTGCGGAAATTCAAAGTTGCCGTTCTGCGTGCCGGGCTGGGCCTTCTTGGTGCTGGTCGAAGAGACCTCGAACCATGCGCCCAGAGGCAGCGTTTGCAGCATCTGAAGCGCGGGGCGCTGCTTGTCGGCGGGCGGTGCGGGAACGGTGCTGTTTTCCGTCCTGTCGGTGAAGGCCAGCAGTTTGAACAGACGGCCGGCGGGATTCAACTCCGGCGGGTTGTAATGGCAGCCGCTGCACGGCAGCCCGGTTTGGCGCGCATAGCTCGGCAGAGCCATGGCGCGGCGCGGCGCAAGGCCGCTTATGACCGCAAGCGCGGCAATCGATAACGCTACGCTGGTCCCCAAAGAACAATGCTTCATTGGTCCTCCTTGAATTTGACAATTTTTGTATTCGCCATTCCGGCTTCGATCCGCGTCACCGCGGATCGAAGCCGAAAATTTTCAAACGAAACTGGATCAAGAGTGATCGCCAGCCTCAATCGCAAGGCGCGGCGCTTGTTCCTGGCCGCATCCGGCGGCGCAGGCTCGCCACCTAGCGATTCGCATACCCGACTCCCGGCGCCGCGTACGGCGGATCGGAGACCAGCCGGATGTAGGCGATCACGGCCTGAATCTCCGGTTTGGTGAGTGTCCAACCGTAGGGCGGCATCAAGGCGGAGCGGTTCATCGCCGGGCCGCCATGTGCGATGATGGCGGCCAGATCGGAGCCGGAGAGCTTGTTGTAGACGCCGCCGTTCGAAAAAGCGTGGGGCGGCACGGCGAGATTGTCGTAGTTGGAAACCTGCTCGGTGGTCGATTCCTCATCGTGGCAGCGCGAGCAGTATTTTGCGTCGATCTTGTAGCCGACCTGCTGTTGATAACCGGCCGCATACTCCGCGACCGGAATGTCGAAGCTCTTTCCGTGCGCGTCCTGCGAAGCGGCCGTCAACTCGTAGCGGCCCGAGACGCCGGCCAGCCTTACTTTGACAGTGGCCTGCCCGTTGTCGTCGGTGAGCACCTCTGCCGGATCGAAGAGGACGCCCTTGGGGCCGGAGAGTTCGACCCTGGCGCCGGTCACGGCGTTGCCCTGGTCGTCGTTGACTTGCACGATCAGCGGCTGCGGCAGCGCGGAGCCGGGCGATCCCAACTGCTTGTCGCCGCTGACGACGACGATGGCCGAGCCGGTGGCCTTGGCCTTGAGCGCGGGAGCCGATGCTTGCCGCGGGCCGCATCCCGCGCAAAGGACGGCGGCCGCGCAGACGGCTGAAGCAAACAGCCCGGAAAGCCATGGAGTTTTCTTCATCAGATGCGCCTTCATTGGTTCGCCCCCTGTCCGGCTCCGGACTTCTGCGCCATGAGGAATGCCGTCAGCGCACGGGCGTCGTCATCGCTCATGTGCTGGTTGGGCTCGATGGTTCCGGGCCGCAGCGCCTGCGGATCCTTCAAATAGTGGAAGATCCAGGCGGCATTCAAACGCGCGCCCACATGCGTCAGCATCGGCCCGATGTATCCCTTGTCGACATTCGGGTTCACCATGTGACAGGACTGGCAGTCGTACTTCGAATAGAAGAGCTGGCGTCCCTGCTCGATCAGTTGGGGCGGGTAGCCGGCGAGCGGCATCGCGTCGCGATCGAAGGCCGGCGTCTGGTAAACGGTCAGGATGTAATCGGTCAGCGTGGTGCGTTCCGCATCGGTGAGGTTGAACCGGGGCATGCGCCGGATCAGCGTTGGGCGCAGCGTGTTCGGATTTTTCAGGAAGTTGTCGAGCCATGCGCGTTGCACGGACGATCCCTCCCAGCTCAGATCCGGGGCCATCGTGCCGCCATGGCCGTTGATGCGATGGCAGCTCTGGCAGTTGAGGCTGGCCATCAACTGGCCTGCCTGGCCCGCCGGCTGGTAGCTGGTTTCGCGCACGGCGGGAACCTGCAGGCTGGCCGGCAGGCTGAAGCTGCGGTCCGTGAGCGAGAGCAGCGCGGTGGTCAGGTCTTCGATCTGGCCCGCGTTGAAGTTGTAGCGCGGCATGTGCAGCGACGGCCCAAAGGAGCGCGGCTGCCGGATCTTCTGCTCAAGATAGGCGGGCAGTGTGTGCTTCATGCCCGGCAGAAAGACAAGCTGCACGACGGGCTTGCTGCCGATGCGGCTCAGTTCGGGCGCGAAGTTGTCGGGCTTGGGAACGCCGGCGATCACGTGGCAGGAGGCGCAACCGTACTCGATGACCAGCTTTTTGCCGTGGGCGATCTGCGCCTTGGTCGCCGGCTGCAGATGCACGTTGGCCAGGAAATCGGGATCGGTCTTGCCCTCGACGTAGGAAACGATCAGCTTGAGCTGCGGATCGGTCCAGCGGTACTGCGGCATGGGCGTCTGCGGGTCATATTTTTGCGGATCGCGCATCCAGGCCATGAGCCATCCCGGCTTCACCTTGCCGCCGACATTCGTCAGCTCAGGGCCCAGGTCGCCGCCCACCAGGTTGCCCGCCTCGTTCTGGGTGGCGTGGCAGGAGGCGCAGAAGGATTCTCCGTAGAGGCTGGCTCCGGCGTCGGAGCCGGATGCCGCGTCGCCCGACGCGGCCGGAGGCGCGATGGTGTCGCCGGGCTGGGGCGTGCTGTTGGCGATGAGGAAGGCCGAGATGTCGCCGGCGTCGGCGTCGCTCAACTGGAAGTTGGGCATGGTGGCCGTGGCCGAGTAGCTGGCCGGATCCTTGAGCCACGCATAGATCCACTCGCGTGTGGTCTTGTCGGCGATGTGCGAGAGCGGCGGCGGATTGTCGGTAGCCTGCATGGTCGAGCCCTCGGGCAGGGCGATGGTGTGGCAATGCACGCAGCCGTAACGCGCGAGCGCGACGCGGCCGCGATTGAGCTTGGGCGCGCCTTCAAGCGGTTCATGATGGCACTGGCCGCAGGAGGACTCGATGTAGCGCGCCGGAAGGATCGGTTCCTCGCCGGCCATCTCGCTATGGTGCGCCTCTTCGACGGTGGTCGCCGCGCCCTGGCCGCGATGGCACATGGTGCAGCCAAATTCGGTGAGTTTGTGGGGAATCGGCGGATGGGCGCGGAACGGCTGCTCCTTGACGTCGGCAAGGCTGGCTTCCGCAAGACCGACGTGACAGCTCTGGCAGCGGTCGACAACATCCAGCTTCGGAATCCAGATCTGCTGAATGCCGCCGGTGAAGTGGCGGCGCAGCGTAACCGCGTCGCCGCGCGAGCCGATGAAGCGCAGATACTGCCGCTGATAGCCGCGCCACTGGCTGAAGTAATCCTTGGCCGGCGCGATGGTCAGCAACAGCAGCAGAATCACGCTGACCATGCCGAACATGCGGAACGGGTCGCGGACAAAGGCCCGGATCGAAGAGAGAAATCCTGTCTTGTTCGTCTGCATTCAGCTCCTCCAGGGCCACACCCACGACCAGCCGGGACCGCGGAAAAATGTGCCCACTGCCGTGAGAACCACCATTTCAAAAAGAAACCAGGTCATGATCCACCAGGAAACCGGCCGTAACGCGAGATAACGCCGGAAGCGGTTGGGCGATTGAGGAGAACTGGCGGCGGCCAGCAGCATCAGTCCGGCCATGACGGCGACGGCCGGCAGCGCCACGTAGACATCGAAGAACAGGAGAAAGACCGCGAAGGCCGCCGACAGGCCCATCGAGACAAGAAGACGGCGCTGGCGGTTTCTGAGAAAAAATCCCTCGGCTTCAATGTTGATGTCGAAGTAGGGAATCACCAGCAGCGCGGTAATCAGCACGCCGGGAATCAGCACGCCGGCGACGATGGGCGGAAAGTAGTGCAGCAGCTCCTGCAGGCCGAGGAAGTACCACGGCGCCTTGGCCGGATTGGGCGTGTTCGTGGGGTTGGCGATGCCTTCGAGCGGCGCGTTGAAAAACAGCGACATGAGCACAAGCGCAATGGCCAGGCACTCGACGGCCAGCAGCGCCCGCACCAGAACCTCGGGAAAAGTCTGGACTCTTTCCTCGTCGTGGAGTTTGACCTGCGGCGAGGTGCGCCGCGTGACAAAGAGCACGCGGCGTGGCGCGACGCGCATGTCCGATCCGACCGCGGCCGTGAAATCTTTGGGGGGTGTCATGGTTTTTCCCGCTCCTCGGTTGTCGATGTTTGCGCAGCTTCGGCCGCGCCGGGCTCGCTTTCCCGCACGTACAGGCCGCCGTCCTTGCGAATCCGCCAGAAATGCACGGCCAGAAAGAGGACCGCGCTGAGCGGCAGAATCACGCAGTGCAGCACGTAGAAGCGCAGCAGCGCATTGGCGTTGACGAAATGGCCGCCCAGCAGCAGAAAGCGAATCTTGTCGCCAACCAGCGGCACGGCCGAGGAGATATTCGTTCCGACCGTGATCGCCCAGTAGGCGAGCTGGTCCCAGGGCAGCAGATAGCCGGTGTAGCTGAGCAGCAGCGTGATCAAAAGCAGCACCACGCCAACCACCCAGTTGAATTCACGCGGCGGCCGGTAGGCGCCCCGGTAGAAGACGCGAAACATGTGCGCAAAAGCCAGAAAGACCATGGCGTGCGCCGACCAGCGGTGCAGATTGCGCAAAAACAGGCCCGACGAAACGACAAACTGAAGATCCTTGACGTCCGTGTAGGCCTGCGGCACCGAGGGATGGTAGTAAAGCATCAGCAGGACGCCGGTGACGACCAGCAGGAGAAACGTGGCCAGCGTCAGCGTGCCCAGGTACCACGTGGCGCCGAGGCTGAGCATCCGTTTGCGGACTTTCACGGAAAACAGGTGCAGAAAGACGCTCTGCTGGATGACCAGCGCATTGTGGAGCGTGCTGCGGCCCTTGCCGCTGCGAAAGATGGATCGCCAGACCCGTGTACGTTCGAGTCTGTCGAGCGCGGTTGCGATGGGACTCGGCATCTTCTATACCCTCAGAAACTGGAGCTGTGGAATCGTTACGGAGCGATCGACCATGAGTTCTCCATCGTCGCTGAGCCAGGTTTTCAGCCAGGGCAGGGGCTTGGGCGCCGGTCCCGCCAGTTTCTGCCCCTCGCGGTTGAAGCGGCTGCCGTGGCAGGGGCAGGCGATCATGTTCAGCTCGGGCTTCCAGGCCGTCATGCAGCCCAGATGGGTGCAAATGGCACTGAGGGAAAAGTAGCCCTCGGCGATATGAACCAGATAGATCGCCGAATCGACATCGAGCGTGACCGAGCCGGCCGGATAACGATCGAGCGGGCCCGCGTTGACGATCGGCGAAGGCTCGAAGAGCACGCTGGGAGAAAGATAGCGATAGTAAAACGCAAGAGCTCCGGCGGAGGCCAGGCCCAGCGAGCCCAGGCCGAGCTTGGTGAAAAACTCCCGGCGATCCAGTTCGTAGCCTGTTTCCAGGCGGTCGGTTTGAGTCGGTGTGGTCATCGTTGGCATCACTTCCTGTCCGCCACCGGCGCGCGCAAGGGCGCTTCGATGGATGCAATGGAAACCAGCCCGGTCGGTTCGGCCGGGATCAGGTTGTAGGCTTCCATGGTGATCGTGCCTGCCGGGCATCGCATGGCGCAGAGGCCGCAGCGGATGCACCGCGTTTCGTCCTTGAGCATGACCGAGCCGGCGATGGTTCCCAGCTCTTCGGCCCGCACTTCGTCCAGTTCCACATTGAGCAGTTGTTCGTTGGCGACGAGCTGCTCGACGACTTCGGGCGCAAACTGGAAGCGGTCGAGGCTGACCAGTTCCAGACAGTTTTCCGGGCAAACATCGACGCAACCGCCGCAGAGCAGGCAGCGGCTGCCGTCCTCCTCATTGCCCTCGAAGATCGTGTTCACCCAGCAGTGCAGGCAGCGCTGAGCCTCCGCGCGCGCCGTCTGCTCGTCGTAGACCGTCTCGACCTCGGTGACGCCGGTGCGCCGGTCGACCGGTAGCAGCGGCGGCTCGTTGCGGACCAGGTCCAGCAGATCGAGCGGCATGGAGTGGCGATGCAGAATCTCCACCTCGATGACCGGCTCAGGATGGCTTGTCCCGCGCAGATAGGCGTCGATGCCCATGGCCGCGCGCTTGCCGTCGGCCACGCTATCGATGATCAGCCGCGGCCCGAAGGCGCAGTCTCCACCGGCAAAGACGCCGGCGGCCGAGGTCATCAGCGTGCGCGGATCGACCGCGATCAGTCCCCGGCGCGAGATCTCCACGCCGTCCTCGGGCTGGAGAAAATCCAGCCGCGGCGCCTGACCGATGGCCATGATGAGCGTGTCGCACTCGAACAGGGTCTCGCTTCCCTCGTAGAAGGTGGGATGGAAGCGCTTGTCGGCGTCAAAGAGCGATTTCGTTTTCAAGACTTCGAGCCCGGCGACCGCGCCCCCGCTGCCCACAACGCGCTTGGGACCAAAGCCGGGATGCAGAATCACACCCTCTTCTTCGGCCTCGGCGATTTCGTCGAGCGAGGCCGGCATCCGGTCGCGGTCTTCCAGACAGACCAGATGCACCTCCTGCGCGCCCAGACGCAGCGCGGAGAGCGAAACGTCCATCATTTCCCTGGCGGCGACGGCGTTCACGTTCGCCTGCACCGGCTCCTGCTCTTCGACGCCCGCAGCGTGCTGGCGCACCACCTCGCGCGCCGCCGAACGGGCCACGTCCATGGCGACGTTGCCGCCGCCGATCACCAGAACTTTTTTGCCGATCGTGAACCGGTAGCCCAGATTCACGTTGAGCAGAAATTCGATGCCCTTGTGCACGCCGTCCAGATCGACGCCGGGAATCGAGAGATCGCGGCTCTGATGCGCGCCGACGGCCAGCAGCACGGCGTCGAAGCCCTGGCTGCGCAGCCCGGCGACGGTGAAGTCGCGTCCCGCCGCCTGGTTGAGCTTGAGCGTAATCTCGCCGGCGGCCAGAATCTCGCGCACCTGCGCCTGCACCACGCTGCGCGGCAGCCGGTACTCGGGCAGGCCCAGGCAAAGCATTCCACCGGCCACCGGCGCGGCCTCGAAGAGCGTCACCGCGTAGCCCATCAGGGCCAGATCGTGAGCCGCCGCCAGTCCGACCGGGCCGGCGCCCACGATGGCGACCTTGTACGGCAGCCGCTTTTGGGCGCGGCCCGCGTACACGTCGGCCGGGTGGCGCGATTCGGGACCATAGCGCTCGGTCAGAAATCGCTTCAGCGCCCGGATCGAAACCGGGCGGTCGATGGCGCCGCGGCGGCAGGCCGTCTCGCAGGGATGCGCGCAGACCCGCCCGCAGATGCTGGCCAGCGGATTCGGATCGCGTGCGTAGCGATAGGCCTCCTCGTACTTGCCTTCGGCGATCAGCGCCACGTACCGGCCCGCGTTGGTGTGCGCCGGGCAGGCCATCATGCACGGAAAATTGCTGTGCAGCCAGCCCGCATCGACCGTTTTGTTTTCGTATCGCTTCAGCATCTGCCGGCTGCTTCTCCGCCCGTCGCCGGGCTTTTGGTTGCGCCGCGGGCGCTTCGGCCCGCGGCGGGTTGTCCGTGGCTTACTTGGCCAGCGCGATGGTCGCCGTGGCGTCGCCTGAGACCGTCACATCCACCGTGGTGGTGCGCATCTTGTTGCGCTCGTTCCAGCCCGTCAGCTTGTACGTCCCGTTGGGAACGTTGGCGATGGTGAAAACGCCCGCGGCATTGGTGATGGCGAAGTAGGGCGTCGGCGAAACGACGATGAAGCCGGACATGTCCGGGTGCACGTTACACAGCAGCGGCACGATGCCGACCGCGTCGAACTTGAAGCTGCGCTGCTGGCCGCGCGGCCATGTGCCCATGTTGTGGCCCAGGCTCTTGTTGCCGCTGATCGAGGGCCAGAACACGTTGTGCTCCACGCTGTCCTCGTTCTTGAAGTCCACCGTGGTTCCCTTCTGAACGGCCAGAAGATGCGGCTCGAACATCAGGCCTTTCTGGTCCATCGCCGCATGTTGCGCGGGCGCGGGGAAGGTTTTGCCGGGGATGGCGTCGACGTAAACCACGGACGCGCCCTTGGCGCCCGTAACTTTACCGTGAATGGTTCCTGCCTGCGCCGCAACTGCCGCCATCAGAAACACGAGGGCGGATGGAACGATGTGCTTCATGGTTCCTCCTGACTTGCCTTGGTTGTGATTTCTTGGGGACCGGGTCTTGCACGGCGCCCGCCAACTCAAACGTCCCATAGATTCTTCCCTACGGAAACATCCTCTCCTATGCTCTCCTGTGATCGCGAGCACGGATTCGTCTCGGTGTCGTACTTGATGATGAAAACAATTTGCATCAAAAACCGTATGTGACAGCCATCACAGTTTAAGGGAATCCCTGTCCATTTTGCATTCTTTTTTTGTTTTTCCCGCGCCAAAATGACTCCAAAAACATGAAGATCGCATGGAAACCGGCGCGAAACTCCGCAAGGAACTTCCCGCCGCCGATCTGCGGCTGGCAGCGCAGGCCAAACCGTCAGCGGCCGATCACGTCGAGAACGGCGACAGCGGTTTCGGCTGGCATGCACTGGTTGTTGTCGCAGGCCTGATAGCGCAATTTACCCTCGACCAGGTGGTTGCCCGCCGCGGCCTCGATGCGCACGCGGAGGATGAACTCGCCGGCGTAGACGCTCAGCTTTGTGCCGGGATCGGCGGCAAGCACCGTGATGGTTCCTGCCGGATAGCTTGCATCGAGAAGCCGCACGCCGGCGCCCGCAGGGATCGAAAACGTGGTAGGGATCAGGAAATCGTCCGCGGGCGTGTGCGAGTTGATGTGCAGCCCCGGCGCGACGCGGAAGTGCAGCGCGACCCAAACAGGCTTCCCGGCGGCGACGGTCCATTGTTCGGGGAAGAGATAGGTGACCGCCTCGGCCTTGGCCGCTCGGTGCTGTTGCGCGAAGGGCCGCAAGCTCTGCGCCTGCGCGGCCAGCGCGCAGAAGGCCATCGCAAACAGGAGTGCGGCGCGAAGAAATTTCCACGTATCCATTGCATCTTTCCTTTCGCGACGGCTCCGCGCGGTTTGCCACCGATCGCCGGCGGCAAACCACGGCGGCCGCCTCTTCAGGGCCCGGCCCCCCGGCCCATCCACCGCGCCGGAAGCTCCATTGCCCGCTTCCCTATTATCGATGGCGGCTCGGTCCCATCGCGATGGCCCAGGCGTTGGCGGGACAGCCGGAGCGCTTGAGCCAGAGCGGCCGGTCCGGAACCGGAATGGGAAGCTTCGCCGCCTTGATACCACATCGAGGGATGAAAGTTCGCAGTGTGACCCGCAGCACAGGTTTTTTGCCTCCATTGCAGCGAAGATAATGAGGTGAAGCCCGGCGGCCTGCGCTTTGCCGGGAGAGGAGAATCCGTTCATGCGCGATCTAGCCACCCTGGCCGAAGACGTTGTTGTCGATCCACTGGTAGGGCACCCTGCCGATTTTCATGTGTTTCATCAATTTATCGAGCGCTGCAAAACCTTGCCGGCCATTACCACGGCCGTGGTGTGGCCGTTGAGCGATGTGGCTTTGCGGGGCGCCGTCGAGGCGGCTGCCGCCGGCATCATCGAACCGACGCTCATCGGCCCCGGCGCGGAGATGAAAGCCCTAGCCGCCAAAATCGGCGTTGATCTCGCCAAGTACCCCGTCGTCGAGGCGGAAACCGAGCCACAGGCCGCCGAAAAAGCGGTCGTTCTCTGCCGCACCGGCCAGATGCAGGCGCTGATGAAGGGCAGCCTGCACACCGACGAGCTGCTCAAGCCAGCCATGGCGCGCGATACCGGCCTGCGCACCCCGCGTCGGGTTTCGCATGTCTTCATCATGGATACGCCGGCCTATGCGCGCACCCTTCTGATCACCGACGCGGCCATCAACATCGAACCCGACCTCGAATCGAAGGTCGACATCGTGCAAAACGCCATCGATCTGGCGCATGCGCTGGGGATTCCCGAGCCGAAGGTGGCGCTGCTGTCGGCCGTCGAGACGGTGAATCCGAAGATCGCCTCGACGCTGGACGCCGCCGCCCTCTGCAAGATGGCCGATCGCGGCCAGATTACGGGCGGCATTCTCGACGGGCCGCTGGCCTTCGATACGGCCGTCAGCCTCAAGGCGGCCGCGATCAAGAAACTGACCTCGCCCGTCACCGGCCAGGCCGACATCCTGGTGGTTCCCGACCTGGAGAGCGGCAACATGCTGGCCAAACAGCTTGAGTACCTGGGCGGTGCGCAACTGGCCGGCATCGTGCTCGGCGCGCGCGTGCCAACCATTCTGACCAGCCGTGCCGACTCGGCCGAAACCCGGCTGGTCAGTTGCGCGGTCGCCTCTCTGCTGCACCATGCCAAGGAGTCCCCAGCCAAGGTCTAGCCGCCGCGCCTTTGCAAACGTGCGGCGGGGCGGGAAGATTGCATTTCCGCTCCGCCGCGCTTACGGCGTTGCTGCAGCACGGCTTCCCTGGATCACGCGCTCCCTCTGGAACGCCGCATATTTCTGGTCCGAGCCGAGAATGTGCCCGAAGAGCCAATCCTTCAGCAAGTTCATGGTTTCGAGCGAGGGAGCCATGGCCGTGTTGCTGTGGTAATCGCGCCAGGCCGTGTTGATCCACGCCGCCATCTTCTCGTGTTCCTGCTTGTGCGCTGCCAAATCCGGAAAGCCAATGCGCTCCATCCAGGCCTCCTCGCGGGCAAAGTGGTAGCGCGTGTAATCGACCAGCCGGTCGAGAAGACGATCGAGATTCTTGCGGCCATTGCCTGCCAGGATCGCGTCGTAGAGGTCGTTGATCATCTCCACCATCTTTTTGTGATCGGCGTCCAGTTCCTCTACCTCAACGCTGATACGATCATTCCAGACCACGAATGACATGAGCACGCTCTCCTTTTCTTCCTGGCCTTCTGCTCTTTCCGGGGTGTACCTGCCCGGGGTGTACCTGCGGGCGCTCCGATGCGGAACGGCGCGCAACGCCTGCCCGGTTTATCGGCGGAACTCCGGCTAGGATGAGACGCCGCGCTTGCCGGCCGGGCCGCGACTGTCGTAAGGTGAGCATCGGCATTCCGAATCGTTCGGCCAGCGCCTCGATCCGTGGCGCGCAGGAGTTCAGCAATCTCATCGCCAAAGCCTCCATCCTCATGACCGTACCGTACAAACCGTGTCCAACCTTGCGCCAGGCGCTCGTCGAGGCGGAAGAATCTCTCGTCGCCGGGCCGCACCCGGCGCGCGCCCGGCGCGATGCCGAAACCTTGCTTTTGCTTGCACTGCGCCGCGCCGCGCCGGAGACGAACCGCGCCTGGCTGATTGCGCACGCGGACGAACGGCTCGCGCCCGGCATGGAGGCCATTTTCTCCGCTTTCATGGCGCGCCGCAAGGCGGGCGAGCCGGTGCAGTACATCGCCGGCGAGACCGAATTTTACGGCCTGTCCTTTCATGTCAACCGCGATGTGCTGATTCCCCGGCCGGAGACGGAACTGCTGGTGGAAGCGGCGATCGACCGGACGCGGAAACTTCGCTCATCCCGCGCCGCGCAGCCGCCGCGCATCGTCGATGTGGGCACAGGCTCGGGCGCGATCGCCGTGGCGCTGGCCCATGCGCTGCCGTTTGCGGAGATTGCGGCCATCGATCTCTCGACGGCGGCGCTGGCCGTCGCCGAGGCCAATGCGCGGCGCAACGGCGTCGCCGGGCGCATCCGCTTTTTCGCCGGCGATCTGCTGGCGCCCGTCGCCGGCGAGCGCTTCGATCTCGTCGTCTCGAATCCGCCGTACGTGGCCGAGCGCGACCGCGCAACGCTCGACGCGGAGGTGCGCAACTTCGAGCCCGGGCAGGCGCTGTTTGCCGGCGAAGACGGTCTCGGCGTCTATCGCCGCCTGCTTCCAGCCGTCTTTCACGCGCTGGCCGCCGGAGGCGCGTTGCTGCTCGAAATCGGCCACGGCCAGCAGCAGGCGCTGGCGGAGTTGCTCGCGCTCCAGGGCTTCGCCGCCATCGAATTCCTTCCCGACCTCCAGGGCATTGCCCGCGTAGCCCTGGCGCGCCGCCCTGAATCGCAGCCCGGAAAACTCCCTCGCGCCTGAAGAAAAAGCGCGCGATCCCGCGCGGAGTTTGCGCCTCACGGCGGCTCTTTTATGATTTTCCTGAGAGGATCTCTTTATGCCTGCATCCAAAGGTTACGCAACCACCAGCGCTCAAGCTCCGCTTGCGCCATACGCTTTCAGCCGCCGCGATCCCGGCCCGACCGAAATCGCCATCGAAATTCTCTATTGCGGCGTTTGCCACTCCGATCTGCACATGGCGCGCAACGAGTGGGGCAATGCCGTTTATCCCCTGGTTCCAGGCCACGAAATTGTCGGCCGCGTCACCTCCACCGGCAGCGCCGTGCGCAAGTTCCAGACCGGCCAAATCGCGGCCGTCGGCGTGATTGTCGATTCCTGCCGCCGCTGCCCGTCGTGCCATCGCGGCGAGGAACATTACTGCCACGAGGGCGCCACGCTCACCTACGCCGACAAGGACCGCGTGGATGGCGCGATCACCATGGGCGGCTACGCGGACAATTACGTCGTCGACGAGCGGTTCGCCCACACCGTGCCGGCGAACCTCGACATGGCCGCCGTTGCGCCGCTGCTCTGCGCGGGAATCACCACCTATTCGCCGCTGCGCCACTGGAAAGTCGGCCCGGGCATGAAGGTCGGCGTCGTCGGTCTGGGCGGACTGGGCCACATGGCGCTCAAGTTTGCCCACTCCTTCGGAGCGCACGTGGTCCAGTTCACCACTTCGATCCAAAAGAAGGAAGACGCGCTGCGTCTGGGCGCCAACGAAGTCGTGCTCTCCACCGACGCCGCCGCCATGAAGGCCCAGGCCCGGTCCTTCGACTTCATCGTCGATGCGGCTTCCGGCCCGCACTCCTACAATCCATACCTCGAACTCTTGAAGCAGGATGCAACCCTGGCCATGGTCGGACTGCCGGGAAAACCCGCGTCGATCGAGATCGGCAATCTCATCTTCCGCCGCGCCGCGCTCTCCGGCTCCATGATTGGCGGTATGCCCGAGACGCAGCAGATGCTCGACTACTGCGGACAGCACAACATTACTGCCGATGTCGAGGTGATTCCCATCCAGAAGATCAACGAAGCCTTCGAGCGCATGATCCGGCAGGATGTGAAATACCGCTTCGTGATCGACATGACTTCGCTCCGGTAGGCCGTCGCGGGCTGGCAGGCTGCGTTGCTTTGGCCAAGGCGGTTCGGCCCACCCAACGGCCAAAGCATGTTTCCGCTTCATTGTCTCGGCAACAGGATGGACAGCGCACGGGCTCTTCGCTTCGGTCGAAAAGCCTCAGCGTGCGGAAAATCTCTCCGAGCGGAGAAGGTTGCTGCGCCGCGCGTCCTTGCGCCGGAGCGCGCGCCAGCGCAGCCCCAGCCAGGCCAGGTAGCTCAGTTGAATGGTCCAGACAACCGCGTAGGCCGCCACGCGAAAACGGTGATCGAGAAGTGCGACTGGGTCCATTGCGCCCTGTAGTCCTTTCAGTTTTTCAGGAAAAATCTCTCGTTTGGCTTCAGGCGTTCAGCGCGGCCTCGGCTTCGGCGGCGGCGATCTGCTGCTGAAGCCGCTCGACGCGATAACGAAAGACGAGAATCATCACGCCCCAGGCAAACCACGCCAGCATGTTCCACAACAGTGGATGCACCATCGAAGGGGCCATTCCCGATCCCTGCGCGCCACCGAAGACTGGCGCCGGGTGCTGCGTGCGCCACCAGCGGTTCGACATGTAGACGATAGGCACATCGAGCGCGCCGAAGATGCCGAGCACGGCAGCCAGCGTCTGCATCTGCGGCCCCTCGGCAAAGCGGCGCAGCAGCAGGTAGCTCATGTAGATCAGCCACAGCACCAGCGTGGTGGTCAGCCGTGCGTCCCAGGTCCACCAGATGCCCCAGGCGCGGCGCGCCCAGATCGGCCCGGTTGTCAGCACCACGGTGCAGAAGACCACGCCCACTTCGGCCCCGGCCACCGCCCAGGCGTCAAAGCTCTGGGCGCGATCGCCGTTCGTGCGCCGCGCGGCCAGGTAGCCGATCGAGCCCGCCAGGCTGACCGCGAAGAACAGAAAAGCCACCGACGCCGACGGCACGTGATAGTAAATGATGCGGAAGATCTCGCCCTGCAGGGCGTCGTTTGGCGCGACGTAGATCGCCTGGTAATACCCCCAGGCCAGCAGGCCCAGAGTGAGGAGGACGTAAATTCCAATTGCAAGCTTTTTCATTGGGGAAACCTCGCGGCACTTTCAGTGTACGATGCGGACGGCGTCTGTAGCCTGCGCAGAGCCGCAGGGCCATCGCTTGAACAACGCCGGAAAACGCAATCGACTCCGCTTTGACCAGTCTACCGGTTGTGTTCCGCAAGGGCAGACGAAAGCCGTCCCGAATCAGGGCAAACGCATTTCAGCTTGGGGATGATTTTGTTTTGAAAGGGCGGCAATGCGAAATCCAAATGCGTTTGCCCTGCGTCCCGAATGGAGCGCAGCCGCCCCTTGGGACAATGCCTGGAAGCACCGCCTGCGCCCCGAAAAGCGCGCGAACACCCCGGAAGTCTCGCGAAGAGGATCGGTTCGCGCCCAGTGGCGGCGCATCCCGCCTGCGCGGTCCGCGAAAAGGAGCGGCGCAACGTCGGACGTGGCGGACGAACCGGATTTTCGTCGCGAATTTGCCTTGCGTCGTGCATACTGAGGAGGAGTCGGCATATCACCTTACCCCGAAAGGAGACGGATGCGCGCAAAGTTCCCCTTGCGGATTCTTGCCCTGTTTTTCCTGCTTTTGGGCTTTTTTCCTTGCGCGCGATGCGCGGCGCAGGCCGCCTTGCTAATGGAAGAGCCCTACGGCTTTTTCGGCGCGCTGAATCCCACCGGCCACAACGCCATCTATTTTGCACGGATCTGCGCCGAGACGCCGGTGCAGCTTCGCCGCTGCCTGCCAGGCGAGTTGGGCGTTGTCCTCGCCCGCTACCAGGGCGTCAACGGCTACGACTGGGTGGCGATCCCGCTGGTTCCCTATCTCTACGCGGTCGAGAGTCCGGGCCGTGTCCCGGCGCGCGTCGATCACGACACCGTGCGCCGGTTGCGCAGCCGCTATCGCGAGGCGCATCTGGACGATCTGGGCGAGCATCTTGCGCGGGGGAACCTGCTTCACGGCGGATGGACGCAACTGGTGGGCGCGGCCTATGAGCGCCGCATCTACGCCTTCCGCTTTGCCACCACCGCGGAACAGGACGAGGCGCTGATCCGGCAGTTGAACGCCGGCCCCAACCGCAGCCAGTTCGACCTGCTCTTCAATAATTGCGCCGATTTTTCGCGCACCATTCTCAATCACTACTTTCCCGGAAAATTCCGGCGCAGCATCTTTCCCGACGCCGGCATGACCACGCCCAAGCAGATCACCTGGAAGCTCGAGCGCTATGCGCGCAAGCACCCGGCCACGGGCCTGACGGTTTTTGAGATTCCGCAGGTTCCCGGCTACCGGAGCCCCAGCCGCTCGGTCAAGGGCATCGACGAGTCTTTCGTGACCACGGCGTATGCCGTTCCGCTCGTCGCCGTGAATCCCTACCTCGCCGGCGGCCTCTTTGTGGATTATCTGGTGCGCGGGCGCTACCGCCTGATCCCGAGGCAGCCCGCGCTTCTCGGACCGGAAAATCTGGCTTCGTTGCAGGCCGGGAACGCTTCGGAGCAGAACCTGGCCAGCCAAGGAACCGCGCCCGATGAGCCTCCGGCCACGGGAGCGGTTGCCGAGATGCAGGCCTCTGGCGCAGCTTCTCGCGATGCGGCAGCGATGCAACCCTCCGCGCCCTCCCGTCCCAGCTTGCAATAAAGCGCCCGGCCGCCGGTCAGTGCCGCGGAATCAACCCCAGGTCGGTGATTCCATTCACGAAGTACTGCATCGCCAGAGCCACCAGCAGCAGGCCCATGATGCGCACCAGAATGCGGATTCCCGTCTCGCCCATCACCTGCCGCACCCGGCTGGCCGCAGCCAGCACAAAGTAGGTGACCGCGCAGGTAAAGAGGATCGACAGCAAAATGGCGGCCATCTCCCAGTGCCAAATGGAGGGCACCTGGCCCACCAGCACCATCACCGACGAGATGGCGCCCGGCCCGGCCAGCATGGGGATGCCCAGCGGCACAATGCCCGCGTCTTCCTTTGTCGCAGCTTCCTCGGTATCGCCAAAGGTCTCCTGCGTAGGCGAACGCCGCGCCTCGAGCATGTCCAGACCGATCAGCAGAAGAATCAGTCCGCCGGCGATCTCGAAGGCCGGCAGCGTGATGCCGAACATGCGGAAGATGAACTGCCCGGCGATGGCGAAGCCGGTGAGCACGATGAAGCAGGTGACGGCGCCTTTGCGCGCCATGCGCTTGCGCCGCGCGTCGTCAGCATCCGGCGTGATCGCCAGAAACGACGGGATGGCCGCAAAGGGATCGACCAGAAAAAAGATCGAGCTGAGCGCCAGCAGGGAAAAGCGCACGATCGGCGACTGGCCGAGATCGTTCAGCGCCGCCGCGGCTGGATTCGTAAGGATCACCCTCTGAGGCTAGACGATCGGCCCGCGGCTGGCAAACCGCGGTCGCACCGCAAAGGCGATACACTGGGGTACGCAACGGCACGGAACCAGGGTTGACTTCACGATGCTTGATGATCGTCTGCACGTTGTTCTCGTCTCGCCACGCAATCCGCTCAATATCGGCGCGGCGGCGCGGGCCATGGCCAACTTCGGTCTTGCTTCGCTCACCGTCGTTGCGCCCTACGAGCCGCACTGGCGCGAGGCAAAGTCGGCCGTCGGGGCCAGCGAATTGCTTGCAACCGCCCGGAAGACGGAGTCGCTCCATGCTGCGTTGGCCGATTGCACGCTCGTCCTCGGCACGGCAACCTGCGCCGATCGCCGGCCCGAGCAGCCAGTTGTCTCGCTGCCCGCTTTGGCTCCGCGTGTTGCGCGGGAAAGGGCGCGCGGCGGCCGCGTCGCCCTCGTTTTCGGCCCGGAAAAGCACGGTCTCACCCGCGGCGATCTCGCCCTCTGCCACCTGCTCGTGGAGATTCCCACCCATCCCCGCCAGCCCTCGATGAATCTGGGCCAGGCCGTCGCCGTCTGTCTCTACGAATTGACGGCGCGCAGCACGGGCAAAGCCGGCGATTCCACTCCGCAGCCTTCCGAAAACAGCGCCCGCGCGAAGATCGCCGCCAATCCCTCCGCAGCCGAAGCGCCTCCGGCGGCGATGCGCGATCTCGATCTGCTGGCCGAAATCGTCGCCGAAACGATGGAGGCCGCAAACGACGCGCCGGCTTCGATGCGCGCGGCCAATCGCCACGATCTCGACCTTTTGCTGCGCCGGCTTGCCCTTTCGCGTCGCGACACGCGCCGCATTCTGGGTCTCTTCCGACGCATTCTGCGCAAACTCGGCGACGAAGCACACGCCAATCCAAAGTGACGCAGCCGCTTGCCATTTTTGCAAATTGCGCGCCAAAAGCGGGGGGACGCCAACAGAATAGCTTCGCCGGGACCGTCCACGTCCGCGAGCCGTTTTTCCTTGCAGGAATTTTCCGTCGACTCGGCCGTAATTCCTGCTACAGTGACGTGGACAGGGTTCCATGCCAATCGCACGCTCTCAATCATCTCCGGCCGCGCTCGCGGTGCGGGTTTGCCGCTTTTGCTTCCGCTTCTTTCTGTGCATCGCGCTGCCGCTCTGCGGAATCGCCGCGATCCGCGCGCTCAGGCTGCAGGCCCAGCAGACAGCGCCGCCTTCCACGGATTCGTCCGCATCTGCGGTCTCCGGCGCAAGAATCGGTCCGGCGCTCGACGAAGGCCCGATTCGCAGGCTCCTCGTCGGCAAGGATCTCTATCTGCGCAGCGGCTGGCTCGACAATGCGCTTGCCTTTGACGAACGCGGCGCGCTGGTGGGTCATTCGCCGCAGGGATCGTACACACTTTGCCTGATTCGCATCGACAAGGTGCGCCTGACCAAGCGCAAGCTTGAACTCGAAGGCCGGCGCTACGGCCTGCATTTTCTTGGCGCCGCGCCCGGCGAAGATCTTGCCCAGGCCGTCGATCGCGTCGACATCACGCCGAAGAAGAAACCGGTGCGTATCGCAATCACCCGCGAGCCGGTGAAAAAGCCCAAACGGCAGAAGCACGCGAAGAAGTTCCGGCCAGAGGACCATCCATCCCTTCCGGCCGTTCAAGCCGAGTCTGCCGCTGTTCCGCCGCAAAAAGGCACAAACATGGCCCGCACGCAGGCTCAGGCCGACCGGCTTTTGCTAGCCGCCATCAACCATGTTTTTGCGCAGGGGCTCGATGCGCGGATGACCGCCTCGCTGCCGGAGTTCTGGAAGCCGTATTACGAAACGGACGCGGCGAAGGCTGCTTCCTGGCCCGACGATCCCGGCGTGATGCGCCAGCGCGCGGTGGACCAAAAAGCGCGCATCCTCGCCATTGCCCAACCGGCCTCGAACCAGTTCGCGCAAGACTACGGCGTGGCCGGTATGGCCGAGTACCGCGTTGTGGTCGGCGTCGACGGCAAACCGCTGCGGATCGCCGTCGAGCGGCCGATCGGCTTCGGCCTCGATGAGAACGCCGTCGCGGTCATCGGCAAGGCTGTCTTCGCGCCGGCCGTCAAAGACGGCAAAGCCGTTGCCTCTGTCCTCGATTTGGCCGTCGTGTTTCGTATTTACTCGAAGCGCACAGACTTCGCAACCGCGCCTGCGGCCGAAAATGCGCCCGCGCCGCGCCTGCTGCCCGGCCCATACAGCGTGGAGCATTGAGCATGGAGCACGGCGCAGCAGGGCCGATCGCCCGCACCGTTCGATCTGCGGACCGTCTCGCGGCCCTGGCGTGCATGGCAGCCGGTTTCGCGCACCTCGGCCTCACGCCCTACAATGGAAACGGGAATCCGAACCCGCGAGGAGAATCATGCCGCTTTCCGGTGAAGCCATCCGGCTGATGAACTACATTGACGATGTTGCCGTGACCCTGCGCCGCATTCTGGCCACTGTGCCCACGCTGCCTGCCGAGGAACGCGCCAAGGTCGCCGAGCATCTGACGAACGCCCGGCCCAGCGTCGAGGAAGTTGCCACGGCTCTGGCCGCTCAATAAGTCCACGTGAACACGGTCGCCATCGTAGGAGCCGGGCCTCTGGGCCGCTGGCTGGCGCTGGGCGCGGTGCGCGCCGGCTATCGCGTGCTGCTGGAGGACGTGATGCCGGCCAACCTCCACCACGCGCGCGAATCGATCCGCGGCGAGCTTGGTCCCGAGGCGCTGCCCGCCGTGGATTTCGTCAGCACGCTGGAGGATGCGGTGCGCGAGGCCGATCTCGTCATCGACTGCGTGCCCGACGAACTGGAATCGAAGCTCGAAATTCTCTGGCTGCTCGATCGCATGGCGCCGCCGCGTACGGTCTTCGCCACGCCGACGACGCATCTGGCCATTGACGATCTCGCCAGTTGCACCTACCGGCCGGAGAAGTGCGTCGCCATCGCCCTTGCGCCCATGGATTTAACCGCAAACGCGGGACCGGAGATCGTTCTGCGCGCCGCGCCCGAGGCCAGCGAAGACGCCGTCGCTCTGGTCTGCGATTTCTGGATGAAGCTCGGTTTCCAGCCCACGGTTGAAAGCCGAGCCAACGCTTCTGCGCCTGGCCGGAGTTGCGGCGGCAAGTGATCGCTACCGGCTCAGTTCCGCGCGGGCCCGCCGGGGACGGGAGCGCGGCGGCAGGAGCGCAGGTAGGCGATGAGATCGTCTATCTGGCCGCGTGAGAGAACATCGCCGTAGGCCGGCATAGCCCGGCTTCCATGCACGATCTGCCAGCGCATCGCGATCTTCGATTTTCGTCTTCCCACGTCAGAAAGGTCCGGCCCGCGATGGCCGCCCGCATGGTTGATGCTGTGACAATGCAGGCAGCCGTTCGCGGAGAAAACCGCGGCGCCCCGCGCGCGCTCATTGCCGCGCATGACGGCATGCGCGAGCGACGAAAAAGCCAACACCCAGAGTGCAACGGAGAGCCGCGGCTTCATTGACCGTTCTTGTTCCCTTCCCCTGCGCGATCTGTCTCCAGATTACTGTGGACGTGCCAGGGTACGCTCTCGGCGGCGATTTCGGGATGCTGGCGCAGATACTCCAGGGCGTAGACGTTGGCGGTGGGATCATCTTTCTGGTCGGCGAAGGCCGCGGCCTCGCGCGCCGCCTCCGCCTTCATGCCCAGACGGCGATCGACGATCGAGAGAATGTAATGGGCGGAGAGATCGTCGGGATCGATCGATTGCACGGCTTCGTACTCGGCGCGCGCCTCCTGGTACTTGTGCTGCTGATAAAAAGAGAAGCCCAGTTCGCGGTGCGCGTCGCGGGAGCGGGGAAACTGCGCAAGGACGGCCAGCAGGTCGGCGATGGCGGCGTCGGGATGGCCCTCGGTGCGCTCGACCAGCGCCTGGTAGTAGAGCGCACGGGCATTCCGCGGCGCCAATTGAAGGGCCTTCATCAGATTTCTGCGCGCATCCTCATAGCGCTGCCACGAATAATCGGCGATGGCGATATTCGTGTAGGCGTCGGCGTAATCGGGCCGCAGCCGCGCCACCTGTTCAAAGGCGTGCGCGCTCGCGGCGTACTGCTGGGCATCGAGCAGACCGACGCCGTAGTTGTTCCAGCGCATCCACTCGGGATTGTCCTTGGGATCGGGCGCGGTGGCGGCGTTTGCGCCCAGCGCCAGCGTGCGCGTGCGCGCGGCCATCTCCACGATCGGCATCGGGGAATGCTGCTGGCCCATCACAAAATCGATGAAGTGCTGGTTGAAGCGCCGGTAGTTGACGCGGGCCGTGAGCGTAATCGGTCCTTGCGCATCGCGCGGAACCTGAAAGCGGTAGCGCACAATCTGCGAGCGGCCGCTGGCGATAGTGTTGTTATAGGCGACGGCGCGCGTGTTCCAGACCTGGTGCAGATCGTTGAGCGTGCCGTTCTTGTTGATCAGCCGGTTGGTGAAGCTGTGCGCGCTGGGGTCGAGCGCGCCATCGGGCAGTAGACCGCCGGAGTGCATCAGCGTACGCCCCTTCGCGTCCTTGGCCTCGAATTCCACCCAGCACTCGTAGAAATCGCGCTGCTCGGGGACGAGCGTGTGCCCGATCCCCTTGTTTTGAATGACGACGGAGACGGTCAGCACATCGCCGGCGGCCAGGTCAAACGCCTTGCCGCCGAGAGGCGCGATGAGCGGGCCGCCATTGCGCTGGAGGCCGAAGAGATCGACGTTCAGCACGCCCGTTTTTTGCGGGCCGTTTTTCAGAAAGTCGATGGTCTTGGCCAGTTGCTCGTCGTAGCCGAAGTACTTGTAGAGAAGCGTATTGCCGCCCAGCCAGCGATGCGAGGCGATCGTGCCGTTTTCCGCGCCGTAGTCCTGCTGGGTGAGCGGCACTTGCGGCATGTGGCAGCTCTGGCAGGTGGAGACCGTGTCTTTGACGTAAAAAGGCAAGGGATTCTGCTTGGAAAACGCGGCCTGCTGCCACTCGTCATAGACGGTAAAGGCGCGCTGCCATTTGTAGTGATTGATCATGCGCGGGAGGGCCGCTTTGTGGCAACTGGCGCAGAACTCGCTCGATCGGTAGAAGTCTTTCATCACCGCCTGGGAGTGGCGATCGAGATGCGCGAGGATCTCCTGGTCGGGGACCTCGCCGTAGATGGGCCTGCCCTGGGCGTCGACCAGTGCGGCAGGCGGGGCGAGCACGTAACTGCCGGTGCCGCGCGTCGTCACCTTCTGGATGGAGTGGCAGGTCGTGCAGGTGATGCCGTCGGCGTCGAAGCTGCGATGGACCGGCGAGCCGGGAGTGAGCGCGCCCGAGGTGAGCGCGATGGGATTGTGACAGCCCTCGCAATGGCGCGTGTACTCGATGCCGCGCTCGGCGATCAGCAGATTGACGTTTTTGGTGTACCACGGATTGCGGAAGGCGTTGGCGTGGACGCTTTGCCGCCACTCGGCATAGGCCTGCTGATGGCAATGGCCGCAGTACTGCGCCGGAAGGAAGCTCTTGGGGTCAATAAACTGACCGGTGTCGGTGGCGGCGTTGGAGGGCAGAAACGGCTGACCGGCGCCGAAGGAAAAGTGATACTGCCCGGCCACGCTTTGGGAGTAAGCCGCGCGATCCGCGGCCGGGTCCGCCTGCTGCTGCGCGCAGGCCGGGCGAAGCCGTCCGGTTGTCAGCCAGCCAAGCGCGCACGCTGCAAAACACAACAGAGTGCCCACAGCGCGCAGGATTCGTGAAGCGAGGAAGCGGGGAAGCATCGCGCAGCCATCCTACCGTTTGCATGCGGCGCAGGCAACGGGCATTCGGCGAGGAAAAAACTCCATCTTTCGATGGAGTTCCTCTGGGCTTGACTCGCCGACTGGAGTTTTTGCGCTTGTTTGCGCCGTGCGCGATTCTGCGCGGAATCTCTGCGCTCCGGGTGGATGATTTTCTCCACCCTGCGTAGGTTGCCGGGCGCGGTTCGCTTTGCTATGGTCACTCCGATCCAGTGTTGACTCTAAATTCCGAATCCAATCCAATCCAGTTTTCCCAAGCGAGGTTCCATGCAACACCAACGATTCGTCCTCCTGGCGCTGCTTGCCGCCGCCGCGCCGCTGGCGGCGCAGCAAGGTTTCCTGACGCAATGGGAGCAGCGCGCCACGCACACACAAGCCCAGCAGCCCGCCTGGCCGCCGCCGCTGGTCACAACCTATGTCGGCCTCATCCAGGTCGCGCGCGTCGATTTCCTGCGCCAAACCGCCTCCAATCAGGTCCAGGCCTGGTACCTGGACGGAAGCAAGGGACTGAATCTGGTTCCTTTTGCGAAGACCGAAGTCGATATCAATCTTCCGCCGTATGTGGAGCACAGCGCGCCATCGACGCCCAATGGCGCCGGAGATATGTCGTTTGTCTGGAAGTATCGCCCCTTTTCGGGCAATGCGCAGCATGGAAGTTATGATGTGAGCGCGTTTCTTTTGGCCACCCTCCCCACGGGCAGTTACAAAAATGGCGGCCTCGACGCCACCGTCTCGCCCAATCTGGGGCTGGGCAAAGGTTTTGGCCCCTTCGACGTGCAGAGCACGCTGGGCGCAAGCCTTCCGGTGGCCGATACGGCCACGCTGGGACGGACGATCGCCTGGAACACGGCAGGCCAGCTTCATCTGGCCCGGCATTTCTGGCCGGAGATCGAGTTCAACTCCACGTGGTTCAAGGGAGGGCCGAACGACGGCAAAAATCAGACCTTCGCCACGCCGGGATTGCTTGTGGCGCACGGTCTCCGCACGAGCGCGACTGCGAGCAGACTGGCGATCTGCGTCGGCGCAGGCGAGCAGATTGCAACCAGCGGCTTCCACACGTACAACCACGGAATCGCCATCACGACGCGGCTGTTGTTCTAGCGCGGCCCGTGCGCAGCCGCGGCGGAAGCGCCGGCCGATGGCTCTCTGCCGGCGCCCTCCGCGAGGGTCACGATGCGATCCACGCCGGGAACGGTGAAATGCTCCACCCGGCCGCTGGGCCAATGCACCTCGATGTCGTCGACCTGGGTCGCCGGGCCCAGGCCGAAGTGCGGACGCGGATCGCCGGTTGAGCCGTAGCTGCCGCCGCTGAGTACGTCGTCGCGCTGACGCATGCCGTTGGCGGTGAGGTAGACCGTCGCGCCCACCGCGTCGCGCGGGCTCTTTGCGCCGCCCACCAGCTTCAGTTCCAGCCAGTGATTGTGGTCCGGGCTCACGTTGCGCAAAAGCACCGGATGGCCGTCCATGACATTGATGACCACGTCGAGCTTGCCGTCGTTGAACAGGTCGCCGACGGCCATGCCGCGGCCGGCGATCACGTCGGCCAGCCCCGTGCCTTCGACCGCCGAAACCGGCGCAAATTTTTTGCCGTCCAGGTTGTGAAAGAGCATCGGCCGCTGCGCCCAGCTTGTGCCCCAGGAGTGCTCGTCGACCTGCGGGTAGACGTGCCCATCGGCCATCATCAGGTCTTTCCAGCCGTCGTTGTCGTAGTCGAAAAAGGCGTCGCCCCAGCCGAGAAACGGCACGGAGATCTCGGCAATGCCCAACTGGTAGCTGATGTCGGTCAGGTTGGCGTCGCCCTCGTTGCGATAGAGCGGCTTGTAATCGTCGGAGAACGTAGTGTTGAAGATGTCGATCCGGCCGTTGTTCTGAAAATCGCCGGCCGCGATGCCCATGGACGCGGTCTCGTGCCCGGACTCGTCCACCGCGTAACCGGACGAGTAGCTCACGTCGTCGAAGGAGCCGTCGCCCTTGTTGAGATAGAGATAGTTCGGCGTCGAGTCGTTGGCCACCAGCAGGTCGGGCTTGCCGTCGTTGTTGATGTCCACAAAGAGCGAGCTGAGGCCGTAGTAGCCGGGATGGTCGGCCACGCCGGCCTTTTCGCTCACGTCGGTGAAGGCGCCGTCGCCGTTGTTGTGGAAGAGGTGGTCGGGTTCGCCCTTCAGGCCGCGCGGCCCGCAGTTGACGGCGACGCCGCGAAAGGTGCAGAAGGCGTCGAGCACGCCACCGGCGCCGCCCGACGGCAGATGGCTGCGATCGAAGTGGACGTAGCCGGGGACGAAGAGATCGAGACGCCCGTCGCCGTCGTAGTCGCCCCAGGTGGGCCCGGTGGACCAGTTGCCGAGCGTTACGCCGGCCTTTTCGGCTACGTCGGTAAAAGTGCCGTCGTGATTGTTGTGATAGAGACGGTTCTTGCCCCAGTTGGTGACGTAAAGGTCCGGCCAGCCGTCGTTGTCGTAGTCGGCCACGGCGCAGCCGAAGCCCCAGCGATCGTTGGCGACCCCGGCCCTGGCGCTGACGTCGGTGAAGGTGCCGTCGTGATTGTTGTGAAAAAGCGCGGCGTGGGGCGGCGTCTCCTTGCCGTCCAGCGCGTTGAAGGTCGAGCCGTTGACCAGATAGATGTCGAGCCAGCCGTCGTTGTCGTAGTCGATGAGGCAAACGCCGGAGCCGTTGGTCTCGATGATGTACTTCTTTGCTTTGGTCCCCATTTTGTGGGTCCAGCGGGTGAGGCCCGACTGCGCCGAGATGTCCTGGAAGATCACCGGGCCGCTTGGGACAAAGCCGCCGGCGGTGATCGGCCGGTGCTGGTTATCAAATTGCGCCGGCTGCGGCGGGCCGGTCGCTTCGCCGCCGATCGCCTGAGCTTGCGCGGTGGAATCGAGGGATGGAGCAAGTTGGCTCGCAGATGCAACGCCGGAATCTGCCGTTTGTGACCAAAGCAGCGCCGGAGCACACGTCACGAGGAGCGAGAACACGAGGGAAGCACGCGGAGTCAGTGACATGGCAGCCAGTATACGGGGACGGAAGCAACAGCAGGATCGACCAAAAGGTGGAGGTTTTTTCTTCTTCCGCAGGTTGGTGATGACCCGGCTGGCGCAAAAAGCGCGCCCTTCCCGCAGGAAGGGCGCGCTTGGGGAGATGGTTCGAGCGGGTTATTTCACGGTCACGGTGAAGGTCGCGGTCGCTTGTGTGCTGGCCGTGTCGCTGCCCGTTCCCTGCACGGTGAAGGTGTAGGCTCCGGCCGTGGTGGCCGGTGTGCTGGAGCCTCCGCCGCTGCCGCTGTTGACGCCGCTGCTGCAACTGACCATGCCGCCCAGAGTGAGCAGGACGACACAGAGGGAGAGCATCTTCCGCCAGCCGCGCCGGCGCGCCGGAATGCCGAAGAAGACCAGCAGGGCGAGAACCGCGCCGGAGCCGGCCCCCAGCCAGTTCCGGCCGCCCGGCAGCTTGGGACGCGCCAGCGCGCTCGTGGTTGCCGCGTAGGTCGTCACCGTGGCCGTGCCTGAGCCGCTGGCCACGCCGGCCAGGAAGACGATGCTGCCGGAGATGCTGCAGGTGGGCGTGGAGACCGCGCCGGAGGGCGAACTGGTCAGCGTGCAGGAGCTCAGCGTCACGGTTCCCGTGTAGTCCGTTGTGCTGGAGCCGGTGATGGGTAACGCTGCAGTCGCGCCGGGAGTGATCCCGGTCGCGGACACGGACGAGGGCACCGTCGCCGAGAGCGCGTAGCTGGATTGCGTGACGGTGACCGTGCTGGTTCCGGTCCCGGAGGCGTAGACGGCGTCGCCGCTGTAGCTGGCCGTGAGCTTGACGGATCCGGCGCTGAAGGTATTGCCGGGGATGCCGGGCGTGGGGAGGGTATAGACGCCGCCACTGAGCAATGCCGGCCCGTAGCTGTAGCCGCCCGTGCCCGTCAGCGTGACATAGCCGGTGGGGACGGTGCTCGATCCAGTCACTGCGATCGTGACCGCCAGACTCTGGCCTGATTGGATGCTCGTTGCGCCCGGAGTGACGGTGACGGTGGGCGCAACGGTCGAAGCGCTGACGATGTCGATGGAGAAGGTTCCCGCTGCGCTGGTGTAGTAGCTGGTGGAGCCGCTGTAGCTGGCCTTCAGCGTATCGACGCCCAGGGGAAGATCGCCTGCCGGAATGGTGAAGCTGGCGATGCCGGTGCTCGATAGAGCGGCCGCAGTGGAATTGTACGAGCCGCCGGTCAGGGTTACGGTGCCGGTGGGGGTGGATGAACCCGCGGGACCGGCGACCGTCACGGAGACGGGAATCGAATTGCCGCTGTTGTCGCTGGCGGGGGCGACGATGGTGACCGTGGGCGTTACGGCGGAGACGGTGACGGTCGCGGTCGTGCTTTGCGCGGCGTAGGTCGCGTCGCCGCTGTAATAAGCGGTCAGCGTCACCGCGCCCGGCGAGAGGCTGTTGGCGGGGATGGTGAAGCTGGCGCCGCCGGCGCTGGAAAGCGTTTGGGTGGAGTTGTAGCCTCCGCCGGTCAAAACCACGCTTCCGGAGGGCGTTGCGCTGCCGCTTACGCCGGCTAC
>JAJYFB010000218.1 GCA_021785495.1 Acidobacteriota bacterium | reverse complement strand
CGCTTGGCGTTGAAACATCGGCACGCGCAGAGAAGCCATCTGCGCCTGGCCGCAAGGTCTCCGTGCAGAGGACAAGCACTTGCCATGCGATGGCTTGGCGCTTGTCCCTCGTGCGACCGCGCTGCGCGAGGGCAATCCGCCGGACCGAAGATGCGGCCGAAACGTCCCGCGCCGTGGCGCGGAGGGAGAACTGCCATGGCCGCCTTACCGCTTCCCACGCTCGCCGGATTTCCGCCGATCGATCCAGCTTCGTGCTCGATGCGCGATGTGCGCGAGGCCATGCTGACCTTCGAGATTGAGGCGCTGGCCGCCCTGCGCTTTTCCATCCTGCTGACCATCCGTTGGTCGGGACTGCACGACGAGAGTCCTGCGCAGCGCGCCGAGTTGCGCGCCGATCTGGCCCTCCTGCGCCGTCAATACGGGGACAAGATCGACGAGATCGCCATGACCTTTGGCGTCGATGAGGCGATGTGGGCCAAGGAGGAGATCGAACGCACCGTCGCCGTTCCGAACGAGTTGACGCCGCTGGCGGTCGAGCGCGCCGAAGCGGTGGGCAGCGAGTGGGGCGGCGAAACCGGCCACGGCCTCTGAAGACAAGGCCGCGCCATTCCGCAAAGGCGCCGTATCGCCCGGAGTTTTCGCCGAGGTTCCTCCTTGCCCGGCCCGGGCAGCTGGGCAGCCGGGGCCGCGAGCGATTACAGTACTCTAGATGCAGATGCCGACCGATTCCGACGATCCGACTGTTCCCGGCTCCCGCTCGAGCGCTTCTTCCAGCGACGCCGCGCAGTGCTCGGCCGCCGCGCCGGTTGTGCCGCGCGCGGTTTCCGGCCTGGGGCTTTGGCTGCGCGATCTGGTCATCGCCACGGCGGCTTCGGTCTTCATCATTGCCTTTCTCTACCAACCGGTGCGCGTGGAAGGCACAAGCATGTTGCCCAGGCTGGAAAACAGCGACCGGCTGTTCATCAACAAGTTCGTCTACCGCTTCGCCTCCGTCGAGCGGGGCGACGTGGTCGTCTTTCACTACCCGCGCGATCCCGAAAAAAGCTACATCAAGCGCGTAATCGGCCTGCCTGGCGACCGCATTCGCATCGACAGCGGCCAGGTCTACGTCAACGGCCGGCTCCTGCGTGAGCCCTACGTTCCGGCCGATTATCGTGACGACCGCTCGATGGACGCGACGACCATCCCGGCTGGCAGCTATTTTGTTCTGGGCGATCACCGCTCGATCTCTTCCGACAGCCGGGATTTTGGCCCGGTTGAGCGCTCATTGATCTACGGGAAAGCCGTTTTCGTCTACTGGCCGGCCCGCGATGCGGGCGTGATCCGGTAAATCCGCGGAAAATCGAGGCTGAATTCGGACCAGAAACCTGCTAAAATCGATTGAATCCACTCCCCGGAGAGGCGATGCAGGCGATTCTCGCGCTCGAAGACGGGCGCATCTTCCTCGGCCAAGGCCACGGTCATCCTGGCGAATGCCAGGGCGAAGTGGTTTTCAATACTTCCCTTACTGGTTATCAGGAAATTGCCACCGATCCCTCCTACGCGGGGCAGATCGTGGTCCTGACCAACCCACAGATCGGCAACTACGGCACCAATCGCGCCGACGACGAGGCCGCGCGTCCCTTTATCGAGGGGCTGATCGTCCGCGAGTTCTCGCCCATCGGTTCGAATTGGCGTTCTGAACAGGTCGCCGACGAGTACATGGAGCGGTACGCGGTGCCCGTGCTGGCCGAGATCGACACGCGGGCGCTGGTGCGCCATCTGCGCACCCAGGGCGTGATGCGCGGCGTGATCTCGACCGAAGTTTCGGACCCCGAAGCGCTTGTCCAGAAGGCCAGGAACATCCGCAAGATGGACGGCACGGACCTGGCGCGCGTGGTTTCGACCCAGGCTCGCTACGAGTTCGACGCCGCGGACCCGCGCAACCAGAGTGGCGCGCCGCTGCTGGCCGAGGGATTTCTGCCCCGCGCCGAAGCGGAACGGAAAATTTTGCACGTCGTCGCCTACGACTTCGGCATCAAACAGAACATTTTGCGCATGTTGACGCGCGAGCACTGCCGCGTGACGGTGGTTCCGGCCGAGACCCCGGCCGAGGACGTGCTCGGACTCAAGCCCGACGGCGTCTTTCTGTCGAACGGCCCCGGCGACCCGGAGCCGGTCGATTACGCCGTGCGCGCCATCCGGCAGATGATGGGCCGGCTGCCGATCTTCGGCATTTGTTTAGGCCATCAGTTGACGGGCCTGGCCCTGGGCGGCCGCACCTACAAGCTCAAGTTCGGCCACCATGGCGGCAATCACCCGGTGCGCAACAACCGCACCGGCAAGGTCGAGATCACGGCCCACAACCACAACTTCGCCGTCGATCCCGATTCGATCAACGCCAATGAAGTCGAGTTGACGCACGTGGACCTGAACGACAACACCCTCGAAGGGCTGCGTCACAAGAGCTTGCCGCTGTTCAGCGTGCAGTACCACCCCGAAGCCGCCCCCGGCCCGCACGATTCGCACTACCTCTTCCGCGACTTCCGGCGAATGAT
>JAJYFB010000079.1 GCA_021785495.1 Acidobacteriota bacterium | reverse complement strand
GATCTGGTGACGTAATCGGTAATCAGGTTGTAACCGCCCTGGGCGGTGGGATCAACGTTGGGATGCGGAAAGGCGCTGAGCAAAATCTTGCCGGCCGGATCGATCACGCTCGACGCAATCTGGCCCCACGAACTCAGGTCGCCGGTACAGGCGGTTGTGTAATAGTTTCCGCTGCAGGGTTGGTTGCTGACCGGCCAGAAGAGATAGTTGTTGCCCGCGTTCGAGAGCGCGCCAAGATAGGCCGAGTCGGTGAAGTCGCCGTTGGCCATGCCGCTGCCGCTGTAACCGGGCGAACCGGCGATGGCCGGCACGGCGGCCTTGCGCACGCCCTGGTCCACGTGTTGCTGGGCCAACTCGGTGGCGGCGAAGAAGAAGAGCTTGGCCCGGTCACGATGCACGCCGGGCCAGAGCACCGGGCCGCCGATATTCAGGCCGGGATAGTAGAGACTGCTCTGCGGGCGCGCGAAACCGATCGACTTCTCCTGCCAGTCGTTGGCGTTCAGGTTGTAGTTGCGGGCCGTCATGTAGGCCTCGCCGTGAAAGTCGCGCCCGCCGGACTTCGACTCGGTGGAGACCACGACCGGGCCATTGGGCTCGGCGGCCGAGTAGGCGGCCGACTCGACCTTGAGTTCGGCGATCATGTCCACGTTCGGCGTGACCGCGGCCGAGCCTGCGGTATTCAGATCGGTGACCGAAGCGCCTTCGCTCTCGATCTGCACCTGGTCAAAACGATTGCCGTTCACCGTGTAGGTGCTGGCGTTCTGCGTGAAGCCTTCCTGCCCGGTGTCGTAGTGCGAGGAGTTGAAATTGCCGGTGTTGGCCGCGCCCGGCAGCAGGCCCAGCAGTTCGATGGCGCTGCGGCTCTGGATGTCCATGTTGTGAAGCTGCGTGCCGGTCAGCGTGTAGCTGACCTCGCCGGAGGTCGTCGGCGTCAGTTCGTCGCTGCTGGCCGTCACCGTCACGATCGCATTGGCCGACGCCACGGAAAGAGTCACGTTCTTCAGTTGCAGATGATCGTCGATATGCACGGCGATGCCCTTGCGCACAAGGCTGTTGAAGCCCCTGGCGGCGACTTTCACGTCGTAGGTTCCAATGGGCACGCCCACAAACGAGAAAAATCCCGCCTCGTCGCTGTTGGCCGTGCGGACCATGCCCGAGGCTTCGTCGGTCATGACGATCGACGCATGGGGAATGACCGCGTGCGTCGCATCGGTGACCGTGCCGGTCAGCGTGGCGCCGTTGGCCTGCGCTCGCGCAGCCGCTCCGCTGCAGATCGCACACAGCGTCAGCGCCGCTGCCACCAGCATGTAACTCAAGTTCTTCATCGATTCCTCCCTGGCCTTCCTTGAAGATCTGGCGCGGTTCCGCCGGTCTTTGCGATGGTTCGAACCCGCAAAAAACGCCGCTCGCCGTCCGGAAAAACACGCCATGGCTGGGAAAGCCCTCGCGTCTTTGGCGCCGGAAGATCGAGCCGGAGACAGATCGCCAGTCTGCGTAGTGGATCATAGATTGTCGAGGAAACGACGCGAATCCGACGAAAGTCGGATTGGAGAAAATTCCTCCGAATTGGCTAAAAATGCGACAGCCGCGCCGGTTTGGCGATGCTCGCCGTCAGTGCGCAGCGAGTCCGATGGCGAGCCGGTATTCAGGAACCAGACGAAGGCTGACCATCCGTGCGATCTGGCCGTTGGCGTCGAACTGCGGCGGCGCGGCCAGCTCGAAGTAGACCGGGGCGTCCTTGCGCAGGGGAAGAATGCTCAGATGGAAGCGGCCCGCGCCGTCGGGCGCAAGGAAACGCGCCAGGCCGATCCGCCAGGGCTGGCCGTTCCAGAAGTTGTCGTCGAGCAGCCGGCCGCCGTCCGTGAGCCGCGCCACGTCGCCCTCGTAGCGCAGATCGAGAAAGAGTTCGGCGAGGCCGTCGAGCGCGCCCGGCGGAAGGCCGATTGACCACTGGGCCGCCTGCGGCATTGCTCCGGGGCCTGGCGCTTCGGCCACGCCATGCGGACGCCAGCTCTGCGCCGGGCCCAGCCGCACGGGAGGCGCATCGCCGGCCGGACGAATCTGCCGCTGGTCGAGCGCGGGATGCCGTTCAGGCGACTGCGCGACAAAAGTTTCCGCGCGATCCGTGGCGGCGACGCGGTCGAGCGCAATGCGGTTCGGTCCGCTCCAGCCCAGGAGATTGGCGTCGTGCGTTCCCGCGGCATTGCTCCCGGAACGCGCAACGGAAGAAGGCGCGGCGATGGGCGGCGTGAGCGTGAACTGGAACCGCGGCGAGCCGATCGAGCGCAGTTCGATGCGCTCGGGTCGCGCTGCGGGATCGGCCACAAAATCCTCCTCCGTGAGAAGCAGATGCTCGCCGCCGCCGAGACGCACCTTCCAGGCGTTTTCAGCCTCGCGCTCGCGGAGCACGACGAGGCGCAGACGCTTGCCCGCAGAGGAGACGAGGTCGATCGACGACTCGACGCCCGGCCGAATGCCCGTGAGATAGACGACGCCGGAACGGGCCGCGCTTTCGCCGCTCGAAGCCGTTACCGAGCGGACGGTCGCCGCGTCGAAGGCAAACTCCGGCGCGATCCCTGGCTGCGCCTCGAAGTAGACCGTCTCGACGCCGTTGTTGTCCAGGCGCGTGAACAGTTGCGCGGTAGCGTAACGCAGCGTGACGCCTTGCAGACGCAGGTTGAAAGGCCAGATGAAATACGATCCCGAAGGCAAATCGACGGGATGGCGCGGGATGGCGAGCGTGACGCTGGCTGGTTTGCCGCCGGCGTGCGTTTTGCCAGGGCGGCCGGGCAGGCGAATCTCGAATTGCACGGCGCGCCGTGGAGGCAGAACGGCGCCGCGCACGTAATTATTGAAGAAGAGAAAACCGGAGTCTCCGCGCGAACGCACGGCGGCGCGCGGCGGCGCGAGATCGGCAGGATCGCGCGGCTGTCGCAAGGGCGCATGAACGCTCATCGGCGCGAGATCGGCGCCAAAGTCGTTGAGGAAGTAGAAAAAGACTTTGAGCTTGCGCAGCGAGGCGCGCTCCTGGCCGTATGCGCCAAGAGGAGCCTGAAAATCGTAGGATTTGATGGGAAGATCGTTAGGATAGCCGGTGGCTTGCGACTCTTGCAGCGTGGTCAGCTTGCCATCGGGGTTTTCACCGCCCTGAAACATGTACGTTCCATAGAGATTGACGCCGGAGCCAAGCAGGACCGGAACCATGGCCGCGACGTCGTCGGGCGCGATCACCGGCCGGCGATGATACGTATCTTCGATGCCGCTGCCCAGTTCGGCCGTCAGCCAGGGAAGGGACGCGGAGGCGGGATTCGAGTTCGCGGCGGAGTCTTCGCGCTGCGTCTGGCCGGCGTTGGCAATGGCCGTATCGCGGCTGGCAAAGCGAAAGGCGTAGACCTCGGCCGGCGGGAGCTTGGTGGTCGTGCCGTTCCACGGAGCGGCTGGATAGCCGCCGTAAACGGGAACCACCGCTTGCGGCGGCGCCACGGCGTTGTCCCAGCCCGTGACAAGATAGAGCGGCACATCGAGTCCGCTGGCGCGCGCGATCTTTTTGAGTTCGAGAATGTGCGCAACGCCCGCGCCTGCGCCGCGCCGGGCATACTCGTTCTCAAGCTGAATGCCGAGGACCGGGCCGCCGTCCTTCCACATCAATCCGTGGAGTTCGGCGCCGATCTGCCCGTACCACGCACGCACGGCGGCAAGATACCGCGGGGCATTCTCGCGCGTCGGCCCCTGTTGGAGCACCCAGTCGGGCAAACCGCCATTGCGAACCTCGGCATGATCCCACGGGCCGATGCGCACGATCAGAAACAGGCCGTGCTTGGCGCAAAGCTGCGCGAAGGCGCGCAGATCGCGCTGGCCAGTCCAGTCGAACTGGCCGCGAATCTCCTCATGATGAATCCAGATCACGTAGGTGGAGACGATCTGAACGCCTGCGGCCTTCATCTTGAGGAGTTCGTCTTCCCACTGCGCACGCGGAACGCGCGAAAAATGAAATTCGCCGGAGACCGGAAGCCATGGCTTGCCGTCGAGAGTGAGGAAGCGGCTGTTCAGCCCGATCGTGCGTCCTGCGGGCGAAACCGCGTCGCTTGCGCTGTAAGCCGCCGGGCCAGGCGCGCGCCAGATCTGGCTGGCGTCGATGGGAATCGGCATGGCCGCCGATTGCGCCGCCAACGGGCGCACGGAAAACAGCGCAGCCAGGAAACACGCCGCTACGAGCAGAAATCTCTGCATTCGGCAAGATAAGAGTCTCCTGCCGCTGAATTCCTTCGAAAATGAAAAAATCGATAAAGACATTGCGCCTGCCGTCACGGCCTATCCTTCTCGACAAGATCGCTCGATGGCCGCTTTCGAGAAATTTCACTCTATTCCTCCGCGCGCCTCTTTTGATCCGTCGAAAGTCGGATCGAACGGCGATTTCCCGATGGAATCCAGCGAGCCTGAAGGATCGGCTTCGCGGTATACTAAGCGCCGCCATGCCCAAAGCGCGTCTGCTCGCCCTCTTGTTCGCCGCCGTCTGGATGGCGCCCGGCGCAAGTCCGTGCGCCGCAGCGCAGACGGGCGTTTTTTCCGGCTATACGCGCCACGTCTGGCAGGTCACCGATGGATTGCCAGAGCCAACCATTCAGTCCTTTGCGCAGACACGCGATGGTTACCTCTGGATCGGAACCAGCGGCGGGCTGGTGCGCTTCGACGGCGCGCACTTCACGGTCTTCAACCGGCAAAACACGCTGGCGCTCCACGAAAACAGCATCTTCTGCCTGATGGTTGCGCGCGACGGCGCGCTGTGGATCGGAACCGAGGGCGGCGGCATCGCGCATCTCCTCAATGGCCGTTTCCAATCCTGGACCACGCAGGAGGGACTAAGCAGCGACTTTGTCCGCGCGCTCTTTCAGGACGCTCAGGGAACCATCTGGGCCGGCACCGACAACGGGCTGATGCAGTTCCGGCAGGGCCGCTTTGTGCGCGTGGACGGCACGGCGGCCATTCCCGCGCTTTCGGTTCACGCCATCTTTCAGGATCGCGACGGGCGGCTTTGGGCCGGCGGCTTCCGGCTCGTCTGCATCGAACACGGCCAGGCCCGCTTCGTCTCGCTCGGCTCCGGCTTTGGTCAGAACATGGTCAAGTCCATCGGGCAAACCCGCGATGGAACCCTTTGGGTGGGCACCGTGGCCGGCCTGGAAGCGATGGCTCCAGCACAGCACCGGTTCCGGCCCGTCGCCGGCATCGCCAGCACCGTGCGCACGCTGCGCCAAACCAGCGACGGCGCGCTGTGGATCGGCACCATCGGACAAGGCGTCTTCGTCCTGCGCAACGGCGCGCTCACGCACATTCTCGCGCCCGCCCTGCCGGGCAACACCGTGCTCAACTTCTTTGAGGACGGCGAGCATGATCTGTGGATCGGCGCGCAAACCGGCCTGCTGCGCCTCACCCCGTCGCCTGTCGAGATTGTTCCCTTCCCTTCGCCCAGCGACTCCGACTTCGGCACCGTCTACCGGGATCGCGACGGCAGCCTCTGGGTCGCCTCGGCGCAGCTTTTTCAATGGAAGAACGGCGTCTTCGTTGCGCGCACGCTGCCCGGGCTCGGCGGCGCCCATGTGCGCAACGTCTTTCGCGACCGCTCCGGCGCGCTCTGGGCCGGCACCGACGGCAGCGGCCTGTTTCGCATCTGCGGCGGCAAGACCACGCACTTTTCCACGCTCAACACCTTCATCCGCGCCATCGCCGAGGCCCGCGACGGCAGTCTCTGGGTGGGCACCGACGGCGGCCTCAATCACATCGCAGCCGTCCACGGTAAGCTGGCCATGCGCCAGTACTTCGTCGGCAACGGCCTCATCTATCCGAGCATTCGCGCCCTGGCCGTCGATCGCAACGGCGACCTCTGGGTAGGCACCGATCGCGGCGTCAACCACGTGCGCGGCGACAGCTTTCTCAACGATGCGGCCATTGCGCCGCTCGGGCAGATGAAGGTCTGGGCCATTCACGAAGACGCCGACGGCGGCCTCTGGTTCGGCACGCGCGACAACGGCCTCTACCGCTTGCGCGCCGGCCAACTCGCCCACTTCACCATCGAGGACGGCCTGGCCAGCAACGCCATTTACCAGATTCTCGAAGACAGCGCGGGCCACCTCTGGCTGAGCGGTCCCAACGGCGTCGCCGTCGTCAACCGCCATGAACTCGATGCGCAGGCTGGCTCGGCCGCGCGTCATTTCGCGCTCACCTTTTATTCCACCGCCGACATGGCCGCCAACACGCAGATCTACGGCGGCACGCAATCGGCCGGCTCCATCGCGCCGCAGGGCGACGTCTGGTTCCCTTCGAATCTTGGCGCGATTCACATCCTCCCGGTTGAACTCCATCCGCTGCCGCCGCCGGTGCTCGCCATCGAGCGTGTGCTCGCCGACGGACGGATGATCGCACCCGACCGCCCGGTGCGGCTCGCGCCCGGCAACGAGCGGCTCGAATTCGACTTCGCGCCCATCCAGATGCGCGCCCAGGACAGCCTGCGCTTCCGCACCATGCTCGACGGCTTCGACAAAACCTGGAGCCCGCCCTCGACCGCGCGCTCGGCCGATTACACCAATCTTCCCGCCGGCCGTTACCGCTTCCGCGTCCAGGTCTTCGACGCCGGCAATCCTGGAGCCGTGCGCGAGATCGCGATCGCCGTCGTACAACGGCCGTTTTTCTATCGCACCTGGTGGTTCATCGCCGCCTGCGCCCTGCTGTTCGCACTCGCGATTCTTGGCTTTTACCGCTCTCGCGTCCGTCAGGTGCGCGCGCGCTTCGAGGCCGTGCTCGAAGAGCGCAGCCGCCTGGCCCGCGAGATGCACGACACCGTCATTCAGGGCTGCACCGGCGCCTCCGCGCTGCTGGAAGCCTCGTCCATGCAAAGTGCGCCAGAGCACGGCGGCGCAGGCCTGATCAACATGGCCCGTCTCCAGTTGCGCAACACCATCGACGAGGCTCGCGAGGCCATCTGGAACCTGCGCCAGAGCGGCGACGCGCACAGCCTCGGCGAAAGGCTCGAAGGCATCGCCCGCCAGTTGAGCGACGAATTCAAGATCCCGGTCGCCTGGTCGCTGTGCGGTGCGCCCTTCGCCGTCTCCGAACCCGTAGCGCACGATCTGCTCATGGTGGCGCGCGAGGCCGTCTGCAACTCCTTGCTGCACGGCCATCCCTCCCAGGTGAGCATGGTCCTGCGTTACGAACGCCGCGAACTGATCCTGGAGCTGACCGACGACGGCTGCGGCTTCGATCCCGCGCAGGCCGCCGGAGCCAGCGGCCATCACTTCGGGCTCAAGGGCATGAAGGAGCGCGTCGCGCGCTCAGGCGGAAAATTCCATCTCGCCGCCGCGCCCGGCAAAGGCGCCCGCATCGAAGTGAAAATGCCGCTGAAATGACGTGGTGTTCGATGCGGTTCGGGTGCAAAAGCATCGGCCCTCCTTGGGGCCAGATCAATCGCGCTGCTTGCGCCGTCCTGCCGCGCATCGTCGAAGCTTTACAGGCCCGCGGCGCGCCTGCAAAACTGAAGTGTGGACACTCAGACCGTCGTCATCCTCGATTTCGGCTCGCAGTATACGCAGCTCATCGCGCGGCGCATCCGCGAGCAAAATGTCTTCTCCGTGGTGCTTCCCTGCACGGCCCGGCTCGACGAGATTCAGGCGCACCACCCCATCGGGCTGATTCTTTCAGGCGGTCCTTCGTCGGTTTACGACGCCGGCGCTCCGGCCGCCGATGCGCGCCTGCTCGCCCTCGGTCTGCCCACGCTCGGCGTTTGCTACGGACTGCACTTCATCGTGCACCATCTGGGCGGCCGGGTGCGCTCGGCCCCCAAGCGCGAATACGGCCACGCCGAGGTCGAGATCGAGGACGGCTCCACGCCGCTGTTCACCGGGCTGCCCGCGTCGATCCACGTCTGGATGAGCCACGGCGACGAGGCCGAGCAACTGCCCGAGGGCTTTCGCCGCGTGGCCGTCACCTCGAACGCGCTGGCCGCCATCGCCAACGAGCAAAAGAAAATCTGGGCCGTGCAGTTTCATCCCGAGGTGCATCACACGCCGCTCGGGGCGCAGCTGCTCGCCAATTTCCTCCGCATCTGCGGCGCGCGCGGCGACTGGACGCCGGCCCACTTCATCGAGTCCACCGTGGCCGCCATCCGCGCCAAGGTGGGCGCGGGTCACGTCATCTGCGGCCTTTCCGGCGGCGTCGATTCCTCGGTGGCCGCCATGCTTGTCCACAAAGCCATCGGCGACCGGCTGACTTGCATCTTCGTCAACAACGGCGTCCTGCGCAAGAACGAATTCGAAAATGTGCAGAAAAATCTGCGCGACAAGCTGGGCCTGAAGATTGTCGCCGCCGACGCCGGCGCGCGCTTTCTGGCCAAGCTGGCTGGCGTCACCGATCCCGAGAAAAAAAGAAAAATCATCGGCGCCGAGTTCATCGCCGTCTTCGACGAGGAGGCCGAGCGCATCACGCAACAAACCGGCGGCGTGGACTGGCTGGTGCAGGGCACGCTCTACCCGGACGTGATCGAGTCATCCAGCGTCAAGGGCCCCAGCCAGACCATCAAGAGCCATCACAACGTCGGCGGGCTGCCCGAGCGCATGAAGCTCAAGCTCATCGAGCCGCTGCGCGATCTCTTCAAGGACGAGGTCCGGCGCATCGGACGCGACCTCGCCATGCCCGAGGAGATTCTGAACCGCCAGCCCTTTCCCGGTCCCGGCCTGGCCGTGCGCATTCTGGGCGAGGTCACGGCGGAGCGCGTGGCGCTCTTGCAGGAAGCCGACGAGATCGTCGTCGGCGAGATCAAGGCCGCCGGCCTCTACACGCAGATCTGGCAGAGCTTCGCCGTGCTGCTGCCGGTGATGAGCGTCGGCGTGATGGGCGACCAGCGCACCTATGCTTACACCTGCGCCATCCGCGCCGTGCACTCGGAAGACGGCATGACCGCCGACTGGGCGCCGCTGCCTTACGACCTGCTCCAGCGCATCTCCAGCCGCATCGTCAACGAGGTGCGCGGCATCAACCGCGTCGTCTACGACATTACCTCCAAGCCGCCGGGCACCATCGAGTGGGAGTGACTCGGGGCCGAGTCCAACCAAAACATCTCCGCCTCTTCGGACTAGCCCATTCCGCACGGACCACGGCCGGGTCGATCTCTTCCGCCGCATGAACCAGGGCAAAGACGCACGCCATCGTGGTCCATTTCGGAATCTGTAAAGCCACTTCTGTCCCGCATTCCAGAATTCTTCTCAAGTTCTCCTGGGGCCGGGCGAAATCCATGCCATGATTTGAAAATGTTCCATGCCCCGCGAGCTTTGCAGCTTGGCCGTTGCGCCATGTTTCGGCAGCGGTGTGTGATCGGCGATCCTGGCGGGTTTTTCTCCCGGATTTCGCGTTACCGTTAGAGGCTGATCTGCAACTTCAACTTTATCGGAGGTTTTGTGAAACGATTTGTCCTTTGTACGATGGTCCTCGCGTTGGCCACATCGGCCGGCTTTTTCACCCAAGCGTCTTACGCCGCCACTGCACAGGCGGCTGCGGCCAGCACCGGGAAAGCGAAACAGACAAAAACAAAGAAGCCCGTCAATGCGCCCCCCGCGCCGTTCTCCCGCCTGGCCACAAGCGTCGGAATCTCACTGATGGGCATCAACATGCAAGCCGCGACCAACGTCAATTCGTATCTGAACCTGCGCGCCACCGGCAACTATTTCGCCTACTCGATCAATAACGTCAACATTGCCGGAGGCAGCGGGTCAAGCGGCATCGATGTCAGCGGAAATCTCAACTTCGCCACCATGGGCGTGGCGCTGGATTACTACCCCTTCCCGCTGCATGGCTGGCGAGTCAGCCCTGGCCTCATGCTCTACAACCAGAACGTCCTCTCGGCCACGGGCCAGTCCACGCCCGGCGGCAGCATCACGCTGGGTTCGCAAACCTACTACTCTGACAGCGCGAATCCCTTCGCCCTCAACGGCAGCCTGGGCCTGAACCGGCGCCGGCAGGCTTTCACCTTGACCACCGGCTGGGGCAACATGATTCCACGCAAAGGGGGCCACTGGGCGTTCCCGTTCGAACTGGGCGCCGTCTTTACGGGAACGCCGGTCATCAACCTCAATCTCAGCGGTTACGCCTGCACCAACTACGCCGACGCCGCTGCCAACGGCCCGACCTGCGTCAATATGGCCACGAATGCCATCGCGCAGGCCAACCTCTCCAGCCAGATCGCAAAATACCAAAGCGACCTGAATCCGTTGTCGGTCTACCCCATCTTCTCCTTTGGCGTCGCGTACAACTTTCGCATCCGGTAGCGGAATCGAGCGCCAGGCGCACAGCGCTGCGAACCGTCCCTCGATACGATCGGCGCACGAAGAAACAGCCCAACAAAACGGCCTCCGCAAGCGCGGAGGCCGTTTTGCCGTTTGCAGAGAACGGAAGCGATCAGTGCATCTGTCCGTTCGAGTCCATGACAATGCCGCCGGGGCCGGCGTTCTTCTTCGCCTCGTTGGCCTTGCGCGTGTCCATCGCCTTGTGCGTCCAGTCCTCGGCCATGGCCAGGTCCTGCGCCACCGCGGCTGCGTTTCCGTAATCCACATCGGCCTTGTTGCGATAGATCAGGTTCAGGTACTGCATGGCGTCATCATAGTTGGGCCGGTTGTCGACGGCCATGGTCAAGTACTTCAACCCCTCGTCGACCAGCGGGGCATTCTGCTGGGACAACTGCTGCATGATGTTCTTCGGGGCCTTGGCGTTGCCCTTGCCGTCGTCGTTGAGGCCGGCCTGTTGCAGCGCGTTCAGCTTGTTCTGGTGCGCCTTCGTCCAGTCGATCACGCCGACCGTGTACGCCGCCTCAGGATCCTTGGGATCGATGGCGAGCACCTTTTTTTGCCAGATTTCGGCATCATCCAGATCCTTGATGCTGAAATAAATGCCGGCAATCTGCTTGATGCTGTTCACGTCGTTGGGATTCTGGTCCAGAACCTGCTTGAAGATGTCCATGGCCTGATTGGCGTTCTTCAGATTCTCGGCCGTGGTCAAGCCGGGCACCACGCTCTGCGCCAGCGCCGTGGCCAGATAGGTCTTGGCCATCTGCAGCGTGGGATCGAGCTGCGTCGCCTCTTGAAAATGCTCGATCGCCTCGTCGTAATGACCGCCTTTGTACGCCTCGCAGCCCTTGTTCAACTGATCGCGCGCTTCCAACTGTTTGCACCCGCTCATGCTCAGCGCCATGCCGGTCAGCAATGCCGCGAGCGCCCAAAAACGTCCGGGTCCATTCATGTCCGTATCCTTCTCCTTCAGGCCGGTCGATGCAGGCCGCGCCTGGAAACTCGTGCAACCGGAAACAGGCTGGGCGCCCGCAACCAGCCCGGAAAACTCTACCGCATCCGGGGGAGTGGCTCGACAGCGCGCCAAGTGCGCCGGCTTTTACTGTCCGGCCTGAATCTTCGGCGTCATCAAACCGATGTGGTCCACGTTGGCGGCCTTGCCAATATCGATCACGTCGGCAACTGCGGCAAAGTCCACATTGTCATCGCCCTTGATAAACATCACACGCTCGGCGCGGTTGGCGTAGATCTGCGTCAACTGCTGTTCGAGCGCCTGCTCGGCGGCCGGTCCACCGGAACCGTTGTTGATGACGGTGTCGTTGATCATGTAGGACGGCCTCTGCCCAGGATGGTAGAGCACCTGCACCACGATCGTGCGGTCGTTCGGCTGGCTTTGCTGCGGATTCTTTGGCGGCTGAGGCACCAGCGCCTCAAGGCCTTTGGGGGTCACCGGCACGATGACCATGAAGATGATCAGCAACACCAGCAGAATGTCGATCATCGGCGTCACGTTGATGTCCGACATGCTACCGCCGGATCCACCCATAGACATTGCCATGGCTTAAACTCCTCGTTTCCTCAATTTCGTTCCACCGGCAACCGCCGCGCGCGGGATTACTCGCCGCCGCCGGGCTGGCTGCCCTCGCGCTTCTGCGTCAGCAGATCGACCGTATCCACGCCCGCCGTGCGCACATCGTCGATGGCGTCTTCAACGGCCTTGAACTGGGCCCGCCGGTCAGCGCGTACAAAGATCGTCTTGTCCGTTTTGTCGGCCAGTTTGTCGCGCACCGTGCTGCCGAGCTGCGATGGATCGATGCGGTTTTGGCCGAGATACACCGCGCCGTCGCGCGTAACGGCCACCACGATCGCGTCTTCCTTGTCGGCATCGGGCATGGCTGTGGCGTTCACCGCCGAGGCCAGATCGATCGCCACCTTGTTCTGCAGCATGGGCGTGATGACCATGAAGATGATCAGCAGCACCAGCATGACGTCGACCATGGGAGTGACGTTGATGGTGGAGTTTACGTTATGACTTGCTCTACGTGCCGCAGATGCAATTCCCATTGTCGGGCTCCGTGCGTTTGAATTTTCTCTCCGGACAGCGTCCGGGCCGATCGAGTCCCAGAATCAAGTCTCAAGCCGTCTGCGGGCGGGGAGGAATCGCCGGACCGAAGGGCTTCGAACCTTCGGCCCGGCGGCATTCGCGCTCCAGCCGGCAGCCGCTTGCGTGCTTAACGCTTGTGGCTCTGCTTGATGAAGTAATCGAGCAGCTCGCTCGACGAGTTGTCCATCTCCACGTCGAAGGCCTCGACGCGACCGGTGAAGTAGTTGAAGGCCATGACGGCCGGGATGGCCACGAGCAGACCGAAGG
>JAJYFB010000078.1 GCA_021785495.1 Acidobacteriota bacterium | reverse complement strand
GCAGACCAGGGCCGAGAGCAGATGCTCGGTGGTCGAGATCAACACGCCCTGGCGCATCAGGCTCGTGGCGTAGCTCACCTTGGCCACGTTGCGCCCGGTGGCCGGAATCTCGAAGTTGTCCAGGTCGATGCGCCGGAAGACGATCCCCGACCCGGCTGCGGCCGGCAGCAGCCGCATCGCCACCGGAGCCCCGGAGTGCAGGCCGACGCCCGAGAATTCGAGCGGGGCAGCGATTGTCTGTTCCATCTGCGCCGGTTGAGCCAAGAGCCCTCTTGGAACGGGCAACAGCCGTTCGCAGTACAGATTAGCCGCAACGGCGGCCATTTGTCGTGTGGCAAATTGGCCACACTTTGCTTCGCTGCGGCCCCGCATCGGCCACTGCCGTATCCATTGTTCCGCAGGGGCCTCAAGCCCGGCCGCATGCGTGCGTTTTGGCGTTGTGCACGAGGGAGAGTTTTATGGAGAGAATTTTTATAGGGCAGAAATCCTATTACAGGAGATCAATATCGTTTTATTATGCGGTATTTTGCTTCCTCCGTGTGCCTCCCATCACTGCGACTCGCCGCCGCAGTGCAGAGACTCACGATAGCGGCCGATCTTCCCACAAGCCGCACTGTGGAGTGAAGCGAATGAGTGAACAAACGACTGTGATTCCCACCGTGATTATGGACGGCAACGAGGCTGCGGCTTCCGTGGCCTACCGGCTTTCCGAAGTGGTTGCCATCTATCCGATTACCCCCTCGTCGCCGATGGCCGAGTGGGCCGATCAGTGGCGCTCGGAGGGGAAGAAGAACATTTGGGGCGCGTTGCCCATTGTGGAAGAGATGCAGAGTGAGGGCGGCGCGGCAGGAGCCTTGCACGGCGCCTTGCAGGCCGGGGCCTTTGCCACCACGTTTACCGCCTCGCAGGGCCTGCTGCTGATGATCCCGAACATGTATAAAATCGCCGGCGAGTTGACCCCGGCGACGATGCACGTGACGGCCCGCACCCTGGCCACGCATGCGCTGTCGATCTTCGGCGATCACTCGGACGTAATGGCCTGTCGCGCGACCGGCTGGGCGATGCTGGCCTCGAACTCGGTGCAGGAGGTGGCCGATCTGGCCACGGTGGCGCAGATCGCCACCCTCGAAGCCCGTATTCCGTTCCTGCATTTCTTCGACGGCTTCCGCACCTCGCATGAGATCGGCAAGATCGAGCCCATCAGCGACGCGACCATTCGCGCCCTGCTGGACGACAAGCACCTGATCGCCTTCCGGCAGAACGCGCTCTCGCCGGACCGGCCGATCCTGCGCGGCACGGCGCAGAATCCCGACGTCTTCTTCCAGGCGCGTGAGGCCTGCTCGCCCTACTACGCGGCTGTACCAGGCATTGTGCAGGCGGCGATGGATCGCTTCGCCAAGCTGACCGGCCGCAGCTATCGCCTCTTCGATTACTACGGGGCGAAGGACGCCGAGCGGGTGATCGTGCTGATGGGCTCGGGCGCCGAGGCCGCCGAAGAGGCCGTCGACGCGCTGGTGCGCCAGGGCGAAAAAGTGGGCATCGTCAAGGTGCGCCTCTACCGGCCCTTCGACAGCAAGGCGTTTCTAGCCGCGTTTCCGTCCACGGTCCGGTCGATCGCCGTGCTCGATCGCTGCAAGGAGCCGGGCGCATCGGGCGAGCCGCTCTACACGGACATCCGCACCGTGCTGGCCGAAAACTCCGCCAGCCTGCCCTTCGCCATGCCTACCGTCATTGGCGGGCGCTACGGTCTCTCGTCGAAGGAGTTCACGCCGGCCATGGTCAAGGGCGTTCTGGACGAACTGAAGAAGACCGCGCCCAAGAATCACTTCACGATCGGCATCCAGGACGATGTGAGCCACTCGAGCCTGGACTACGATCCGCACTTCTCGACCGAGGATCCGAAGACGGTGCGCGCCCTGTTCTACGGGCTGGGCTCGGACGGCACCGTGGGCGCCAACAAGAATTCGATCAAGATCATCGGCAGCGAAACGCCGAATTATGCGCAGGGCTACTTCGTCTACGACTCGAAGAAATCCGGCTCGATGACCACCTCGCACCTGCGCTTCGGACCGAACCCCATCCGCTCGACCTACCTGATCACCAAGGCCAGCTTCGTGGCCTGCCACAACTTCAGCTTCCTGGAGAAGATGAACGTGCTCGAAGCCGCGATGCCGGGCGCGGTCTTCCTGCTCAACTCGCCCTACCCGGCGGCCGAGGTCTGGAGCAAGCTGCCGCTCACCATGCAGCAGGAGCTGATTCAGAAGAAGATCGAATTTTACGTGATCGACGGCTACAAGGTGGCGCGCGAGGCCGGCATGGGCACGCGCATCAACACCATCATGCAGACCTGCTTCTTCGCCATCAGCGGCGTGCTGCCGAAGGACGAGGCGATCGCGCAGATCAAAAAGGCGATCAAGAAGACCTATGGCAAGCGCGGCGAAGCGGTGGTCGAAAAGAACTACGCTGCTGTCGATCACGCGCTGGCGCACCTGGAAAAGGTAACGCTGCCGGCCGCAGCCGACGCCAGCTTCGATCTGGCCGGGGCGTTCTCGTCGAAAGCTCCCAAGTTCGTCCACGACGTTCTGGGTCAGATGGCCGAGGGCAAGGGCGATCTGCTTCCGGTCAGCGCCATCCCCGCAGGCGGCGCCTTCCCCACGGGCACGGCGCAGTGGGAAAAGCGCAACATTGCGCAGTTCATTCCCGCCTGGGACAAGGATCTGTGCATTCAGTGCGGCAAGTGCGCCATGGTTTGCCCGCACGGCGTGATCCGCGCCAAAATTTACAGCCCCGCGCTGGGAGACAAAGCTCCGGCGAGCTTCCAGTGGGCCAAGCCCAAGTGGAAGGGCATGGAAGACCAGCGCTACACGCTGCAGGTCGCGCCCGAGGATTGCACCGGTTGCGGCGTCTGCGTGGAAGCCTGCCCGGTGAAGAGCAAGAGCGACGCCAGCCGGAAGGCCATCAACATGGCTCCGCAGGAGCCGCTGCGCGCGACCGAGCGCGAGAACTGGGAGTTCTTCCTCACGCTGCCCGAGGTGGACCGCTCGAAGCTCTCGCACACGCAGGTCAAGGATTTGCAGCTCTTGCAGCCGCTCTTCGAGTTCTCCGGCGCCTGCGCCGGCTGCGGCGAGACGGCCTACATCAAGCTGTTGACGCAGTTGTTCGGCGACCGGCTCTACATTGCCAACGCGACAGGCTGTTCGTCGATCTACGGCGGCAACCTGCCGACGACGCCGTACACCGCCAACGGCCAGGGACGCGGACCGACCTGGGCGAACTCGCTCTTCGAGGACAACGCCGAATTCGGATTCGGCATGAGAGCGGCCCTCGATCAGCAGAAGGATTTCGCCGAGACGCTGGTCAAGCGGCTGGAACCGGCGATCGGCGGCGAACTGGTCAACGCGCTGCTGGGCGCTTCGCAAAAGACCGAGGCGGAGATCGAGCAGCAGCGTGAGCGCGTCAAGGCGCTGCGCGCCAAGCTGGCCGCCGACAGCTCATCGGATGCAAAAAACCTGCTGGCCATTGCCGACTCGCTGGTCCGCAAGAGCGTCTGGATTCTGGGCGGCGACGGCTGGGCCTACGACATCGGTTTCGGCGGCCTCGACCACGTGCTCGGCTCCGGCAAGAACATCAACGTGCTGGTTCTGGACACGGGCGTCTACTCGAACACCGGCGGCCAGGCCTCGAAGTCCACGCCGCGCGGCGCGGTGGCCAAGTTTGCCTCGAGCGGCAAGCCGAACAGCCGCAAGGATCTGGCGATGGAGGCCGTCAGCTACGGCTACGTCTACGTGGCGCAGGTCGCACTCGGCGGCAACGACATGCACGTCGTCAAGGCCTTCCAGGAGGCCGAGGCGCACAACGGTCCGTCGATCATCATCGCCTACTCAAGCTGCATCGCTCACGGTTACGACCTGGTTCACGGCCTCGAACAGCAGAAGCTGGCCGTGCAGTCCGGTTACTGGCCGTTGATGCGCTACAACCCGTCGCTGCGCGAGACGGGAAAGAACCCCTTCCAGCTCGACTCGAAGGCGCCTTCGATCCGGCTCAAGGAGTATGCGTATCGCGAGGCGCGTTACACCATGCTGGCGCGGAGCAACCCCGATCTGGCCGCCGAACTGCTCGCCGGTGCGCAGGACGATGTCGAGCGCGCCTGGCGCGTCTACTCAGCCCGCGCGGCGATGCCCGGACGCGCGGAAACACCGAACGTCGCCCCACCGGAAACATCCGAAGAGAACGAAGAAGCACTGGCGGGAGCCTCCGCCGGAGGTTCAAAATGACGGAGATTTCCATGCAGTATCTCGGCATGAAGCTGAGTGGCCCGATCGTGGTGTCGGCCACTCCGCTCTCCGAGTCCATTGACAACATTCGCCACATGGAAGACGCCGGCGCGGCGGCCATCGTGCTCACCTCGCTCTTTGAGGAGCAGTTGGCGCTGGAATCGCGCTCACTCGACGAGGACTTGTCGCGCGGTACGGAGTCTTTCGCTGAGTCGCTCGGCTATCTGCCGGAGATGAGCGACTACCGCATGACGCAGGAGGGCTATCTCGAACATGTGCGTCGTGCCCGCGAGGCGGTGGGAATTCCCATCGTCGCCAGCCTGAACGGGGCCACGCCCGGCGGCTGGGTGCGCTTCGCCAAGGAGATGGAAGACGCCGGGGCGCATGCCATCGAGCTGAACACCTTCGCCCTGGCGACCGATCGCAAGCAGAGCGCGGCCGATGTCGAAGCGCAGCTCGTTGAGTTGGTTGGCAGCGTTGCAAAGGCGGTGACGGTTCCCGTCGCCGTCAAGCTCTCGCAGTCCTACACCAGCCTGCCGCATCTGTGCGCGCGGCTGGAAGAGGCTGGCGCGCGGGCCGTGGTGCTTTTCAACCGCTTCTATCAGCCGGACTTCGACATCGAGACGCTGGAGGTGCGACCCTCGCTGCACTTCTCGACGCCCTCGGAGCTGCTGCCCCGGCTGCACTGGGCGGCGATCCTCTACGGCCACCTGAAGGGCGACATCGCCATCACCGGCGGCGTCCACACGGCGGAGAACGTGCTCAAGGCCGTGATGGCCGGCGGCAGCGTGGTGGAGATGGCTTCGGCGCTGCACATCCACGGCATCGACCACATCGGCCGCGTGCTGGCGGATCTGCGCTACTGGCTCGACCAGCGCGAGTACGCCACGCTGGCCGAGACGCGCGGCTGCCTCAGCCGCCGTTCGGTGCCCGACACGTCGCCCTACGATCGCGGCAATTACATCAAGACCCTCAGTTCGTACAGCCTCCGGCAGACCAAGGCCGCGTTCTGAGTCCGCTCGAAACTTTACTCGAAAGGCGGCTGCGCGATGCAGCCGCCTTTCTTTTTGCGCGAAGAATGACCGGCGAGGAACGAGCGGATGATTGCAAACGGATTGCCTGGCGTTGAACCTGCCTCAGTAGGTATCTTCCCGGCGAAGGCCGCAGTAGTGAAGCACGACCTCACGGCCTTCGATGTCGTAGCGAAAACGGAACCTGCCCGAACGTAAACGAAATTGCCCTTTGCCGGCTTCTACGCTTTCGAGTTTTTTGATGGGAAATCTGCGGCTCTTGTTGAAAGGGTCTTCGGTCAGGATTCCGACGATCTCCTCGAATCGCTCGGCCAGTTCGGGATGACTGCGCGCCAGCTTTTTCAGCAGTCGATCGAAGTGCGCCGTGGTGAGGACGGAGAATCCGGAACTTCTCATGGTCCGTTGCGGCTACGCCGTTTTCCTCGTGGCTGTGCGCTTGAGTTCCGAAAGCAGCTTGCCGGCAGGCCGGACCTTGCCGCTGGCGCGGTCGTTCGCGCTTTTCGCGATCGACGATTTCACCCGCGCGTCGCGCATCTCGACGTAATCTTCCAACTCGTCGGCAGGCAGGATGCCGATGACGGGAATCCCGTCCTTTTCGAGGATAAAATACTCCCTGCCGTTATGCGCGCGCCGCGCGATCTGACCGAGGTTGATGCGCGCCTGCGTGATCGGAAGTCTGCTGATTGTGGCCATTGATGAACGTTGATGAACCTCAATCAAACATTAGCACGAAATGAATGCGTACAGAAAGAGGCACGATCAGTTGCCGAGGGCCATCGCATGAACGAAGCCTGAGCACGCAATGGACGCGGCTTTTGATCCAACCGTCGGCTGTGTCCCGGAGGGACGGGTGAAAATAGCCCAGGGTGGAGCGTAGCGGAACCCTGGGACAGCCAGGAAAAGAACCGTTCGCGCCCCGGAGGGGCGATGCGATTCTTCGATGCAAGCAAAAATCGATTCATGCGATCGCCCTGGTCAGTTGCCGAGGAAACGCCGCACGGCTTTTTCGAGCACTCCGCGCGCACGGGGCAGAGCGGAGGCGACGGGATCGCTCAGCGTCTCGCCGAGTTCGATGGAGCCCGCGCCGACGGCCAGAAGCATGGCGTGCGCGGGGCGCGCACCGTAAAGCGCGTGGGCAAGTGCGAGCAGTCCGGGCGCATCCAGATGGTGCGTCGCCGTGGCGGGCGAACTGGAGCGCGGCAGAACCGGCAACAGATGCACCGACCCGGGTTTGGTTTCGATCGAGCAATCGACGAACAGGACCGCGTCGGCCGCGGCGACATCGGCGGCAAGCTCGGGCGTCCACTGCTGACGGGAAATGATCGTGACGCATGGTTCGTCGCGAAAACGCTCTTCGGCCCACGCGGCCAGGTGCGGGCCCAGGCCATCGTCGCTGCGCAGCGTGTTGCCGCAGGCCAGGATCAGGCAACGAGCCTTTTCCAAGCGCATGGGCGCGGCCGAATCCGGGTTCAACGTGTCTTCCTGCTGTTTCATGCGTGCGTTTTCAGGGCGCAATGCGTCCGCATCGCGGCAAGGAGGATGCGTCCAGTTGGATTTCGTTCGTCCCGTCGAGAAGGATCGTATTTGCCGGAAATTTTACGCCCCGAACCGGCTTTCTGCGCAGGGCCAGTCCGGGGCGATTGGTGAGCGCGTTCTTTGGGGCTGCTTGATCCAGCGCTGCCTCAATTGGGCGATCGCCGCTTCAACGCGCGACGCGGTCGAGCACCTCGCCGTCGGCCGAGACAAGCGAAACGGCGAGCGGCATCTGGCCAAGGGCGTGCGTCGAACAACTCAGGCAGGGATCGAAGGTGCGCACGACGGCCTCGATGCGGTTGAGCATGCCGTCGGTGAACTTGCCGTCCTTGACGTAGTGCCGCGCCGCCTGCAGAACGCCGCTGTCCATGGCGTGGTTGTTCTGGCCGGTGGCGATCACCAGGTTGCTCCAGACCATCTTGCCGTCGTCGTCCACCTTGTAATGATGGTGCAGAACGCCGCGCGGCGCTTCGGCCTGGCCTGCGCCTTCCAGCCGGTTGACGCCGGCCGTGGCGCGGACATGCGTGTCGAGAATCTTCGGATCGGCGAGGATCTCCTCGATCTTCTCGAGACCGAAGAGGATCTCGATCAACCGCGCGTGATGGTAGTGGAAGGAACTCTCCACCGGTCCGGCGGCCAACTGCTTGAACTCGACGAACTCCTTTTCCGCCTTGGGCGCGCCCATGCGCTTGACGATGTTGAGCCGCGCCAGCGGGCCAACGCGGTAGCAGCCGCCGGGGTAGCCCAGCGGCTTGTAATAGGCGAATTTGGTGTAGCTGTAGGGCTCGACGGCCTCGCCGATGACCTCGGTGAAGCGCGAGGCGGTGATGCCGTCCTCGATGATGGCCCCCTTGGCGTCGACCAGTCGCAGCGCCCCGTCGGTAAAGGCGATCGATTCGTCTTCCTCGTTGATCAGGCCGAGATAGTTCGACGGGAAGTTGGCGAAGACCTCGATCTCCGGCCGGAAGTTATCGGCGATCTTCTTGTAGGCGTCGAGAGCCAACTGGATGCCGGCGTAGGCTTCGGGAAGCATGGAGAGAATCTTGTCGCGCTTGCCGGCCGAAAGCGGCTCGGTGACGCCGCCGGGCACGACCCATCCGGGATGAATGCGCTTGGAGCCGAGCAGTTCGATGATGCTCTGGCCGAAGCGGCGCAGGCCGACGCCGGCCAGCCCCAGTTCGGGTTTGGCCGCGGCGACGCCCAGGATGTGGCGCACCTTCGGATCGGCCTCCATGCCCAGCAGAAGATCGGGCGACGAGAGGTAGAAGAAGCTGAGCGCATGCGATTGCACCATCTGCGCCAGGTTCAGAACGCGCCGCAGTTGCGCGGCGGTGTGCGGAATCCGCACCGACATGATGGCCTCGCAGGCCTTGGCCGAGGCCAGAAGGTGCGAGACCGGGCAGATGCCGCAGACGCGCGCCATCAGGCTGGGCATCTCGTAAAAGGGGCGACCCTCGCTGAATCGCTCGAAGCCGCGCACCTGCGTCACGTGAAAGTGCGCGGAGTCGACCTCGCCCTGGCCGTTGAGCTGGATGGTGATCTTGCCGTGGCCTTCGAGGCGTGTCACCGGATCGATGGTGATGGTCTGGCTCATAACGTTAGCTCCGAATCTTTTCCAATCGGCGCGGGCGTAAAAGCCCGCGCCACGGCCGGTCGCAAAACCGGCGTTTTGTTACGCGCCGAAGCGGGTGAGGGCGGCGATGTCCAGCGGCTCGCCTTTGATCAGCGCCTTGATCGCGGCGTAGAAGGTGTCGGCCGAGGGCGGACAGCCCGGCAGATAAACGTCCACCTTCACGTATTCGTGAATGGGACGGACCACCTTGAGCAGCCTGGGCACGACGACGCAGGGAATCTGCGGCTGCGCCGTGACGTTCTCGATGTAGGCGCGTTCGAGGATCGCCTGCGGCCCGATGGGATTGCGCATCGAGGGCACGTTGCCGGTGATGGCGCAGTCGCCCATGGCCACCAGCGTCTTTGTGTGCGCGCGGATCTTGGCGATCTTCTTTTCGTCGTCCACCGAGGCCACGGCGCCCTCGACCAGAGCGATGTCCACCTGGTCGGGGTAATCCTTGGCATCGACCAGGGGACTGTAGACGACATCGACAGCTTCGGCCAGTTCGAGCAGCCGCTCGTCCATGTCGAGAAAGGACATGTGACAGCCGGAACAACCGTCAAGCCAGACGGTGGCGAGTGACAACTTGCTCATTGCGCCTCCCTCATCATGTTCAGATAAGGCAAAAAATCGGGAGATTTGGGGTGGTCCGCGCCGATCTTGTTTTTCTCGAAGAGGGCGCCGGTGGGACAGACCTGCACGCACTTGCCGCAGCGGGTGCAAGAGGATTCGCCCCACTCCTCGTGCAGGTCGGTGATGACGATGGTGTTGATGCCGCGTCCCATCGTGTCCCAAACGTGAGCGCCTTCGATCTCGGCGCAGGCGCGCACGCAACGCATGCACAGAATGCAGCGGTTGTGATCGACGGTGAAGCGCTCATGCGAGGCGTCCACCTTCAAATCAGGGTTGCGATAGGGCAGGCGGATGTGCGTCAGCCCCAGTTGCTGGCCCATGGACTGCAGCTCGCAGCGGCCGTTCGAGACGCAGACCGAGCAGATGTGATTGCGCTCGGCGAAGAGCAGCTCGAGGATCGTGCGGCGGTGCTTCAAAAGCCGCTCCGAACTGGTGACGACCTCCATGCCTTCCTGCACCGCGGTGACGCAGGCCGGCAGCAGCTTGTTCGAGCCCTTGATCTCGATCAGGCAGAGGCGGCAGGCGCCCACGTTGCTCAAGCCGTCGAGCTGGCAGAGGGTCGGAATGGCGATCTCGTTTTCGCGCGCCACTTCCAGAATCGTCTGCCCGGCGTGCGCGCTGACTTCCTTGCCGTCGATGACCAGGGTTTTGACGTCGGTTTCCACTGGGCTCATGCGTGAACCTCCTCTGCCGCTTCCATTTGGCAGACGCCGGCCGGACAGCGTTTGTGCTCGATGTGCTCGATGTACTCGTGGCGGAAGTATTTGAGGGTGCTCAGCACGGGATTGGGCGCCGTCTGGCCGAGGCCGCACAGGCTGGCCTCCTTGACCGTGGAGCAGAGATCTTCAAGCAGCGCCAGGTCGTCCATGGTTCCCTTGCCGGTGCAGATGCGCGTCAGCAGCGTGAACATCTGGGCCGTGCCCGCGCGGCAGGGAATGCACTTGCCGCAGGACTCGGTCATGCAGAACTCGATGAAGAAACGCGCCACGTTGACCATGCACGAGGTGTCGTCCATGACGATCATGCCGCCGGAGCCCATGATCGAGCCCACGCTCAGCAGCGCGTCGTAGCTGACGCCGATGTCGAGCATCGACTCGGGCAGGCAGCCGCCCGAGGGGCCGCCGGTCTGCACGGCCTTGAACTTGTGGCCGCCCGGCACACCGCCGCCGATGCCCTCGATGATCTCGCGCAGCTTGATGCCCATGGGCACTTCAACCAGGCCCGTGTTGGCGATCTTGCCGGTGAGGGCGAAGACCTTGGTGCCCTTGCTGCGCTCCGAGCCCATACCGGCGAACCAGCGGCCGCCTTTGCGGATGATAGGCGCAATGTTGGCCAGGGTTTCCACGTTGTTGATGAGCGTGGGCTTGCCCCAGAGGCCGCTGACGGCTGGATACGGAGGCCGCGGCTTGGGCGTGCCGCGCCTGCCTTCGATCGAGGCGATCAGCGCCGTCTCTTCGCCGCAGACAAAGGCGCCGGCGCCGAGGCGGATCTCCACATCGAAGTTGAAAGGCGTGTTGCCGATGCCGTTGCCGAGCAGCCCGTGACGCCGCGCGTCGCGCAGACAGGCCGTCAAACGGCTGACCGCCAGCGGATACTCGGCGCGCACATAGATGTAGCCCTTGCTGGCGCCGACGGCGTAGGCCGCAATGGCCATGCCTTCGAGCACGCGATGCGGATCGCTTTCGAGCACGCTGCGATCCATGAACGCGCCGGGGTCGCCCTCGTCGCCGTTGCAGATCACGTACTTCACGTCGCCTTTGGCCTTGGCCACCGTGCCCCATTTGAGGCCGGTCGGGTAGCCGCCGCCGCCGCGGCCGCGCAGACCGCTCTCGGTGATCTGGCGGATGACGCCCTGCGGAGTCATGTCGTTGAGCGCCGTTAACAACGCGCGATAGCCGTCGTTGGCGATGTAATCCTCGACGCGCTCGGGATCGATGCGGCCGGAGTTTTCGAGCACGACGTGCACCTGCTGATCGAAGTGATCGCGCAGGTCGCATTGCAGCTCGGCGACCGGCGCGCCGCCCAGGCTGGCGGCGATTGTTTCCGCGTGGCTCGCATGCACGTGCTGATAGAGCGTGCTCTCGGGATCGACAAGCACCAGGGGACCGGCCGCGCACAGGCCCATGCAGCCGGTGCGGCGCACATACACCTTCTTGCCCGAAGCCTCGACGGCCTGGGCGAGCGCTTCCTTGACCCGGTCCGAGTGCTGGCTCAGGCAGCCGGTGCCCAGACAAACGTTGATCTCGTGATCGTATTGCTCCCGCTCGGTACGCACCGATGCGGCAATCTGATCCAGTTCCTCGATGGTCATTCCACGATCCACCTTTCCAGTTGCGCCTGCATCTCCTCGACGCTCATCTGTCCGGCCAGCTCGCCGTCGCAGAGCACCACCGGAGCCCGGCCGCAGGCGCCCACGCAGCGGGCCGTCATCAGGCTCACCTGCCCATCCGGCGTCGTCTGTCCCTGCTGGACGCCGAGCTTGTTTTCCGCCGCGGCAATCAACTTGTCGGCGCCCTTGATGTAGCAGGCCGTGCCGGTGCAGACCGTGACGGTGTGCTTTCCGGGCGGCTTGAGCGTGAAGTAGTGGTAAAAGGTGGCCACGCCGTATGCCTGGCTCAACGGCACGCGGAGCGATTGCGCGACAAAGCGAATGGCGTCGTCGTCCAGACAGCCAAACGACGACTGCACGGTATGCAGCGTTTCAATCAGTGCGTGACGGGCGAAGCCGTTTTTGCGCATGGTGCCGTTCACGATCTTCCAGCGCTTGTCATCGCTCGGTAACGGCGGCGGAGTGAATACGGGCACAATTCCTCCTGGGTCGTTCTTTCGGTCAACTTCGTTTGCGTGTGCGGGCGTTTGCACGCCAAAGCAATGGGTCTTGCGGGGAACCAACTACAAGTTTTCTATATGTTTCGGCTTTGTGCAATCGGTGACAGCAGTCACGAGGGCGCGCGAACGTACCATTCTGTGACATAGAGACGCGCAATTCCCGAAACGGCGAGCCATCGACTTCCTTTCTCGCAAAGAGGGTGCGCACCAGCGCGGCCTCGCACGGCGCATGGAAATTGCATGTGCGGAAGCAGGATGAACCGCAGCCTGGTCCTCTCTGCGCTATGCTGATTCTCGAAGCGAGGCGTAGCCATTGACCGCAGAATCGCATCGAGAGCCGGAGACGCACGAAGAGATTGTGCGGCAGCGGTTCGCAGTGCGCGGCGTGGTGCAGGGCGTCGGCTTTCGCCCGTTCGTTTACCGTCTGGCGCGCGAGGAGGGATTGGCGGGCACGATCGGCAACTCGACCGGCGGCGTGACGATCGAAGTCGAAGGGCCGGTGGAGCGGCTCGCGGATTTTCTTCGCCGCCTGCAAGCGGAAGCGCCGCCGCTGGCGCGGATCGACGCTGTCGAGGTCTTTGCCGCGCGAGCCACGGGCGCATCCGGATTCGCGATTGTCGCCAGCAAGGCCGATGGGCAGGTATCGACCGGAATTCCCGCCGACGCGGCCACCTGCGCCGATTGCCTGCGCGAGCTGTTCGATCCGCAGGATCGCCGCTATCGCTATCCCTTCCTGAACTGCACCCACTGCGGTCCGCGCTTCACGATCACGCGCCGCATTCCCTACGACCGGCCGCAGACCTCGATGGCCGGCTTCAC